>NZ_JAAKZW010000015.1 GCF_011044995.1 Streptomyces mesophilus | reverse complement strand
CAACAGGCCCACCCCCAAGCAGCCGACTAGGATAAGCCGGTTGTTCGGACCACCCCCGGACAACCCCGGGCATACCAGGGACCGAGCCGGCACCACCTCCCTGCGAAGCCGTGGCCTCGACGATGGGACCCGATGGAAGCCACCGGTACGAACGCCGAGCTCACCCTGCTCGAAGCGGAGCTGAGCGAACAGTTCTGTACTCTCGGCGAATCGGCCCACTTCACCGCCGGCCCCGCCGCACCACCCCGCACCCTCGTCGACATCCTCGACGCCACCGTGCGCACCCACCCCGACGAACTCGCACTCGACGACGGCACCCGCCGCCTGACGTACCGCACCCTGGCCGCAGAGGTGGAGGACCTACGCCGCCGCCTCGACGAGGCCGGCGTCGGCCGGGGCGACTGCGTCGGCGTCCGGGTGCCGAGCGGCACCAACGAGCTGTACACCGCGATCCTCGCCGTCATCGCCGCGGGCGCCGCCTACGTACCCGTCGACGCCGAAGACCCGGACGAGCGCGCCGAGTTGGTGTTCGGCGAGGCCGGCGTACGGACCGTCATCGGCGCCGGCCACAGCTTCACCGTCGACAAGCCCGCCGACGTCCCCGCCGCCCGCCCCGGCCTCGACGACGACGCGTGGATCATCTTCACCTCCGGTTCCACCGGCAAGCCCAAGGGCGTCGCCGTGAGCAACCGCAGTGCCGCCGCCTTCGTGGACGCCGAAGCCGCCCTGTTCCTCACGGAGGACCCGATCGGCCCCGGCGACCGCGTGATGGCCGGCCTCTCCGTCGCGTTCGACGCCTCCTGCGAGGAGATGTGGCTCGCCTGGCGCTACGGCGCCTGTCTCGTCCCCGTGCCCCGCTCCCAGGTCCGCAGCGGCGCCGACCTCGGCCCGTGGCTGGTCGAGCAGGAGATCAGCGTCGTCTCCACGGTGCCCACGCTCGCCGCGCTGTGGGAGCCGGAAACCCTCAACGACGTCCGCCTGCTGATCTTCGGCGGCGAGGCCTGCCCGCCCGAACTCGCCCAGCGCCTGGTCACCGAGGGCCGCGAGGTCTGGAACACCTACGGCCCCACCGAGGCGACCGTCGTCGCCTGCGCCGCCCTGATGACCGGCGAGGAGCCCATCCGTATCGGGCTTCCCCTGAACGGCTGGGAACTCGTCGTCGTGGACGACCAGGGCCGCCCCGTACCGATGGGGGAGAGCGGTCAGCTCGTCATCGGCGGCGCGGGCCTCGCCCGCTACCTCGACCCCGAGAAGGACGCCGAGAAATACGCGCCGCTCGAATCGATGGGCTGGCAGCGCGCGTACCGCAGCGGTGACTTGGTGAAGGCCGAACCCGAGGGCCTGATCTTCCTCGGCCGCAGCGACGAGCAGATCAAGCTCGGCGGCCGCCGGATCGAACTCGGCGAGGTCGACACCGCCCTCCAGGCCCTGCCCGGCGTCGCGGGCGCGGCCGCCGCCGTGCGCAGCGCACGCAGCGGCAACCAGCTGCTCGTCGGCTACATCGTCACGCAGGACGACTTCGACCACGCGAGCGCCGTCGAGAAGCTGCGGGCCGAACTGCCCGCCGCGCTCGTCCCGTTGCTCGCCCCGGTCGCCGACCTGCCCACCCGCACCTCCGGCAAGGTCGACCGCAACGCCCTGCCGTGGCCGCTGCCCGAGCTGGAAACGTCTGGCCGCGGCGAGCAGTTGTACGGCACGGAGGCTTGGCTCGCCGAGCAGTGGAGCGAGACCCTCGGCATCCCGGTGACCAGCGCGTCGGACGACTTCTTCGCTATCGGCGGCAACAGCCTGGCCGCCGCGCAGCTCACCACCCGGCTGCGCGAGCGCTACCCGAGCGCCGCCGTGCTCGACCTCTATGAGCGGCCCGTCCTGCGCAAACTGGCCCGGCGCCTGGAGAAGTCCGTCCAGGACGACGGCAAGGCACGCGAGATCAAGCCCGTGCCGGTCCGCGCCCAAGTGGCCCAACTGCTGTTGATCCTGCCGCTGTTCACCCTGATGGGACTGCGCTGGACGGTCGCGCTCGCCGCGCTCGGCAACGTGCTGCACTGGTTCGGCGCCTACCCCTGGGCGCCTTCCGCGTCCTGGTGGCTGATCGGCGCCGCTTCCCTCGTCCTGTTCACCCCTCCCGGCCGTCTGCTGATCTCGGCCGGCGGAGCCCGGCTCCTGCTCAGAGGCGTCGTGCCCGGCACGTATCCCCGCGGCGGCAGCGTCCATCTGAGGCTGTGGACCGCCGAACGCCTCGCCGAGTACAGCGGCGCGACCTCCCTGACCGGATCCTGGCTCGAGCGGTACGCACGCGCGCTCGGCGCCAAGGTCGGCTCCGACGTCGATCTGCACTCGCTGCCGCCCGTCACCGGACTGCTCAAGCTCGGCCGCGGCTGCGCCGTGGAGACCGAAGTCGACCTGTCCGGGCACTGGCTGGACGGCGACCGGCTGCACATCGGCACGGTCAAGGTCGGCGCCGGCGCGGTCGTCGGCACGCGCAGCATCCTGTTCCCGGGCGCCCGCATCGGCAAGCGCGCGGAAGTCGCCCCCGGTTCGGCCGTGCGCGCACAGGTCCCCACCGGTCAGCGCTGGGCCGGTTCGCCCGCCGAGAAGCTCGGCAAGGCCAAGCGGGACTGGCCGAAGAACCGGCCACCACGGGCCGTGCACTGGCGCGCGATGTACGGCCTGACCGGGATCGCGCTCAGCCTGCTCCCGGTCGCCGCCGCCGTGCCCGCGCTGCTCGTCGCCCAGGAGTTCGTGCCGGCCGACGCCACACTCGCCGAGGCCGCCCGGGGCGCCGCCCTCGCGCTCGTCCCCGCGACGCTCGCGTTCGGTCTCACGTATGCCGCCGTGATCCTCGTCGGTGTACGCGTCCTCAGCCTCGGTCTGCGCACCGGAACCCGCCCCACACACAGCCGCATCGGCTGGCAGGCGTGGACCGTCACGCAGCTCATGGACCTCTCCCGGCAGACCCTCTTCCCGCTGTACGCGGGTCTCGTGACGCCCGTGTGGATGCGGCTGCTCGGCATGCGGATCGGCCGGGGCGCGGAGGTCTCCACCGTCCTCGCGCTGCCCAGCCTCACCACGGTCGGCGAGGGCGCGTTCCTCGCCGACGACACCCTGACCGCCCCGTACGAACTCGGCGGCGGCTGGGTGCGGATCGGACGCGCCGAGATCGGACGGCGGGCCTTCCTCGGCAACTCGGGGATGACCGCTCCGGGGCGCAGCGTGCCCGACGACGGACTCGTCGGTGTCCTCTCGGCGACCCCGAAGAAGGCCAAGAAGGGCAGTTCGTACCTGGGGCTGCCGCCGGTGAAACTGCCGCGGTCGGCCGCCGACTCGGACGACAGCCGCACCTATGCGCCGCCGCTCGGCCTGCGCCTGGCCCGCGCGCTGGTCGAACTGTGCCGGATCGTCCCCGTGTTCTGCTCGGCCGCACTCCTCGTCCTGACCGCCGGTCTGCTCGCCTTCCTCGCCTCGTACGGGCTCTGGCTCGCCGCCCTGCTCAGCGGCGCCGTGCTGCTCGCCGCGGGAGCGCTCGCCTGCCTGGTGTCGGTCGTCGCCAAGTGGGCGCTCGTCGGCCGCCACCGCACGGGGGAGCACCCGCTGTGGTGCGGATTCGTCTGGCGCAACGAACTCGCCGACACCTTCGTCGAGATGCTCGCCGTACCGTGGCTCGCCGGAGCGGTTCCCGGAACGCCCGTCCTGAACCTGTGGCTGCGGGGCCTCGGCGCGCACATCGGGCGGGGCGTGTGGTGCGAGAGTTACTGGCTGCCCGAGACGGATCTGGTCACCCTCGAGTCCGCGACCAGCGTGAACCGGGGCTGTGTCCTGCAGACGCACCTCTTCCACGATCGGATCTTGAGGACGGATACTGTGGTCCTCCGCGAGGGCGCCACCCTGGGCCCGGGCGGAATCGTGCTGCCCGGCAGCGAGGTCGGTGCCCGGAGCACCCTGGGTCCCGCGTCGCTGGTGATGGCCGGTGAGTCGCTGCCGGCGGACACCCGCTGGCTCGGCAACCCGATCGAGGCCTGGCGCCCCTGACGCTGTTCTCCAAGGGGTCCGCCGAGGCGGCACGCCGTACGAGCAACAGGGCAGGGAGCGGACCAGGCGTGAGCGGGCACCAGAAGGCGGCAGCGGACCCCTACTTCCCGGACAACGGCGACCTCCGCTACCGGGTGCACCGCTACGAACTGGACCTCGACTACCGGCCCGGGCCCAACCGCCTGGCCGGCACGGCCCGGATCAGCGCCATCGCGGGCCGCGCCCCGCTCGGCGAGTTCCAGCTCAACCTCGCCGACTTCCGGATCGGACGGATCCGCGTCGACGGCCGCGCCGCCCACTACACGCACCGTGGTGGCCGTCTGCGGGTCAGACCCGCTAAGGCGCTGCCCGCGGGCAAGGCCTTCACCGTCGAGGTGCACTACTCGGGCAACCCCAAGCCCGTGAACAGCCCCTGGGGGAGCCTCGGCTGGGAGGAGCTGACCGACGGCGCGCTCGTCGCCAGCCAGCCGGTCGGCGCACCTTCGTGGTACCCGTGCAACGACCGGCCCGCCGACAAGGCCGCGTACCAGATCTCCGTCACGACGCCGTCCGCGTACCAGGTGGTCGTCGGCGGCAAGCTGCTCACCCGTACCACCAAGTCCTCCACCACGACCTGGCTGTACGAGCAGGCGGCGCCCACGCCGAGCTATCTGGTCGGTCTGTCCATCGGCAAGTACCAGACCGCGCTGCTCGGCGATCCGGGCCTCGGCGGCATCCCGCAGACGGGCCACTTCCCCGCGCATCTGCTCACGGACTTCTCCCGTGACTTCGCACGCCAGCCGCAGATGATGACCCTCTTCCAGGACCTCTTCGGGCCCTACCCCTTCGGCGAGTACGCCGTCGTGGTGGCCGACGAGGAACTCGACGTACCGGTCGAGGCACAGGGCCTGTCCCTGTTCGGCACCAACCACGTGGACGGCGCCCGGGGTTCGGAGCGCCTGGTCGCCCATGAGCTCGCCCACCAATGGTTCGGCAACAGCGTCACGATCGCCGACTGGCGGCATATCTGGCTCAACGAGGGACTCGCGAAGTACGCGGAGTGGCTCTGGTCGGAGCGTTCGGGCGGACGCATGGCCCATGAACTCGCCGCCGTCGCCCACCGTTCGCTCGCCGGCCGCCCCCAGGATCTGAAACTCGCCGACCCCGGCCGCAAGCTGATGTTCGACGACCGGCTCTACGAACGCGGCGGCCTGACGGTGCACGCGGTGCGCTGCGCACTCGGCGACGTGGCCTTCTTCAAGATGCTGCGCGCCTGGGCCACGCTCCACCGCGGCGGCGTGGTGACCACGCCGATGTTCGCGGCCCACGTGGAACGCTACGCGGACCGGCCCCTGGACGAACTCTTCCAGGCCTGGCTCTACGAGGGACGGCTGCCGCAGCTGCCCTCGTGACCCGGGATTCGGCGCCCGTCGGGTGCGAGTCCGCTCGGGCCGCAGGCCCCGCCCTCCACCGTCCGCGGAACGCGGTTGCCCTCGGCGTGCAGGTTCGCGACGAATTTCCCGAGTTCGGCCAGGGCGTCGCCGTCGAGCAGGGAAGGGTTCGCCTCGAGCATCGACGCGACGTATTCCCCGAGGCGCTGAGGCGTCAGTCCGGCGGTCGAGCCCAGCTCCACCGGACTGTCCTGCTCCTCGTCCACGACCCGGGCGTTGCGGAGCAGCCGTAGCTGCTCATCGCTGAAGGCCCTGGCCAACACCGCCGCGACGATCCGCTCCTGGGCCTCCGTACCGCTCATGGTCGTGCGCTGCTCGCCTGACAGAGGGACGATGGCCCGTGAGTCCTGCGGGTCCTGCGGGTCCCGCGTGGGCTCGGCCCGGCGGTCACTCCTGCGGCTTCGCGACACGCTGGACCACTTGGCCTGCACGGACGGGAGCGTCCGCTCGCTCCACTTCGCACGCATGGCCGGAAACGCTTGTTCGGCCCACCACTTCCTGACGTGTGGCGCGGCCTTCTTCGTCAATTCGAGGACGATCGGAACGAGGATTTCGGCGACAAGCTCCTGGAGCTCCCGACGCTCCTGGTCCCGGGCCTGTGACTCCTGCCGGTCGGAGTCGAGCCGATCCTGCGGTTCGGCCCCCACCGGCTGCGATTCGTTCTCCTTGAGGAAGAGCTCGGCCTGCCCCACCTGATGGGTGTCGGGGTCACGCGTCATGCCGCGATGCGCGCCCGCCGTCCTGCTCGACCGTACGAACCGCGCGCCCTTGCGGACTCTGACAATGGCCTCGTACTCGTCGTACTCGCTGCTGTCCATGCCCCTACCTTCGAACCGCGCGCGCCCCGCGCCCCCGCGCCCCCGCACTCATGCTCTCGGCACTGTACGTCCGACTGATCGTCACATGTGGCTGGTTGTCGCGACTCCGGTGCCCGCTCTCACGGCTCACTGCGAACGTTTCGCCCCGTCCGCACGTCCAAGCGACGTCACGGCGTGAGGCCGTGACCGGGTTCTTGCGAGGGGTGGAGTCATGCGTACGCGACAACTACTGGGCGCGCTTGCACTGGTGCTGACCGGGGCGCTGGCCCTCGGAGGCTGCGGCGAAGACAACTCCGTGGGCACGGCGCCGAGCGGGGGTGGTGATCCGACGAGCCGGGCGCAGCAGGTCGCCGACGCCTGGCGGGGATCGGATGCCGCGCGGCAATGGCACGAAGGGTTCTTCCCGCTCGAGGAGCTGGCTTGGCTCCCGCAGGATGCCTGGCACTCCGGAGAAGACAAGATGGCCTATGAAGAAGGGCGGTTCACGCTGCAGAGCGAACTGCCCGACGAGACGAGCAGCGGGCAGATCAGCTGGGAGAGCGGTGACGGCAAGCCGCTCGAGGTCGAGGTGCAGTCGGCCCAGGCGGTCTTCGAGCGCTTCGGACACACGGAGCAGTCCGGCAAGGAGCCCCGCCTGACGATCACCGGGGCGAAGCTGGACCAGCAGCAGGTCAGGACCAGCCGCGGCCCGGCGTACATCCCCGTCTGGTACTTCACGATCAAGGGGTACGACCAGCCGCTGATCCGTGCGGCCGTGGCGCCCGATGTCATCGCCAAGGCCCCCATCGCCCCGGCGCCCCACCAGTCCGACGACCTGATGCCGCTCCAAGGACTCGCGTCCATGGCCCGGGACGGACGTTCCCTGACCGTCGTCGCCGGGCACGGCGCCTGCGACGACGGTCCCGCGGTGCGGGCACTGGAGACCGGCGACAACGTCGTGCTCACCGCATCGGTGCGCGGCCGCGACGACGGCCCCTGTACGAGCCAGCTGCTGACCACGGAGGTCACAGTGAAGCTGAAGCAGCCGCTGGGGGAGCGGGTTCTGCTCGACGCGTTGAGCGGGGCTCCCATCAACCTGAAGACTCACCGGTCCGCGCAGTGACCGCGAAGGCCCTGCGACGTGATCCTCGCCTTGCCGGTCGCTACCTCGACTGCGAGGCTGGACGGTGCCGTGGCCCGAGCAAGCGGCCCGGAGAAGTCTGACCTGCGCCGGACCGGGTACCTGTCAGGGGCATCGGCCCGGGCGGAGGGAGTGCACGGCGTGACGACACAGGAGAACGGTGCGGGGACCGGCCTGCGGAACGGCCGGAACGAAACCCCCGAGGAACGGGCCGACCGCCAGTGGGCGGAACTGCTCCAAGAGGTGCGCGTCGCACAGACCGGCGTCCAGATCCTGTTCGGCTTCCTGCTGACCGTCGCGTTCACGCCGCGCTTCACCGAGCTCGGGGACACGGACCGGGCGATCTACATCGCCACCGTGCTCCTCGGCTCGCTCGCCACCGGGGCCCTGATCGGGCCGGTCTCCTTCCACCGGATCGTCTCCGGCCGCCGCATCAAGCCGCAGACCGTCACCTGGGCCTCCCGGCTCGTCTTCACCGGCCTGATCCTGCTGCTCGGCACGCTCGCCGCCGCCCTCCTGCTGATCCTGCGCGTGGCGCTGCACGACGGCATAGTGCCGTGGCTCGTGACCGGCGTCGTCGGCTGGTACCTCCTGTGCTGGTTCGCCCTTCCGTTCTGGGCCCGGCGCCGCCACACGTCGTCGAACGACTGAGGACACGGGGTGCCTGGTCACCCCGGAGGGCCGGCAGAGGCATCCCCGTCGAGACGCCTCAGGGCCGCGCGCAGGAACTTCTGCTCGGCACGGTTGTCCGTCATCCGCAGCGCCGCCGAATACGCGGCGGCGGCCTCGTCCCGCCGCTGGAGCCGTTGCAGCAGATCCCCGCGTACGGCGTGGAAATGCCGGTACCCGCCGAGCTGCGCCGCCAGCCGGTCCACGGCCTTCAAGGCCTGCGCGGGCCCTGCCACTTCGGCCACCGCCACCGCCCGGTTGAGTGCCGCGACCGGCGAGGGGGCCAGGGCCAGCAACTGGTCGTACAGCCGCAGGATCTGATGCCAGTCGGTGCGGTCGGCCGTGGGAGCGTCGCTGTGGACGGCCTGGATGGCCGCCTGGATCTGGTACGGGCCCGGCTGGTTGCGGCGCAGGCAGCGGCGGACAAGTGCCTGGCCCTCGGCGACGCGCGCGTGATCCCAGCGGCCGCGGTCCTGGTCGGGCAGCAGCACGAGATCGCCGTCGGCGTCGGTGCGGGCCGCTCGACGTGCCCCGATGAGCAGCGTCAGCGCGAGCAGGCCGAGGACCTCGGGCTCGTCCGGCATCAGCGCGGCAAGGAGCCGGGCAAGACGCAGGGCTTCGAGGCACAGGTCGTCGCGGACGAGCCGGTCGCCCGAGCCGGTCGCGTATCCCTCGTTGAAGATCAGGTAGAGCACGGCCAGGACCGCCTGCAGCCGGTCCGGAAGGTCCGCCTCGTCCGGGACGCGATACGGGATGCGGGCGGCACGGATCTTCCGCTTGGCCCGCACCAGGCGCTGGGCCATGGTCGTTTCCGGCACCAGGAAGGCACGGGCGATCTCGGCCGTGTCGAGTCCGCCCAGGAGGCGCAGCGTGAGGGCCACCTGGGCGTCGGTCGCCAGGGCCGGGTGGCAGCAGGTGAAGATCAGCCGGAGCCGGTCGTCGGGCACGGCGCCCTCCTCGGCGGGCTCGTCGTCCGCGTGCAGCAGCGCCGCCTGGACGTGGCGAGGGGTACGTGAGGCTTCCCGGCGCAGACGGTCGACGGCGCGGTTGCGTGCGGTGGTGATGATCCATCCGGCAGGGCTGGGCGGCAGACCGGTCTCCGGCCACTTCTGCACAGCGGTCGTGAACGCGTCCTGGACGGCTTCCTCGGCGAGGTCGAGATCGCCGAAGAAGCGGGTCAGGGAGGCGACTGCGCGTCCGTACTCCTGACGGAACACGCGGTCGATCTCCGAGGCGGTCGGCGGCATGTCAGCTCTGGAACGGCCGTACTTCGACGGGCAGCGTGGTGGCGCGGGCCAGCTTCTCGCCCCAGCTCAGGGCGGCGTCCAGATCAGGTGCCCGCACGATGGTGATGCCGCCGAGCACCTCCTTGGCCTCGGCGAACGGGCCGTCGGTCAGCAGGGCGGCGCCGCTACCTGAGGCCCGTACGACGGTGGCGGTGCCCGGCTCGTGCAGGCCGTCGGCGAAGACCCAGGCGCCGGCGGACTGCATCTCGGCGTTCAGCGCTTCAAGAGCGCGGACCACGGGCTCCAGTTCTTCCGGCGACGGGGTGCCTTCGGCGGGCTGGTAGATGCTGAGCAGGTACTGCGGCATGGTCGGCTCCTTGCCGAGGGCGGGCCGGCCCGGCGCCGGTCTCCTCTCCCTCTTCCCCCTCTATACGAACGCGTCCACGGGTTTTCGACACCGGCACCGCAACGATCTCGCGCCAAGCCCTTGGGCGATCGTCCACAATGACGCCGGGTGACCATGGGGGAACCTCGCATCTGCGCTCCACTGTGCGGCCGAGGCTTGCAGATGCGGCCAGTACGGGCCTACTTTGACGCACATGCAGTCGTACACCATCGGGCAGGCGGCCCGTCTCCTCGGCGTCAGCGCCGACACCGTCCGCCGCTGGGCGGACGCCGGACGCGTCGAGACCCATCGCGACGAAGGCGGGCGCCGGCTCATCGAGGGCCGCGCCCTTGCCGCGTTCTCGGTCGAGGTCGGCCAGGGCGCCCACAGTGACGAGGAGACCTCGTACACCTCCGCCCGCAACGCCTTCCCCGGGATCGTCACGGCCGTGAAGCTCGGCGACGTGGCCGCCCAGGTCGAGATCCAGGCCGGACCCCACCGCCTCGTCTCCCTGCTGACCCGAGAGGCCGTCGAGGAGCTCGGCCTCGAAGTCGGCATGCAGGCCACCGCCCGTGTGAAGTCGACCAACGTGCACATCGACCGCACCTGAGCCGCAGCTCGGGTGCGCACGCCGTCCGTCCCCGGCGCACCCATCACCACCGCTCGCACCGCACCCGGTGCCGTACAAGGAGTGCCACCAGATGACGATCGCCCTCACTCCGCGCCGCGCAGCCGCCTGCGCCCTCACCGCGGCGCTGCTGCTCCCGCTCGCCGCATGCGGCGGGGAGGAAGGCGGCGGGACGGAGAACGCCGGCGGTGAGGGACAGAAGACCGAGCTGACCGTGCTCGCCGCGGCCTCGCTCACCGATGTGTTCAAGACCGCCGGAGCCGCGTACGAGAAGGCACACCCGGGGACCACGGTGAAGTTCTCCTTCGCCGGGTCCCAGGATCTCGCCGCCCAGGTGAAGCAGGGTGCGCCCGCCGATGCCCTGGTCACCGCGGACGAGAAGACGATGGACGGCCTGAAGTCCGACACCGGCACCCCGACCGTCATCGCCAAGAACCGGCTGGTCATCGCCGCCGGCAAGGGCAACCCGAAGAACATCAAGGACCTGAACGACCTGGCGAAGGGCGACCTCAAGGTGGTCCTCGCCGCCCCGGAGGTCCCCGTCGGCCGCTACAGCCAGCAGGTGCTCGACCAGCAGAACGTCGACGTCAAGCCGGTCTCGCAGGAGCCCAATGTGCGCGCGGTGCTCAGCAAGGTCGAACTCGGCGAAGCCGACGCCGGCCTCGTCTACAAGACCGACATCGCGGCCGCCGACGGCAAGGCCGAGGGCATCGACATCCCCGACGCGCAGAACGCCATCGCCGCCTACCCGGCCGCCACCCTCAAGGTCTCCGAACACAGCGACGCCGCCGCCGCGTTCGTGAAATGGCTCAGCGGCGCCGAGGCGCAGAAGATCCTCGCGGACGCCGGATTCCAGAAGCCGTAATCAGACCAGCCGGCCGTACCGACCAGACAGCCCTCATCAGACCAGCCGTAATCCGCTCAGCACCTCACCCCGGACGACGCCATGAGCCGCCAGCGCCCCGCCCCTCCCGGCCGCCGCACCCCTGTGGCGCTCGCCGTGCCCGCCCTGCTCGCGATCGCGTTCCTGCTGATCCCGCTGATCGGCATTCTCGTGCGCACCTCGTGGGGCGAACTCGGCACGCACCTGAGCAGCCCGGGAGTGACCGAAGCGCTGCGGCTCTCGCTCGTCGTCTCGCTCTGGTCCCTCGCGCTCTCACTCGTCCTCGGCGTCCCGCTGGCCTGGCTGCTGGCCCGCGTCGACTTCCGCGGCAAGGCGTTCGTCCGCTCGCTCGTGCTGCTGCCCATGGTGCTGCCGCCGACCGTGGGCGGGGTGGCGCTGCTGCTCGGGTTCGGGCGGCGCGGGCTGCTCGGTCCTTGGCTCGAGGACTGGTTCGGCATCACGCTGCCGTTCCACACCTCGGGCGCCGTCGTCGCGGCCACCTTCGTCTCCATGCCGTTCCTGGTCATCAGCCTGGAGGGCGCGCTCGCCGGGCTGCGTCCTTCGTACGAGGAGACGGCGGCGTCGCTGGGCGCCTCACCGCTGAAGGTGTTCTGGACGGTCACCATGCCGATGGTCGCGCCCGGTCTCGTCGCCGGCGCCGCCCTCACCTGGGCGCGGGCCCTGGGCGAGTTCGGCGCCACCATCACCTTCGCCGGCAATCTGCCCGGCACCACCCAGACCCTGCCGCTCCAGGTGTATCTGCTGCTCCAGGACGAACCCGAGGCGGCCACCTCCGTATCGCTGCTGCTGCTCGCGGTCGCCATGGCCGTCCTCGTGTCGCTGCGCGGACGCTTCACCGGCACACCGACGGGCCGGCCGAGGAACGGGAAGCAGGCGGCACCGGCCGACACGGCCGGTGAGCCCACGCCCCTCGAACCGCCGCCCGTCCCGGTGGCCAAGTGGCCGCTGCACGCCGACGTCACCGGTTTCACCCGGCTCACCCTCGACGCCGAGCCCGGCACCACCATCGCCGTCGTCGGACCCAACGGCGCCGGCAAGACCACGCTCCTGCGGGCTCTGCTCGGCCTGACCCCGCGCGCCCGGGCCGAACTGCGCCTGGGTGACCTCGACGTCACGAAGCTGGCCCCGCACCAGCGGGGCGTCGCCTGGGTGCCGCAGGACGGCGCGCTCTTCCCGCACCTCAGCGCCCTCGCCAACACGGCGTACGGGCTCAGGGCCCAGGGCGTACGGCGCGGCGAGGCACGGCGCACCGCACAGCAGTGGCTCGACCGGCTCGGCGTGGGCCACCTCGCCCACCGCAAGCCCGGCCAGCTCTCCGGCGGCCAAGCCCAACGGGTCGCGCTGGCCCGGGCGTTGGCGCCGAGCCCGCGGCTGCTGCTGCTCGACGAACCCCTCGCGGCACTCGACCAGACGACCCGCGCGCATGTCCGCCACACGCTGCGCACGCATCTGTCCGGGTTCGGCGGCGTGTGTCTGATCGTCACGCACGACCCGGTCGAGGCCGTCTCGCTGGCCGACCGCGTCCTCGTACTCGAAGAGGGCCGCACCCTCCAGGACGCGCCCCCCGCCGAGGTGTCCCGGCACCCGCGCTCGCCGTGGGTGGCGAGGATGCTGGGCCGCAACGCGCTCGCCGGGACCGTCGCCGAGGACGGCAGCCTCACCCTGGCGGACGGCGGCCGCCTCGTCCTGGCCGACCCGGCCGAGGCCGGGACCCAGGCCCTCGCGATCATCGCGCCCGAGGCCGTCTCACTGCACCGCGAGCGGCCCGAGGGCAGCCCGCGCAACGTCTGGCAGGGCACCGTGCGCGAGATCACCATCGTCGGCAGCCGGATGCGCGTCCTGGTCGGCGCGGAGGACGCACCGGACCTGGTCGCCGAGATCACGCCCCAGGCGGCCGCCGAACTGCACTTGGCGGACGGGGTGCCGGTCTACACGAGCGTGAAGGCGACGGAGGTCACGCTGGTGGTCTAGCCGCGGCCGCGGCCCGCCGCAGGCGCCACGAACCCGACCGCCACACACCCACCCGCACCCGACACCCCACCCGAATCTCAGCCAGCAGCCTTGCGCAAAGCCTCGATGCACACCGCAAGCGCCCCCTGCAGCTCCTCCAGCCGCGCCACCATCTCGTCCTCATAGAACTCATCGGCGTCGTCGAAGGTCAGCTCCTCGAACACTTTCGTCGCCTTGCTGAGGCTGGAGTAGAACTTCGTGCGCCGCTCGGCGACCCGCAGCTCCGGATCCGCCTCGACGGTCTCCTGGATCAGCGTCTTCACCGTGCCGTACGCCTCGGCCGCCCACTCCCCGGCCTCGTCGCCCTCGTCCAGCTCGTCGAGCAGCGACAGATGACGTTCGGCCTCCTGGCGGAGCTCGGCCGGGGCCTCGATGACCTGACCCGCGGGCGTCTTGACCTGACCGCCCTCGGCGACCTGGCGGACGAACTCGATACGGTCGGACACCTTGGTCTCCCCGGCGACCGCCTTCTTCAGCTCCTCGCGCGCGGCCACATCACGGGCCAGGGCGCTGCGCAGCGCGTCGTCCTCCTCGATCCGGTCGAGCAGCGCCGAGCGGGCCGCCTGCGCCGTACTCGGGTCGGCGAGGATCGCGGCCCTCAGTGCGGTCGGGTTCTCGGCGACCTCGAGGGCCTTGGTCGGACGGATGCCCTCCGCCTCGGCGGCCGCGGTGATCGCTGAGCCGCGTACGGACGTGGCGCTGGAGCGGGAGCTGTAGTAGCTCAACCACACATCCGCTTCCGGGAGTTCCACGTCCACGCCCGGCTGGAGCGTCTCGAACTGCGGCACCAGACCGTCGTCGGCGGCGACGTCCCAGGCCTTGTAGAACCGCATCACCCGCTCCGGCGAGCACCCCGCGAGCTCGGCGAAACGCTTCGCCGACACCTTGTCGCTGTCCTCGGCACTCTGCCCGCCGGGGCGCACGCTGCGCGCCACCTTCAGGGCGAAGGTCCAGCCGCCGGTCCGCGCATAGGCGCCGAACTCCCGGGCGTCCTGCGCGATCGTCTCGGGTACGGGCGCGGCCTCGACGGTCTGTGAGGGCACTTCGGGGGCAGGAATGGCAAGGGTCACCGGTGCGTCTCCTGAGGGTCGCGGGAGTTTGTGCACCCGCCGCCGCGGCGGGCAAACCCGCAGCATATCGGGCGCAGGGGGCACGCCGCGCAGCCCGCGCCGCGTGCCCCGCTCCCGTCAGCAGGCCGGCTTCACCGCGTGCTCCGGATCCAGTGCGTTGAGCGCGAGCCGCAGGGCGAGGGGGTCCTCGTCCAGATCGCTGTGCGACGCGAAGTTCCACGGACAGACGTCCTGCATCAGGATGTTGGACACGCCCGCTCCCTTCAGGAACTGCCCGTTGTACGGGGTGACGCCCGTGTCATAGCGCGAGGCGATCACCGTGTACCTGACGCCCGGCAGCGTGTCCCCGCCGGCGTTGAGCTTCTGCAGGAAGGCGGACCCGGCGATCTGGTCGCCGCACGCCGGGCAGGTCACATCGGAGACCACGCCGCCGATGAGATTGAGCAGCGCCGCCAGCCACGGCTGGTCCCTGAGGAGGCCCTCGACGACCGGCGACTGCGAACCGTGGTTGGACGGTCCGAGCCCGACCAGGGTGTGCACCTTCTGCTGACCGCCCTCGAACTTCATGTACTGGCGCGGCATCATCCCGCCCTGCGAGTGGCCCACGATGTCCACCTGCCGGGCCCGGGTGGCGGCGAGGACTCCGTCCACGAACACCGCCAGCTGCTTCGCGGACTTGGCGACGGGCGCGGTGCCGCCGCCGATGAGCTGGAGGATGCCGCCGCCCTTGCCGTAATCGAGGGAGAAGACGCAGTAGCCGGCCGCCTTGTACTGAGGTGCCGTCTTGGCCCACACATGACCGTTCGCGAGCGTGCCGTGCGCGAGGATCACCGGCCGCGGGTGCGCGGCGGAGGGCTTGCAGGCCCAGTCGTTGGCACCGGAGAGGCCGGACGTCGCGAGCTGCTTGGCGTCGGCGACGGGGTCCAGCTGTCTACCGGCTGAGGCCGAGGGCGGGGAAGAGAACGAGGTGCCGGCGGCGGCCGGCTCCAGGACCGATGCGGCGGCGGGCGCGGCGACCGGCAAGGACAGAGCGAGTGAGGTGGCGAGGACGGTGACGATCCGGGGGAGTCGCATCAGAGCTCCAGGGGCAGCGCGGGGACGGACGCGATCAGCCGTGCTCGGCGTGATCACCGCTCATCTATGTCCGCGTCGCTTCCCCGACCCGCACACTCCCCGCCCGGGCTGCTCCGACTGGCGGTAGATTCGCCCCCTGGATCACCGGCGGATCCGGGGTACGCGATCGGGGGACACGTGGACTGGGGCACGCTCATCGCCGCCGTCAGCGGCGGCTCGCTGGCCATGGCCGGCACCGTACTGGCCGACCATCTGCGCCACCGGCACGAGCAGGACCGGGGGTTGGGGGAGCGGCGCCGGGCCGTCTACCTGGACTTCATCGCCGCCGCCGAGACCTGCCACTCTCGGCTGCGCGCCCTGCAGAGCACTCCGCGCGAGGAGCGGGCAGGGGAGTCGCGTACCGCGCTCACCGCCTCAGGGATCTACGAGGCGCGCGAACGGCTCTTCATCGACGCGAGCACCCAAGTGGCCGGTGCGGGACAGGCCATGTTCGAGCAACTGCGCCGACTGCAGCGGACGGTGGGCGAAGGAGCCGAGCCGGACTCGGCCGCGTACCACGACGCATACCACTCCTATATCGGCTCCGTCTGGGGCTACCGGGTCGCGGTGCGCGGCGAGTTGGACGGCAAGGCGCTCGCCCCGGCCGAGTTCGGCTGGCAGCGCTGGGACGGCCGGGACCGCTGCGAGCTGTGCACGTCGGCCGCATAGACGAGCCTGTCCGCTTTGCGCTTTGTTGCGTCAATGTGCAAGTATGGGGGCACCGTCGAGCCCGAGGGAAGGGGGCGGTCATGGACTCCAACAGTCCGAGTCGGCATCGACTCATCCATGTCACCCACACCCCGCTCCCGGCCGAGCAGCTCCCCTGAGCACCAGCACCTCCGCGTGCGCCGGCCGAGAGCCGCACGTACCCATGGAGGTGCCGTCATGGCAGCCGTCTTCCACCACCCCGTACGCCTCAACTCCCTGCTCGCTCCCCGTGCTTGGCGACGCGCCCTGGCCCGCGTCATCGCCCGTCTCGCCGACGCACCACTGGAGCAGAGCGTCGTCCGGTCGGTGCCCGTCCGCCGCGGCTTCGGCAAGCCGCAGGCCCGCTGGCACACCGTCACGGGAGCCGACGGCCGCCCCCACCTGGTGGCCGAATGGCGCCGCCAGGACTGACGGGCCCCGCCCTCAGGGGTGCATCCGGGCACCCTTGAGGGCCTTGTCCACCGCATTGCGCGGCCCGTACACCGCGATCCCCACCAGATCGAGCTGGTCACGCGGCACGGCGCGCACAGCCGCGCGATTGTCGCGGTCGTTGCCGGTGGCGAACAGATCCGAGGTGAACACCGCGACCTTCAGGCCCCGGGCGAGCGCCTTGCCGTGTGCGGCGGTCATCGTCTCCTTACTGCCCTCGAACACCATGACCGGCTGACGGAACATCGGCAGATACGGGGTGGAGTCGGCGTCCTCGTACGGCTCGCCGATCACCTCGCCGGCCTCGCTGCCCAGCCCGCTCACCAGGAACGCGGTCACATTCAGCCGCTGCCAGGTCTCCAGGTCCTCCCGCAGCAGGATGGCGATCTTCGTGTCGAAACGCATGGGTGCGGTGGTGTCGTTGTCCATGCCATGAGACTGCCGAACGGCCCGCTGCCCGGTCTTGTACGTTCCTTGCATGGCGACCGAACCGCAGCCCTCGGCGCCGCCGCAGGCGGGACGTGCGCACCCGCCCCTGGACGCGGCGTCCGGACAGCACATCACCGCATGGCGCCCCCAGGTCGAGGGCGTGGTCGAGGTCTTCCACGCACGCTTCACGGAGCACGCGTATCCGATGCATGTGCACGACGCCTGGGCCCTGCTGATCGTCGACGAGGGAGCGGTCCGCTACGACCTGGACCGGCACGAGCACGGCATCCCCGGCGACACCGTCTCGCTGCTGCCCCCGGACGTGCCGCACAACGGCTCCGCAGCCACCCCGCAGGGCTTCCGCAAACGTGTCCTCTACCTGGACGAGTCCCACCTGGACCGCTCACTGATCGGCGCCGCGGTGGACAGCCCGGATCTGCGCGACCCCGCGCTGCGCAGCCGCATCGGCCGGTTGCACACCGCGCTCGGCCGCCCCGGCGACGAACTGGAAGCCGAAAGCCGGCTCGCCCTGATCGGTGAACGGCTCCGCGGCCATCTGCGCCCCCACCTGCTCCCCGCCACTGGGCCCACCGACCGCACCCTCGCCCACCGGCTGCGCGAACTTCTCGACGCGCGCCACGTGGAGGGCATCGCCCTGGACGAAGCGGCGCGGCAGTTCGGCGCCCACTCCACCCATCTCATACGGGCGTTCAGCGGCGCGTTCGGTATCGCCCCGCACCAGTACCTGATGTCGCGCCGCATCGACCACGCCCGCCGACTGCTCCTCGCCGGCCACCCTCCGGGCGAGACGGCAGCGGCAGCCGGCTTCTACGACCAGCCCCATCTCACACGTCACTTCAAACGCGTGGTCGGGACGACCCCGGGGCGCTACGCACGGTCGCGCTGAGCCGGCCGAACTCCGTTCAGGAAGCGGCGATGTCCAGCATCCGCGCCGCGAGCCGCTCGATCCGCTCATGCCAGGCGTCCCGGGCATGCCGCGGATCGCCGGACCCGTCCACGGTGAGGACCAGCCGGGCCCCGTGGCCGGTGCCCGCGCCGAACTTCCAGCGGACGAGCTCACCCGACGGCGTCCGATAGGAGAGCACCTCGGGCTCCCGTACTTCGGTCACATGGCCTTGCTCGTACGCGGGCGCCGTGAAGCCCTGCGGAACGGCGGACCCTTCCGACACCGGAGCTCCGCCGGCCAGTTCGGACCAGACGCCGTCCGCGGGCCGCAGCAGCTGACGCTCGAAGCGGACCGTCGTGCCGTCGATCTCACCGCGGCCCAGATCGAACTGCTCCAGATACGCCTCGTGCAGCTCGCCCCGGTCCGGCTCGACGTCCACGGGCACCCCGTCGAGGACCTGGCCGAGCGCCGTGAGGCACAGATGCCAGCCGGAGGCGAAGCTCGCCCCGCCGAAGCGGTCGCCGAAGGTGTGGGTGAGCGTGAGCAGTGAACCCTCGCCCTCGGGCGTGATCTCCCAGCGCAGATGGTCCTCGCCCCAGGTGAACGCGAACACGTGCGGTTCGTCGGCGTCGGTGACCCGGCCCGTCATTCCGGGGCCGTCCTCGCCGGGGAAGTGGAAACCCACCGTGCCGCCGGGCTTCAGCTCGACGGAGACCTCGGACGGAAACCACTGGGCGAGCTGCTTCGGTTCGGTGACGGCCGCCCAGACCGCGGCCGGGGGATGGGCGAGCCTGCGCCGCATCACCAGGGCGTTGCGGCCGTCGGCGGTGGTGAGGGTGTCGGCTTCGGGGTTCATGGCGCGTCGTCCTTCAGCTGGTCGAGATGGCGTTCGAGGCGGTCGAAGCTCGCCGACCACAGGTGCCGGTAGTGCGCGAGCCATGCGTCGAGTTCGGCGAGGGGCTCGGGGCGCAGCTCGTACCAGCGGCGCTGCGCGTCCTGCCGTACGCGCACCAGACCGGCCTCGCGCAGCACCCGCAGGTGCTTGGAGGTGCCGGGCTGGCTCAGGCCGAGCTCGGCGGTCAGCTCGCCGACCAGGCGGGGGCGCTCAAGGAGCAGGTCCAGGATGCGTCGGCGCTGGGGTTCGGCGAGCACATCGAACGGTATGGGCATATCTCGAAAATACCTCCTTGGTTATATAGCCGCAATGGCATGTACGGATGGGCGCGTCTTCTGACGCCGGGGACGTACTGCGAGCCCATCCGGCGTAACTCAGCGCGAGCCGTACCCCGGGCGCGCGGGAGCGTGAGGGGGACCACGGATGAACGGACGGAGCCCGCCATGATCGACGACGCCCCCGCAGCACTCCCGGTACGCGAGTGGCCCGCGCAGAATCTCACCGGCATGGACTTCGACCCGGTGCTCGGTGAACTCATGGACGCCGGTCCTGTGCACCGCATCAAGCTGCCGCACGGTGAGGGCTGGGCGTGGCTCGTGACCCGGTACGAGGATGTGCGGATGGTCACCAACGACGCGCGGTTCGTCCGTGGACCCGTGACCGAGCGTCAGATCACCCGGCTCGCCCCGCATTTCAAGCCCAAGCCCGGATCCCTCGCTTTCGCGGACGGCGCCGACCATCACCGGCTGCGGCGCGTCGTGGCCCCCGCGTTCACGGCTGCGGGCGTCGAGCGCGTACGGGTCAAGGCGCAGCCGATGCTCGACGGCCTGATGGACGCGCTCCTCGACGAGGGCCCGCCCGCCGACCTCGTGGCACGGGTGCTCGCACCGTTCCCGGTCGCGGTGGTGTGCGAGGCCATGGGGGTGCCGCCGGCGGACCGGGCTCAACTCACGGCGTGGACCGACCAGATCGTGTTCCCGTCCGCCGACCCGCGCACCACCGGCCAGGTCAAGGAGCAGCTCTACGCCTGGCTGGCCGAGGCGATCCGTACGCGCAAGGACTCCGACGGCGAGGACATCCTGTCGCTGCTCGGCGCGGCCGTGGCCCGCGGTGAACTCACCGCCGAGGAGGCCGCCGGTGTGGCCGGGCCGCTCCAGATCGGCGGGGAGGCCGTCACCAACAACACGGGCCAGATGCTGTACCTGCTGATGACCCGCCCGGCGCTGCTCTCCCGTCTCGCGGCCGACCCTTCCCTGCGTCCGGGGGCCCTCGACGAACTCCTGCGCTACATCCCGCACCGCAGCGCGGTCGGCCTCGCCCGGATCGCCACCGAGGACCTCGACCTGCGCGGCCACCGCATCAAGGCCGGCGAGCCGGTCTACGTCTCCTACCTCGCCGCCAACCGCGACCCCGACGTCTTCCCCGCCCCCGAGGAGATCGACTTCGACCGCAGCCCCAACCCCCACATCTCCTTCGGCTTCGGCACCCACTACTGCACCGGCGGACTGCTCGCCCGCCTCCAGATCGACCTCCTGATGAACACGGTCCTCGACCGCCTGCCCGGACTCCACCTGGCGGTCCCGCAGGAGGAGGTCACCTGGCGCCGCAACGCCCTGATCCGCGGCCCCGAAGCGCTGCCCGTCGGCTGGGGGGCGTAGGGCGCGAGTTGCCGTTCGTGCGGCCGGCGCCGCGGGGCGCGCGCAGATGACGCCGCGCGGTCAGGCGCAGGCCATCCCCTTGCGTACCGCGGGCCACTTCTCCACGGCGTCCGAAGTGCGCACATACACGGCGGACTTGCTGTCCGTGCGCCACAACTGCCAGTCGTCCAGGCGGTAGCCGCTGTCCTTCGCGTCGGCGGGCAGCTCGACATCCTTCTCGTACCGGGAGATCAGCATGGTGTCCGGCAGGACGGTATGCGGGTCGCGGGCGTACAGGACACGTTTCATACCCGAACCCAACTCCAGGAAGTGCGCCCGCTGCCAGTCGCAGTGGCCGGAGCCCTCGCTGCTGGTGATGATCGCCGTCGGTACGCGCCGTCCGTCCAGGTCGTGCCAGATGTCGTCGGCCATGTCGTCGGTGAAGCTCTCCGGGAGTTCGGCGACATCGCAGTGTGCCGAGGTGTCGGGACCCCAACCTGGCCGCCTCGGCTGGTCCTTGGCGACGATCACCGCGACTTTCGTGCGGCCCCGCACGTCGTACGAGAAGAGAACGCGCCCCTTCTCCTTGCGCTCGATCCGATAGCCGGACGTGGGGAGGCCGGGCTGGTAGATCTCGAAGTAGAGGCGGAGCCCGTCCTCGGGTGTGCCGCCACCGTCGGACTTGCTCCACCGGTCGCCTTTGCCGCCGCTCATGACCTCCCAGTCGCACTCCAGGGCGCGGCCCGCCGACCCGAGTGACTGGATGGGGGTGTACGCGTCGTCCGGGTCCTCGTCCGGGACTTCTTTGACCGGCAGATCCAGCGGCCCGTCGTACGGCGACGCCGGCGGCGAACCCTCGACCGTGAGGTCGCCCGGGCTCTCGCTGCACGAGGTGAGGGCCAGGGCCAGGAGTGCTGCGGCGGTACACAGCAGACGTCGTCCCATTCCCCACCCCGTTCCCCTCGATCCGCTCGATCCGCTCGGCCAAGTGTGCCTCCGATTCCGGCAATTGGGCTGCGTTCCGCAGAAGTCTCTGACTAAAGTCAGAGAATGGATGCTGAATCAATCGCCCAAGTCCGGCGCTTCAACCGCACCGTCGGCGAACGCATCGGTGTGCTGCACGACCACTTCCTCGGTACGGACCGTCCCGTCGGTGAGGCCCGGCTGCTGTGGGAGATCGGAGCCGAGGGGCGGGATGTGCGGCGGCTGCGGGACCGGCTCGGGCTCGACTCCGGATACGTGAGCCGGCTGCTGCGGTCCCTGGAGCGGGACGGACTGGTGACCGTGGAGCCGCAGGAGCACGACCGGCGGGTGCGCACCGTACGGCTCACGGCGGCCGGGCGGAAGGAGCGAGCCGTACTCGACGAACGCAGCGACGAACTGGCCGAGTTGATCCTCACCTCGCTCAACGAGCGGCAGCGCACCCGGCTCACCGCCGCCATGGCCGAGGTCGACCGGCTGCTCACCGCGGGGACGGTGAGCGTGGAGGAGCTGGATCCGGCGCATCCCGATTCCGTGGCCTGCCTGGGGGCGTATTTCGACGAGCTGAGCGAACGTTTCGAGGAGGGCTTCGATGCCGCGCTGAGCGCGGTGCCCGATGCCGGTGTCCTGGGGCCACCGCACGGGGTGTTCGTGGTGGCGCGCCTGCACGGGGAGCCCGTCGGGTGCGGCGGCATTCACCTCGGCGGGGACGAGCCGCCGTACATCAAACGCATGTGGGTGGCGAAGTCGGCCCGCGGCCTCGGGCTCGGCCGCCGGCTACTGGCCGAACTCGAGGCGTACGCGGTGCGTTCCGGTGCACGGTCGGTGCGTCTGGAGACCAACGGGGAGCTCCGCGAGGCGATCGCGCTCTACCGGTCGGCCGGTTACGAGGAGGTCCCGGCCTTCAACGACGAGTACTACGCGCACCATTGGTTCGAGAAGCCGCTCGACGGCTAGCCGTATCAGGCCGACGTGTCGCTCGGTGCTGCTCGCAACAGCAGCTCGGCGACGGCACGTGGGGCCTCCCGCATCGCGTTGTGACCGGTGGGGACGTCATGGACGTGCCACTCCGGGTCGGCCTGCAGGCGGGTGCGGAGTGCGGTGAAGGGAGTGCCGTCCGCCCAGCCCGAGCAGTAGACGAACTCGCGCCGGGGCACACGGTCGACGGCGCCGGTGAGCCGGATCGACTGCACGACGGAGGCCAGGGGGTGGGGACGGCGACGGGGGTCGCCGCCGTGCGGGGCCCGGAACGGGGGACGGACGGCGTACCCCGTGTCCGCCGCACCCTCGACGAATGACCGCCGGTAGCCGTCGGTGGTCAAAGACCAGCACGATTCGCCGTCACGCGGAACGTAGGCGTCGAGATGCACCAGTCGCGAGACACGGCCGCCCGCACGGTCGGCCGCGGCCGAGATCACCATCCCGCCGTAGCTGTGACCGACAAGCGTCGCGTCGGTGATCCGGGTGCGGCCCAAGAGGCTCAGGACGTCGTCGGCGTGCGTATCGAGGTTGGCGCTCGCGACCGTCGCATCGTCGTCGTCCGGCCTCAGCCCCGTCAGGGTCAGGGCGTGGACGGTGTGCCCGGCACGTTCCAGCAAAGGGGTCACCGCCTCGAAAGTCCAACCACCGTGCCACGCGCCAGGGACCAGGACGAACGTCGCCATCACCCATCTCCTTCTCCATCTCCATCTCCGGATGTGGTGCCACTTCGGAGCGCTCCGGAACACCCTCGGTTCCGGAGTCGGTCCAGGTCACCACTTCCCTGGCATGGCGTGCCACCAATAGGCTGCCGCGTTATGCCCGTTGGCCGCCAAGCATCCGAACCCGCAGGGGTGACGTCGCGTGTCTGGCCGTCCGGTGGACAGCACCTGTGGCCGTCGGGCGGCTCCAGTTCGGTGCAGTCGCACGCGCGGGGGCATCTGGTGTACGCGGCCACCGGTGTGCTGACGGTCCACACCGACCGCGGCACCTCCGTCGTCCCGGCCAACCGGATCGCGTGGACCCCCGCCGGAAGCACGCACCGGCACCGCGCCCACGGGGACACGGACATGCGCGTCGTGTTCCTCGCGCCGTCCCTGGCCGGGCGTCTGCCGGACCGGCCGGCGGTGTTCCTCGCCACCGGCCTCGCGCGCGAGGTCGTCCTTGCTCTGTCAGGACCACATCACCACGGGGGCACGGAGCCGGGTTACAGCCGTTCTGCCCGCGCCCGGCTCCTGCGCGTCCTGGTCGACGAACTCAGAGAGGCACAGGAGCAGCCGCTGTACCTGCCGGAACCTCGGGACGATCGCCTGCGGGCCATGGCGAGGGTGCTGACCGAAACGCCGGAGGACAACTCCTCGATGGCCGAGCTGGGCAGGACGATCGGCGCCGGCTCGCGCACCCTCAGCCGGCTGATGCGCAACGAACTCGGGATGACCTTCTACGAGTGGCGCACCCAACTGCGCATCCACCACGCCCTCGTGCTCCTTGCCGAGGGTCACGACATCACGCACACCGCCCACGCCTGCGGATGGGCCAATCCCAGCGGCTTCATCGCCGCCTTCACGCACCTCATCGGCAGCACCCCGGGCCGCTATCGGGCCGGACGTCACGGTGCGGCGGACAGCTCCTGACTCCGACGCGGCAACCGCGACGGCCGGCCGACCCCAGCAGTCTGGTCGGCTAGCCGACCCCCGCCGCCTGTGGTTGCGGCAGTGCCTGCTGCAGATCCTCCGCGAGCAGCCGCTTGGCGATCGTGTCCACGGCCGCCCGCAGTTCGGGGCCCGCGGGCCGGCCCAGGTCGGCCTCCACCTGGTCGCCCAACCATTGCGACCATGCCCGGCCGATCGTCTCGGCCTCCCGCTCACCGGCCGAGGTCAGCGACAGATAGCTGCCCTCGCGGGTCAGATAGCCCTCGTCGACCATGCGCTCGTACACCGGCAGGAGCACCTCCGGCGGCACCTTCTTGGTCGAGCCGATCAGACCGAGGCTGGCATGGCCCACCATCCGTGTCATCAGGGCGACTTGCATCACCGCCCAGGCGCCCGCCATGTCGAGGCGGGTGTCCGAAGAGGCCACCACCTGGCGGGCGTCGGAGAGGCCCTTGGTCTTGAAGACCTTGCCGACGGAGAGTTCGAGCAGCCGCCGCGAGTCCGCGTTGGCGGCCGGCGAGGAGAAGCCCTCGCCCATGTCGGCGGAGGAGGAGCGTGCGGAGTCCCGCAGTTTGACCTCCTTGAGGAACAGAGCCACGAGGAAGCTGAGCACCGCGACCGGCACGGTCCACAGGAACACGGTCTGCACCGTTTCCGCGTACGACTCGATGATCGGGGCGGCCTGTTCGGCGGGCAGCCGGTGCAGTCCCTGGGGACTCTCCGCCGCCTGCGCGGCCTGCGCCGGATCGGCGCCGAGCTGTGCGGCGGCCGTGATGCCTTCCTTGAGGTTGGGCTCCAGGGTGTTGGCGTAGATGGTGCCGAACACCGCCGTGCCGAAGGCGCTGCCGAGCGTACGGAAGAAGGTCACGCCCGACGTGGCGGTGCCCAGATCCGCGTACTCGACCGTGTTCTGCACCGCGATGGTCAGGACCTGCATGCACAGGCCGATGCCGACGCCGAGCACGAACATGTACAGGGACTCGAGCCACGCGCTGGTGTCGGCGGACATCCGCGACATCAGGAAGAGGCCGAGCGTCATCACCGCCGAGCCGACGATGGGGAAGATCCGGTACCGGCCGGACTTGCTGACCACGTTGCCGCTGAAGATCGACGCGATCAGCAGGCCGAGGACCATGGGCAGGGTGCGGACGCCCGACACGGTGGCCGAGTCCCCGTCCACGTATTGGAGATAGATCGGCAGGAACGTCATCGCGCCGAGCATCGCGAAGCCCACGATGAAGCTGAGCACCGAGCAGACCGTGAAGACAGGATTGCTGAACAGGCGCATGGGCAGCATCGGTTCGGCCGCGCGGGTCTCCACCACGGCGAACGCCGCGAGCGCGAGGGCACCGCCGACGAACAGGCCGATGATGACGCCCGAGCTCCACGCGTACTCGTTGCCGCCCCAGCTCGTCGCCAGGATCAGGGCGCTCGCACCGACCGCGACCAGGGCGATACCGAGATAGTCGATCGCGGGTTTCGCGGCCGAGCGGACGCTGGGAATGGTGCGCGCGGCCGCGACGACCACCGCGATGGCGATCGGCACGTTCACGTAGAACGCCCAGCGCCACGACAGATGGTCCGTGAACAGGCCGCCGAGCAGCGGTCCGATGACCGTCGAGACGCCGAAGACCGCGCCGATCGCGCCCTGGTACTTGCCGCGTTCGCGCAGCGGGATCACATCGGCGATGAGGGCCATCGCGGTCACCATCAGACCGCCCGCGCCGATGCCCTGGATACCGCGGAAGAGCACCAGCATCAGCATGTTCCCGGCGAGGCCGCACAGGAACGAGCCGAGGATGAAGACGATCGCCGACACCTGGAAGACGATCTTCCGGCCGAAGAGGTCGCCGAACTTGCCGACCAGGACCGTCGAGACCGTCTCCGCGAGCAGATACGCCGTGACCACCCACGACATATGCGCGCCGCCGCCGAGATCCGAGACGATCGTCGGCAGCGCGGTGCCCACGATGGTCTGGTCGAGTGCGGCGAGCAGTACGCCCAGCATGATCGTCACGAAGACGATGTTCTTCGTCCGGTTGTCGAGCACCGGGGGCGCGGACGCCGGGGCTGCGGACTCGGTAGCTGTGGTCACACCTGTCACTGTCGTGGGGGCGGCAGGCGGGTGCATGCGCGGTAGGCCGAACAGGCGACCCGGACGCGGTCGGCGCAGACGGCTGCGGGGCCGGCCGCTCCCCTCACGCCGGGCCCTCAGTCCGCGTGGATCGCCGCCTCGATCTCGTCCTTGAGGGCGCGCCGAGCGGCACGCCGCCCGTGCGGCGTCTCGATCACCACCTGATGCAGCACCCCGGTCCAGGGGTACGGCGGCCGATAGCCGTCCTCCACCGGCAGTCCCCGGTCCCGCCCGACGCACAGCCCCGTACCGCCGTGCTGGAAGGTGAACGGGAACGGGCCGCCGAGTGCGCAGCCCGCCACCTCCTTCTCGTCCACGAGGAGGGCATACGTGCCCGTGGCGGCGTCGAAGCGGACGCCGACTGACTGCCGGCCGGGCGCGAGCGGCTCGGGTGCCGCCACCCGGTCCAGGTCCCCGGCGCGTGAGCAGGCGAAGGTGAGCCGCCCCGCGTCGTCGGCGTACAGGACGAAGCCGCCGGTCAGATCGCCGAGCGCGCACAGCACCCCCCGCGCGCCGGCCGTCGGCACCTCGGCGTCGGCGGTGAGCGTGAACCCGCCGAAGAGCAGGGGCAGCGCCTCGTCGTGCACGGGCGAGCCGCCCGGCAGATACACCCCCCGGTCGGGCAGCGGCCAGGCAGGACCGATCATCGCGCTGAGCCGCTCCTGCATCCGGTCGTCCAGCGGAAGCACCTGGTTCGCGGCCGCCTCCGCGTCCCAGCGCGCCGCCAACTCCCGCACAACCTCCGGGTGTTCGTCGGCCAGATCGTGCGCCTCGGAGAAGTCCTCGGCGAAGCGGAACAGGGACCAGCGGTCGGCCGCGAAGTCCCGGCTGCCCGGCAGCAGCCGCTCCTCGTCCGTCACCCCGTACGAGACATGGTCGGTGGTGGCCTTCCAGCCGTCGTGCACGATCGACCGGGACCCCAGCATCTCGAAGTACTGCGTGCCGCGCGGCGCGGGCGCCTCGGGATCGTCGAACACGTCCAACAGACTCCGCCCGTCGAACGGCTCCTGCTCCACTCCGTCCACCTGCCCGGGCCGCGCCACCCCGCAGGCGTCGAGGATCGTCGGCATCAGGTCCACGGCGTGCGCGAACTGCCCCCGCAGCGCGCCTTGTTCATGGATCCGGCGCGGCCAGTGCGCGATCAGTGGCGCACGGGTGCCGCCCAGCCAGGTGTAGCGCTTCCACAGCCGCAGCGGCGTATTGCCCGCCCAGGCCCAGCCCCACGCGTAGTGCGGATACGTGGCGGGCCCGCCCCAGTCGTCGTACGCGGCGAGATTGGCCTCCACGGTGTCACCCGAACGGGCCGTGAAGCGGTGCTCGTTGGGGGTGCCGAGCTGCCCGCCCTCCGCGCTCGCCCCGTTGTCGGAGAGCAGCAGCACCAGGGTGTTGTCCAGGCGTCCGATCCGCTCCAGGAAGTCCAGGAGCCGGCCGATCTGCGCGTCGGTGTGGCTGAGGAACCCCGCGTACACCTCCTGCATACGGGAGAACAACCGCCGCTGGTCCGCCGGGAGTTCACGCCAGTCGGGGATCCACGGCGGGCGCTCGGACAGGGTGGTCCCGGAAGGTACGACGCCCGCTGCCGCCTGCCGGGCGAAGGTCTCCTCGCGCCAGCGCTCCCAGCCCTGGTCGAAACGGCCGCGGTAGCGCTCGGTCCATGAGGGCGCGACATGGTGCGGGGCGTGCATCGCGCCGAGCGGGAAGTACAGGAAGAACGGCTTGTCGGGGGTCGCCTGGTGCTGGTCGAGGATCATCCGGATCGCACTGTCGGCCAGGTCCTCGCTCAGGTGGTAGCCCTCATCGGGGCCCGCGGGCGGCTCGGCGTAGTGGTTGTCGCGGACCAGATGGGGCGCCCAATGGTTCGTGTCGCCCTGCAGAAAGCCGTAGTACCGCTCGAAGCCGTAGCCCAGCGGCCAGCGGTCGAAGGGCCCGGAGGCCGTCCGCTCCCAGCGCGGGGTCAGATGCCACTTGCCGACGGCCAGCGTCGAGTACCCGGCATCGCGCAGGACGCGGGGCAGCGGGGCCGCGGATTTCGGCAGCCGGGCGGTGTAGCCGGGATACGCGATCGGCAGGTCGACGAGGAAGCCCATGCCCACGGCATGGTGATTGCGGCCGGTCAGCAGGCTCGCCCGGGTCGGGGAGCACATCGCGGTGACATGGAAGCGGTTGAACCGCAGCCCGCCCGAGGCCAGGCGGTCCATGTGCGGGGTCGCCATGTCGGATCCGTAGCAGCCCAGTTGGGCGAACCCGAGGTCGTCGAGGACGATCACCACGACGTCGGGGGAGCCGGGGGCGGGACGCGGGGCGCTCTCAGGCCGGTGCACGGCGGCAGTGTGGGCCTTAGGGGCGGACAAGACAAGAGCCATGTGCGGCCGGGCGCGTCACCGGTTCGGCCCAGTTGAACTGGGGGCCGACCCGGGGCCGGGGGAGATGGTGAGTGCACGCATCTCGCGCACCTCGGCGACACAGAAGGGCCCTCCCATGGCGACGATCTGCAGACCGGCGGTCTCCGTACCCGAGCACGTGATCACCATGGAGCAGACCCTCGAGCTGGCGCGTGAACTGCACGCCGACCACCCCCAACTCGACCTCGCCCTGCGCCTGATCGAGAACACCGGGGTCAAGGAGCGGCATATCGTCCAGCCGATCGAGGACACGCTGCGCCACCCCGGATTCGAGGCCCGCAACGCCGTCTACGAGGCCGAGGCCAAGCGGCGCGTCCCTGAGGTCATACGCAGGGCGCTCGCGGACGCCGAAATCCGCGCCCAGGACGTCGACGTGATCATCTACGTGTCCTGCACCGGCTTCATGATGCCGTCGATGACGGCCTGGCTGATCAACCGCATGGGGTTCCGCAGCGACACCCGCCAGATCCCCATCGCCCAGCTCGGCTGCGCCGCCGGCGGTGCCGCCGTCAACCGGGCCCACGACTTCTGCACGGCCTACCCGAAGGCCAATGCGCTGATCGTCTGCTGCGAGTTCTGCTCGCTGTGCTACCAGCCCGCCGATCTCGGCGTCGGCAATCTGCTCTCCAACGGACTCTTCGGCGACGGCATCGCGGCCGCCGTCGTCCGCGGCACCGGAGGCACCGGCATCAGCCTGGAACGCAACGCCTCCTACCTGGTGCCCGACACCGAGGACTGGATCTCCTACCAGGTCCGCGCCACCGGATTCCACTTCCAGCTCGACAAGCGCGTGCCCGGCACCATGGAGCCGCTCGCCCCGGCGCTCAAGGAGATCGCCGGTCAACACGGCTGGGACGCCGCCCAGTTGGACTTCTACATCATCCACGCCGGCGGCCCGCGCATCCTCGACGACCTCAGCAAGTACCTCGGCGTCGCCCCCGAAGCGTTTCGCTTCAGCCGGGCCACGCTCACCGAGTACGGCAATATCGCCAGCGCCGTCGTCCTGGACGCGCTGCGGCGGCTCTTCGACGAGGGCGGCGCCCACGAGGCGGCCACCGGAATGCTCGCCGGATTCGGTCCCGGGATCACCGCCGAGATGTCCCTGGGGAGGTGGTCGCGGTGACCACCGTCACGGGACGGCCGGCGGCCTCGGACACGGGCGGACTTCCTCCCGTACGGGAGTGGCCGGCGCCCGAGCTCAAGGGCACCGAATTCGACCCGGTACTCGCCGAGTTGATGGGGGAGGGCCCGGTCGCCCGGATCCGGCTGCCGCACGGCGAGGGCTGGGCCTGGCTGATCACCCGGCACGAGGACGTCAAGGCGGTCACCAACGACCCGCGGTTCGGCCGGGCCGCCGTCATGGACCGCGACGTCACCCGGCTCGCACCGCACTTCATCCCGAGCAAGGAAGCCGTCGGCGTCCAGGACCCGCCGCACCACACCACGCTGCGCCGCGCGGTCGCCCCGGCGTTCACCAGCAGGGGAGTGGAGCGCCTGCGTGCCCGCGCCCAGGAGATGCTCGACGAGCTGATCGAGCCGCTGCTCGCCGAGGGTCCGCCGGCGGACCTCACCGAGCGGGTCCTCGCACCGTTCCCGCTGGCCGTGGTGTGCGAGGTGATGGGCGTCCCCGAGGCCGACCGGCCGCGGATGCACGAGTGGACCGTGCGCATCCTGTCCTCGGCCGAGGGCGCGGAGCGCAGCGAAGAGGCCAAGCGCGCCATGTGCGGGTACTTCGCCGAACGGCTGCGTGCACAGCCCGCGGGCGAGGACGTCACCAGCCTGCTCGCCGCCGCCGTCGCACGCGGTGAGATCAGCGAGTCCGAGGCCGTGGGCCTCGCCCTCCTGATCCAGATCGGCGGCGAAGCCGTCACCAACAACACCGGAAACATGGTCTATCTGCTGCTCAGCCGCCCCGAACTGTGGGACCGGCTGCGCACGGACCCCGGCCTGCGCCCGGGCGCCATCGACGAGCTCCTGCGCTACATCCCGCACCGCAACTCCGTGGGCCTGTCCCGTATCGCCCTGGAGGACGTCACGGTCAGCGGCGTGGATATCGCGGCGGGCGACGCGGTCTACGTCTCCTACCTGGCGGCGAACCGGGACCCGGAGGTCTTCCCCGACCCCGACACGATCGACTTCACGCGCTCACCCAACCCGCATGTGGCCTTCGGGCACGGACCGCACTACTGCGTGGGCGGCATGCTCGCCCGTCTGGAGTGCGAACTGCTCGTCTCCACCCTGCTCGACCGTCTCCCGGACTTGACGCTCGCGGTCCCCGTGGACGAACTGCGCTGGCGCCCCGGCGCGTTGATCCGCGGCCCCGAGGGATTGCCGGTGACCTGGTGACGGCGGCGATCCCGCGCGACGGTCTGCTCGTTCCGGCCGGGCAGGGGCGCACCCTGCAGGTGCCGGCGCACGAGGTGACCTTCAAGGTGACCGGGGAGCACTCCAGCGTCGCGTCCAGCTTCGAGGTGGTCGTGCCGCCCGGGTTCGACGTGGGCGCGCATCGGCACACCCGCAGCGAGGAACTGTTCTACGTCCTGGACGGCGAACTGGACATCCTGGCCTTCGAACCCCTCGTCCGTACGCCCGACGACTGGCGCGACTGGCGCTCGCTCAGCGGCGCCGGAACGGTACGGGCAACGCCGGGCACGGTCATCGTCGTTCCGCCCGGCTGCCCGCACGCCTTCGCCAACCGCACGGACACCCCGGCGAAGATGTTCTTCCAGGCGTCGCCGCCGCCCGACCACGAGCGCTACTTCGAGGAACTCCTCGAACTCCTGCGTTCGGGCGCACCGGTGGACGACACGGCGATCGCCGAGCTGCGGGCGCGGTACGACATCGAGCAGCTGACACCGCTGCGGCACGCGTGATCCGTGGTTCGGAATCCGATGCGCGCCCGAGACCTGGAATGTGATCCGCTTCGTCAGAATTTGATGCGTGCCGCGATCGGCAGATGATCGCTGCCGGTGTCGGGCAGCGTCCGTACGTCGACCACGCGCGCGCCCTTGGCGAGCACTTGGTCGATCCGGGCCACGGGCAGGGAGCTCGGCCAGCTGAACGCGAACCGCTCGTCGGGGGCGTCGAGCCGGTCGAGCACGGGGTCGAGACCGCGGTCGTCCGTGGTGCTGTTGAGGTCCCCGAGCAGCAGCACGCGCTCCAGGGGTTCGCGGTCGAGTGCCTCGCCGAGCAGCCGGGCGCTCGCGTCCCGCAGGTCCGTCCCGAAGCCGGTGGCCCGGAACCGTACGGACGGCAGATGGGCGACGTACACGGCCGTCTCGCCCTGCGGCAGCCGGGCCGTCGCGCGCAGACCCCGCTCCCAGCCCTGCGGGATCCCCGGCGGCCGCAGGTCCACCCGGCGCACATCGCTCAGCGGGTGGCGGGAGAAGAGGTCGACGGTGCCGATGTGGGCATGGTGCGGATAGGTGTCTTCCAGGACGCCACGGAAGTCCTCGCGAGCGGCCGGTGTCACCTCCTCCAGAGCGATCAACTCGGCCTGACTGTGCAGGAGATGACGGGCGAGGCGGGCCGGATCGGCGTGCGTGTCGCTCACGTTGTGCTGCACGACTTCGATGTCGTACGACTCCTCGCCGGACCACCCGGCGAAGACCTCCAGCCAGACCAGGACCGGTACGAGGGCCGACGCGGCCACGGCGGGGGAGCGGCGGATCAGGGCGAAAAGCAGCACCGGCAGGACCGCGAGCCCGAGCCACGGGCGGAAGGTCTCGACGAAGCTCCCCAGCCGCGGCCCGGCGTTGGGCAGCACCGCGGGGATGGCGATGACCAGCGCGGTGACCAGGCAGAACAGCGTGAGCAGCAGGGTGGTGCGGGCCGGGCGGCGCACTTGGGCGCGCCAGTCGATCCGGCGGGCACGCGCTATGACGCTGGAATCCATCGCGTGATCCTATGCGCCGTGGCCGCCCGGCCCTCAGCCATTTACCCGCCGGACCGGCCCCGGTCAGGCCTGCGCGGGCGTCGGCGCCAGACCCGCCTCGACCAGGCCCGCGTACACCGCCTGCTGCACGGCCTGCGCCGCCGACTGCGGCCGCACCATCACCGTGAACTCCTTGATCTTCCCGTCCTCGTCGAACTGCAGCAGATCCATCCCGTGCACCTGCTTGCCGTCGACGACCGTACGGAACAACAGGGCCTCGGCCGGGGCGGTTTCGTCGTCGGCGTTCGTACGGGCGGCGCCCTCGAGCTCGCCCACGTAGTGGAAGTCCTCGAAGGTGCGCAGCAGCACCCCGAAGAGCCCGAGCACCATCTCGCGGCCTTCGAACGGCCGGAACTTCACCGGGCTGTACAGCCGGACGTCCTCGGTGAACAGCGCTTCCAGAGCGGCGAGATCGCCCGCCTCGACGGCGGCGCGGAACGGGGTCGACTGGGCCATGGGGTCCTCCATGCTCGTGTGCATACTCACGTATAGGAATAGTCAGATTCTTGAGTACCATGACGGGTGGTGACTGCAACAGAGGGAGAGGGAGCGATATGGCTCTGCGCCATGCGGTGCTCGCGGCGCTGCTCGACGAGGAGCTGAGCGGCTACCAGCTCGCCAAATCCTTCGACCTGGGCGTGGCCAACTTCTGGCACGCGCTGCCGCAGCAGCTCTACGCCGAACTCGCGAAGCTGGAGGCGGACGGGCTCGTGGCCGGCCGCGAAGTGGTGCAGGAATCCCGGCCCAACAAGCGCCTGTTCAAGGTCACCGACGAAGGTCTCGCGGAACTGGAGCGCTTCGCCGCGGCCTCCGCCAAGCCCTCGATGCTCCGCGACGACCTCGCGGTCAAGGTGCAGTCGAGCGATCTCGTGGACACGGCGCCGGTGATCGCCCAGCTGCGCGAGCGGGCGACATTCGCCCGGGCGAAGATCGAGCTCTTCGAGTCGCTCCTGCTCAAGTTCCGCAAGGGGCTTGGCGAGGAGGAGTTCCTGCGGGGCGGCGAGCGCATCGGCCCGTATCTGACCTGTCTCGGCGGTCTGGTCTTCGAGCAGGGCTATCTGGAGTGGTGCGAGCGCATCGCCGGGATTCTGGAGGCACGTAAGAGTGGGGGGCGGCATGAGTGACATCGTGTACGGGCGGTATGTGGCGCTCGGTGACAGTCAGACCGAGGGGGTCGGCGACGGCGACGACATCGCTGGCCTGCGGGGCTTCGCGGACCGGCTCGCCGAGCAGCTCGCGGGGCTCAACTCCGAGTTCCTGTACGCCAATCTGGCCGTACGAGGACGTCTGGCCGGACAGGTCCGCGCCCTGCAGCTCGATGCGGCGCTGGCGCTGAAGCCCGATGTCGCGACGGTGGTGGCCGGCGTGAACGATCTGCTGCGGCCGAAGTTCGACGCCGATGAGGTGGTCGGCCATCTCGACGCGATGTTCGCCGCACTCACCGCTCAGGGCGCCCGGGTGGCGACCGTGACCTTCCCGGACATCACCCGGATCGTCCCGCTGGCCAAGCCCCTGGGCGGCCGGGTCGTGGCGCTCAATGCCGGCATACGGGAAGCGGCCCGGCGGCATGGCGTGAGCCTCGCCGAGACCAATGTGCACGAGGTGGTCACGGACGCCCGGCTGTGGTGCGCGGACCGGCTGCATGCCAGTCCGCTCGGCCATGAACGGATCGCCGCGTCGCTCGCCCAGGCCCTTGCGCTCCCCGGCAGCAGCGATGCGTGGACGCAGGCGTTGCCGCCCGTGGCCGGTCCGGTGGGCGGCTGGGGTGCGGAGCTGCGCTGGGCGGGCGGCTTCCTCGGCCCGTGGCTCGGCCGCCGGCTGCGCGGCAGATCCTCGGGAGACGGCCGGGTGGCCAAGCGGCCGGAGCTGTTGCCGGTGATCTGAGGGGCCGACCCAGGAGTTTCGTCAGCCGGCGTCCAGTTGGTGCTCCTCGCCCGGCCGCAGCGGTGGCCAGGGCGGACGGTGGCGTGGCGGCAGTGTTTCCAGGGCGCGGCCCACCGAGGAGTGCACGGGCAGTACCTCGGCGCTGCCCGTGCCGGCGAGCAGCAGGGCCAGACGGCGCCCGACGCCCGCGAGCAGCAGCACTCCATGGCGGCGCTGCAGCAGCCAGCTGATCGCGAGCAGGCAGTTGAGGCCGCGGGAGTCGCAGAACACCAGCGCGGTCACATCGAGCACCACATGCTGGCGCCCGGATTCGATCACGGAACCGAGGGTGCGCAGGAAGAAGTCCTCGCCGGAGTGGTCGAGTTCGCCGCTTACGCGCAGCACGGCGCTGTCCTCGCCCCAGGCGAGTTCGGTGATCGTCAGGTGGGGTGGTTCGGATGGTGTGTGCATCGCACCTCGCTCCGGGGCGCGGACCGGCTGAGCTGCGGGTTCCCCGTCCGAGGGGAAGCATTCCCCGCGGAGCGGGGATACGTACCACCGTGCGGAAAACCCGTTTGCCCGCGCCGATCAAGGTTGAGAGGCTCGGAGCCTATGACTGCCACCTTCGCCGCGTACGACGGCACCAAGCTCGCCTTTCACACCCAGGGAAGCGGCCGGCCGCTGATCTGTCTGCCCGGCGGCATGCAGGCCTCCGCCTACCTGGGCGACCTCGGCGGCCTCACCCGGCACCGTCAGCTGATCACCCTGGATCTGCGGGGCACCGGCGACTCGGCGGTTCCCCAGGACCCGGCGACGTACCGCTGCGACCGGCTCGTCGACGATGTCGAGGCGCTGCGCGAGCACCTGGGCCTGGAGACGGTCGAACTGCTCGGTCACTCGGGCGGGGCGAACCTCGCGAGCCTGTACGCGGCGCGGCACCCCGAGCGCATCGCGCGGCTGCTGCTCATCACTCCGGGCATGTTCGCCGTGGGACTGCCGCCCAGCGGCGGTGAGCGCCGGGCTTCCGTGCTGCGGCGCCGCGACGAGCCGTGGTTCGCGGAAGCGTACGCGGCCTTCGAGGCCATTGCGTCGGGCAAGGCCGAGCCGGAGCACTGGGAGGCCATCGCCCCGTTCCATTACGGGCGTTGGGACGAGGCGGCCCGTGCGCATCACGCCCGCGAAGCCGTGCAGCGCAACGCGGAGGCGATGGCCGTCTACGGCAGCGAGGGTGCCTTCCAGCCGGACGCCACCCGCGCGGCACTGAGCGCCCTGCACGCACCGGTGCTGCTGCTCGCCGGCGAGGTCGACCCGGGTGCGCCGCCGGCCGCGGTGCGGACCTTCGCCGACCTCTTCCCGGCCGCCGCCTATGTGGAGCAGCCCGGAACCGCCCACTTCCCCTGGCTCGACGATCCGGAGCTGTTCGTCGCCGCCGTATCCGATTTCCTCGCGTAAGGAACCACTCGCCGATGCCCCAGCACGCAGCGCTCGACGAACGCATCGCCCTTCTCCGTGAGCTCGCCGAGGCCGACGAACGCCTCGAAGGAGTCCTGCTCTACGGGTCGTGGACCCTCGGCGAGGCGGACGAGCACTCGGACATCGAGGCCTATCTGTACGTCCGCGACGAACACCTCGACACCTTCGACGGCGAAGCCTTCCTCGGCCGGCTCGCGCCGCTGGAACTCGCGTACACGAACATGTTCGGCATCCTCGCGGTGGTCTTCGACGACCTGATGCGCGGCGAGTTCCATCTGACGGCGGCGAGCACCGGGATCGAAGAAGTCCCCGGCTGGGCGGGCCTGGTCCACCTGCCGCGCCCCGAGGCGGCCGTCCTGCTCGACCGCACCGGCCGTCTCACCGAGGCCGCACGCGTCCTGGCCGAACGCCGGGAACCGGAGGCCGCGGTCACCGCGCAGCAGCGGATCGACGAACTCACCAACTGGACCCTGGCCCTCGCCCATATCCTCGCCCGCGGCGAACTGGCCCGCGCGCACAATCTGTTGACCGCGATGATCGCGCCTCAGCAGCTCCAGCTGCTGCGCGTCCTGCGGGAGAGCACTACCCACTGGCTCACCCCCAGCCGCGCCCTGGAACAGGACCTGCCGGCCGAGGACATCGCCCGCTACGCGAAGACGACGGCCCCGCTGGAGGAAGCGGCCCTGCGCGACGCGGCCCGCAACAGCTGGGCCTGGACCCGGCAGTTGGCCGCCGAGGCGGCACGGCGGTGGGGCTGCCAGGTTCCCGAGCGGCTCCATGACAAGATCGCTGATCGGCTGAACGGACAGAGTTGAGCTGAACGTACAGCGTTGATTCGAGGGCGGGGGCCTGATGCTGAGCACCGAGCAGGCGATCGATCTGGCCGAGGGCGCGGCCGAACGACTCGTCGCGGCCGTGAGTCCGCTCGGCGAGCAGGAGCTGCGAGCCCCGGCGGCGCTCCCGGGATGGACGCGGGCCTACGGGATCGCGCATGTGGCACAGGCCCTCGGTGCGTACATCCGCATCCTGAGCGGTGCGGCGAGTTCCGAGCGGGGTGCGGGGGTTCTTGACCGGACCACCGCCGCGTACAGCCGCCCCGTCGAGGAAACGGCTGCCTTGCCGGGGCCAGTCCTCGTACGCGAACTGTGCGAGGGCGCCGAGGAGTTCATCGCCCGGGCGCGGTCGCTGACCCCGCAGGACTGGGAGCGCGAGGTCACCTCGGGAGGCGGCTGGCAGCACACGGCCCGCTATACGCTGCTGCGCTGTCTGCGCGAACTGGAGACCCATCACACGGACCTGGGCATCGGCTACGTCAACGACAAGTGGCCCGCCCCATACGTGCGGTGGGCGTTGGACGACACTCTGGAAACCCTGCGGTCCCGGAACTTCCCGGTCACCGCCGTCGAGGCCACCGACCTCTCCGTACGCTGGGAGATCTCCCCGGACGGACCGGTCGTGGCCGGCCCGTCCCGGCTGCTCCTCGGCTGGCTCGCGGGCCGTGTCCCGGCGCAGAGCCTGTCCTCGGTGGCGCAGATCCTGACGTCGGCGCCCCTGCCCGAACCGCCGCCCTGGCCCCAGCCACCCGTGAAGGGCCAGTAGTCGCCCGGTCGTTCACTGCTCGCGCGGCAGCGTCTCGCCGGTCTCGAGGAGCGTCTTGAGGTCGGAGATCAGATGCGGCCAGCCGCCGGAGATCATCTGCCGCAGGGTGCTGCCCGGCTCGAAACCGTCGTGGACGACGGTCAGTTTGACGATCTCGCCCTGCTGCTCGAGGTCGAAGGCCACCTTGGAGCGCGGCTCGGCCGCCAGCTTCTCGTAGGTGTCCTCGTCGACCCCCACCGCCTTGGCCCACTCGGGCGTGAAGGTGTGCCAGCTGTACGAGAGCCGGCGGTACGGATCCGCTTCGAGGACCACCTGGGCCGGGTCGGCGCCCGACAGACCCTCGCCCTCCCAGACGACCGGGGAACCGGGCGCCCAGTCGGTGCGCAGCGAGATGCCCCAGTAGCGGGTGGTGAACGCCGGGTCGGTCAGGCCCTGCCAGAGCTTCTCGGGCGTCGTACGGATGTAGGTCGTGTAGACGAACGCGTTGCTGTCCATGGGGGAGTGCTCCAGTGCTGTCTTGAGGTCGGCGAGTGCCTGCACCCGGGTGCGGTCGTAGCGGCTGATCCAGCGGTCGGCGATGGCGTTGATCGGCTCGGCGTTGAGGTAGTGGAGCTTCTCGCGGCCCTGCTTCACCGAGGTGACCAGATGGGCCGCTTCGAGCAGGGCGAGGTGTTTGCTCACCGACTGGCGGGCCATGTCGAGCTCCGCGCACAGTTCGCGCAGGCTCTGCCCGCCCCGTTCGTTGAGACGGTCGAGCAGGCGTCGCCTGCTCGGATCCGCCAGCGCCTTGAAGACCTCGTCCATCGCTGTGCTCCGACCCCCTCACCAATACGCAGCCATTCGGCTGCCTAAAAAACGATAGGCAGCTGTTTGGCTGCATGTCAAGGTGGCCGCCGCCCCGCAGAGGGCGGCGGGGGTTCTGGCTAGAAGGTCAGCTCATCTCGTACGGGAGCGAAGAACCGCTCCACATCGGCCGCCGTCACCGAGGCCAGACCGGCAGGGGACCACTTCGGCGACCGGTCCTTGTCGATGACCTGGGCGCGCACGCCCTCCACGAGATCGGGCATGGTCACGGCGGCGCACGAGACGCGGAACTCCTGGACGAGGACCTCCTCCAGGGAGCCCAACTCGCCTGCCCGGCGGACCGCTTCGAGGGTCACCTTGAGCGAAGTGGGCGACTTCGACTGGAGCGTGACCGCCGCCTCCTTCGCGGCCGGCACGCCACTGTCGAGCAGGCGCTCCAGGATCTCCTCGACGGTGTCCGCGGCGTAGCACGCGTCGATCCACTCGCGGGCCTCGGCCAGCTCCCCTTCGGGTGTGGGCCGCGCCCAACGGGCGAGCGCGTCGTGTGCGGGCAGTCGCGCGAGATCCGCCTGCAGCTCCGGCAAGAGCTCGGAGGGAACGAAGTGATCGGCGAGCCCGCACAGCTGCGCATCCGCCGCCCCGACCGCCGCACCGGTCAGCGCCAGATGCGCGCCGAGCAGGCCGGGAGTGCGGGAGAGCAGATACGTACCGCCCACATCCGGTACGAAGCCGATGGTCGTCTCCGGCATCGCGACCCGCGAGCGCTCGGTGACGACACGGTGCGCACCATGCGCGGACAGGCCGACACCGCCGCCCATCACGATGCCGTCCATCAGGGCCACGTACGGCTTGGGAAAGCGGGCGATCCGCGCGTTGAGCCGGTACTCGTCGCGCCAGAAGGCGGCAGAGGCGCCGCCGCGCGCTTTCGCGTCGTCGTGGATGGCACGGATGTCCCCGCCCGCGCAGAGTCCGCGCTCGCCGGCTCCGGACAGGACGACGGTCTCGACCGAGGGGTCCGACTCCGCGGCGGTCAGTGCGGAGTCGATGGCGCCGACCATCGCGTGGGTGAGGGCGTTGAGCGCACGCGGCCGGTTGAGCACGATCTGGGCGGCGTGGCCCTCGGTCCGTACCAGAACGTCGTCGGTCACCAGGGTGCCTTTCATGCGGTGGAAGATCCGCTTCCACCGTACGCCGATGGCCCGGCACCATGGCCGGGCCACCGGGGTGGATCCGTTGAGCGGCAGAGCATGCGGTTCAGCAGAGCAGCGGAGCATGTCGATCAGCAGAGCAGCAGTTCAGCAGTACAGGCACTCACAGGTCGGTCGCGATGATCCTCTCGATGTTGCGCTCGGCGAGCGCGGTGATCGTGACGAACGGGTTCACCGCCGTGTTGCCGGGGATCAGGGCGCCGTCGATGACGTACAGGCCCGGATAGCCGTGCAGGCGGCCGTAGTTGTCGGTGGCCTTGTTCAGGACCGCACCGCCCAGCGGGTGGTAGGTCAGATGGTCGCCCCAGACCCTGTTGGACCCGAACAGATCGCTTCGGTAGATCGTCCCTTCCTTACTGTTGATCTTGTCGAAGATGGTCTTCGCCATGTTGATCGAGTCCTGCTTCCAGGCGCGCTGCCAGGACAGGTCGACCTTCTGCGTGGCCGGGTTGTACGTGAACTCGGCCCGCCGGGTGTTCTTCGTGATCGACAGGTAGAACGAGGCGAAGGTCTCGATCCCCGTCGGCAGCGGCGCGACCTCGGCGAAGGCACCGCCGCCGTCCCAGTTGTCGATGCCCGAGCACGGGATCGTCGACTGCACATCGCCGGTCGGGTCCCACAGGTGGTTCGCGCGCCCGACCATGACGTTGCCGTTCTCGCCCCAGCCCTTGCCGACCTCGGCGTTGAGCTGGGGGAGCGCGCCGGTGGCCTTCAGTTTCACCAGGAGCTTGCTGGTGCCGACGCTGCCGGCCGCGAAGAACACCTTGCCCGCCTTGACCGTCTTGGTGGCCACGGTGGCGCCGCTGGTGTTGATCTGCCGGATGACGACCGCGTAGTCCCCGCCCGTCGCCGGAGTGACCGAAGTGACCTCGTGCAGCGGCGAGATGGTGACCTTCCCGGTGGCCTTGGCCTGGGCGAGGTAGGTCTTCGGCAGGGTCCGCTTGCCGTAGTTGTTGCCGTAGAGGATCTCCTGGCCGAGCGCGGACTTGGGCACCGAGCCGTTGTCCTCCGCCTCCATGTACGCCCAGTCGTATACATCCGGGACGAACGTCCAGGCGAAGCCGGAGCGCTGGGCATGCTTGCGGCCTACCCGCGAGTACTGGTAGTACGACGTCCGCTCGAACCAGTCGGGGTTGATGAGACCCACGCCGAGGCCGGAGTTGGCCCTCGGGTAGTACGTCGCGTACATCTCGTCGGCGTTCACCGACGGCAGCACCGAGGCGAAGTGCTGGCGGCGCGGGGTCACGGCCATACCGCCGTTGACCAGCGAACCGCCGCCGACGCCGCGGCCCTGGTAGACGGAGATCCCGGCGAAGTCCTCGGCGTCCAGGATGCCGGCGAACTTCGGCACGTCCTTGTCGATCGGGAATCCGAGGAAGTTGCTGATCGGCGCTTTGGTCCTGGTGCGCATCCAGAACGAGCGGTAGTCGGGGCTGGTGACCTTCGGGTGGATCTTGCCGTCCGGGCCGGCGGGGGCGGCTCCCCAGTCCTGGCCCATCTCGACCATGTGTACGTCGATGCCGGCCCGGGCCAGCCGCAGTGCCGCGACCGAACCGCCGTATCCGGTGCCGATCACCAGGACCGGAACCCGTCCTCCGTCGGGTATGTCCGCTGCCGCCAGGGGACGGGCGTGCGCCGCGGTCGCCTGGGAGGCCAAGGCCCCGGCGCCGAGAATAGAACCTGTTCCAGCGAGGAGTCTTCGACGGGAGATCCCATCAGAACCGTTGGCACGCTTGGGAGTTGAGTGCATGTGATCTTCCTCACCTTCTGTGGGGTGAGGACAGGTTCTACTGTTACCGGGCCGTAAAGTCACGCTAAACCGATAGGTAACTTCTGCCCGATCTTGTTACAGGGGCGGTCCGCCGCCCCGTACGCCCGGTACAAACCGGAACGCCCCTGGCGCCTGTCAGGCGTTCAACCGGCGCACCTTGAGGATGTTGTTGGCCCGGGTCATCACCCGGCCGTCGACGAGCGTCACCTCGTGTTCATAGAGCCGTTCGGTGCGCACCTCCCACTGGCAGTGGTTCAACTGCAGCCCCGCGAGGACCTCTTGCGTGCTCGGGAAGTGCACATCGGGGTGTGGCCCCGGCTCCCAGGATGGGAAGCCGGCGTGATCGACGACGAGCAGCGTGCCGCCGGGGGCGACGGCCGCGGCGGCGGTGCGCAGGATCGCGTCACGGGGCAGCGCGATGAGCGACTGCAGGAAGTGTGCGGAGATCAGGTCGAACGAGCCGGACGGGAAACTGGTTGCGAGGTCGTGCCGCTGGAAATCGATCCGCTCGGCCACGCCCGCCTCCTCGGCGTGCCGGGCGGCACGCTCCAAGGCCACGGCGGAGACATCGCTCGCCGTCACCTGCCAGCCCTGCCGCGCCAGCCAGATCGCGTCGCCGCCTTCGCCGCAGCCCAGATCCAGGGCGCGGCCCGGCGTGAGGCCCTCGGTCTCCTCGACCAGTTCGAGATTGGGCCGGCCGCTGAAGAGCTTCTCGCTCTGCCGATAGCGCCCGTCCCAGAACTCCTGGGGGCTCGGCGACGCTTCGCCGGTCGTGGTGCTCTGTGTCTCGGTCATCGTGTGGCCCCTTCCGCTCGCGGTGCACGGAAGGCCAGCGTGTGCCCGCTCGGTGCACAGGGGCAAAGTCTGTTGCCGAAGCGGCAAAACTCACCCGGTCGCGCCCTCGGCGGTACGGGACTTTGGACCCTGCCGGTGCGGGACCTTTGCGGGCCCGAAGGGCCTGGTTGCCTCCATAACCTGGCGGCACAAGCAGCGTCCCGTTTCCGGGGCGCCACAGAGCATGCGAAGGGGGAGAAGGCGCTCGTGCGTTTTCATTTCGGGCTGCGCGTCGTGAGCTACCGGCCCGACGAGGAGGGCCCGCTGTGCGGTGAGCGCATCGATTCCGTCGCGAACGGCCCGTACTACTGCGGCGAACGCAAGATGGCCGTCCGCTGCCCGGCCCATACGGGCCAGACCGCGCGCAGACCCGCACGCCGGGCGCACGCGACCCGCTGAGCACCGCGGGAGCGGCGCGAGGCCGGGCTGCAGGGGCGAGATCCGGCCATCCGTACGACGATGGTCCAGTGAACGAAGCGCACACGGACGCCCGCACCGAGCGCCCCCTCGACAAGAGCGATGTCCCCGCCTGGCTGAGCCTGCGCGACGACATCGAGGCGGTCGACCGCACCGGCCACCACCGGGACGCCGACGATCTCGCCGAGGAGCTGTCCGATCCCAAGCTCGACCTGGCCACGGACACCCTGGCCGTGTTCGACGACGAGCAGCTCATCGCGTACGCCATCCTCCACACGCCCGAGGGCGCCGTGGACGCGGCCCGTTTCGACGGTGACGCGGGAGTGCATCCGGCATGGCGGCGCGAGGGCGTCGGCGCCCGGCTCGTGGACTTCCTCGACCAGCGGGCCAAGGCCCTGCACGCCGAACGATTCGCGCCACTGGAAGGCCGGTTGATGATCACCGGCAAGTCCGGTGACGAGAACCTCGAGGCGCTGACCGCGGCGCTCGGCTTCGAGCCCGAGCGCTACTGGTTCGAGATGGCCCACCCGCTGCAGCACGGCCGGCCCGCACGGGTTCCCGCTCCCGAGGGCCTCGACATCGTTCCGTACGACAAAAGCCTGGACGAGGCGACGCGGCTCGCGCACAACGACGCCTTCCGCGACCACTGGAACTTCACGGTCATGGACGAGACGGACTGGCGTACCTGGGTCACCGGATCCCGCTCCTTCCGGCCGGAAATGACACGGCTCCTCGTCGACGGCGACCAGGTGGCGGCCTATCTGATCGCCGAGGAGTCGGACGCCGACACCGAGGCCTTCGGCGTCCGCGACTGCCACGTCGGTTATCTGGCCACGCGCCGCGCGTACCGGGGCCGGGGTGCGGCGCCCGCGCTGATGGCGGCCACGCTCGAGGCCGCGTACGAGGCCGGGTACGACACGGCATCGCTCACCGTGGACACGGTGAATCCGTCCGGTGCGCTCGGGCTGTACGAGCGGCTCGGGTACACGGTGGCGCGGGAGTTCGTGACGTATGGGCGGGCGCTGGGCTGAGTTCGTGGCGTACGGGCGGGTGTTGGGCTGAGTGCTCGCGCGCAGGTCGACAGGGCCCGGCCAAGTGCCGGGCCCTGTCGGTGCGTTCAGGGCGCCGGGACCAGTCGATGTCCTTCACCGGCTGCGGCTCGGACCAGTACCTCGGCCAGCTCGCCGGGCGCCGACAGCATCGGCCAGTGGCCCGTCGGCAGGTCGTGGAGGGTGACCTGCGGGTCCAACAGGCGCTGGGCGCGGGGGTCGCCGGCCGCGACGACGGCCTCGACCAGGGCGATGCTCATCCCGTTCGCGGTGCAGAAGACGCCGGACGCGGGCAGTTCGAGGGCCTTGCCCGTCAGTCGCAGCGGCTGGGTCAGGGTGCCGATGGGCTGCGGTGCGGCCAGGCGGGCGAGCTGTTCGAGACCCGCCTCGCCGATCCCCTCCAGGCTGCCCCACGTCACCGTGTCCGTGAGCGGCGGCGGCTTGAGCGTATGGCCGTCCTCGCTCTGGGCGATGCGCCCGGTGACATGGTCGGACGCGTCGTCGGGTGCGACATCGAGCACCGATTCGCCGTCCTCGGGCATCCCGGTGTCCACGTACACGATCCGCTCGACACGTTCGGGCCTGCGGTCCGCGGCGCCGAGCACCGGGAAGATGCCGTAACAGTGACCGACGAGGACGAGCTTCGGGGCGTCCGCATGGTCGATCAGCTGCACCACGTCCTCGACATGGGTCTCCAAGTCGGTGGCCGGACCGGCGAGATGGCGACGGTCCCCGTAACCCGTGAGGGTCGCCGGATGCACCTCCGCACCCCCGCCGCGCAGCTGCGCCGCCACATCCCGCCAGATCCAGCCGCCCGTATAACCGCCCGAGACCAGGACGTATCCCGTCATGACCAAGCTCCTTTCCCGCGGCGCCCGGACCGTCGGGCCGGCCGCGCTCGTCCGTACCGTAGGAACTCCTCCTGGGGGAGGTTCAAGGCCGCGCGCCGAGCGCGCGCTGCCGTGTGGGTGCCGGGCGTTGTCACAGGCGGCGGGTAGCGTCGAACGGGACGATCTGCCCCCTGCGACGAGGAGTCCGCGATGCGGAGGATCATCCTGTCCCTGTCGGTGTCCCTCGACGGCTACTTCGAGGGACCGGACGGCAGCCTCGACTGGCATCTGGTCGACGACGAGCTGCACCAGCACTTCAACGACGAGCTGCGCACCATGAGCGCCTTCCTCGACGGCCGGGTCTCCCACGAGCTGATGTCCGCGTACTGGCCGACGGCCGACGCGAACCCCGAAGCGTCCTCCGCCGAGGCCGAGTTCGCCGGAATCTGGCGCGACATGCCCAAGTACGTGTTCTCGCGCTCCCTCACCAAGGCCGACTGGAACACGACGATCCTGCGCGAGGTCGACCCGGACGAGATCAACGCGCTCAAGGCCCAGCCGGGCGGCGACATGGTCGTCGGCGGCGCGACCATCGCCGACGAGTTCCGCCGCCTGGGCCTCATCGACGCCTACCGCCTCTACGTCATGCCGGTGATCCTCGGCGCCGGCCGCCCCCTGTTCCCGGCCTCCGGCGTGCGCAGCGACCTGCGCCTGGTGGAGACACGGACGTTCTCGAACGGGGTGGCGCTGCTCGGCTATGAGGCGGGGCGGGGCGGGGAGTAGTCCCTGAGGCGGACCGGGGAACCGCGCTCCGCCTGCGGCGCGCCCGCCGCGAGCATGTCCAGCATCTCCTGGGTCGGTGTCCCCATGAAGAAGTACTGCGCGCCGTCCGACCCCGCCTGCTGGTGTCCGGTCACGAAGCACCGGACTCGACAGCGAGCAGTGGCTGCGTGACCGGGAAGCCGAACTGAGCAGGCTGCACGCCAACGGCTCCCTGACCGCGTTCGCCGAGCTGCGGCGCGCGCCGGGCGTCGAGATCGCTCGGGTTGGCGCTCAGTGCAGCGCCTTGAGGCCGATTACACAGCCCACGATGCCGGCCAGGAAGAGCAGCTTCAGGGCAGAGACGGGCTCGCCGTCGAAGATCATCGCGTAGGTGACGGTGAGGACCGCGCCGATGCCGACCCAGACCGCATAGCCCGTGCCGACCGGCAGCGTGCGCAGGGCGAAGGCCAGACCGGCCATGCTCGCCACGAGTCCGACGCCGAAGACGACGGTGGGAAGGACGCGGGAGAACCCCTCGGATTTGCCCAGTGCGGTGGCCCAGACGGCCTCGAGCATCCCGGAAACGATCAGAACGATCCATGCCATGACGACGACTCCCTCAGCACCGTCGTCGAAAATCCGGGTACGGTGCGCCTCGTCCGGGAGCCGGTTGGGGCTCTGCCTTCATGATCGCACAAACGGTCGTACGGGGGCCGCGGCGAAGCCGGTGAGGTTGGCCACCAGGGCCGGTCCGTGGCCAACCGACCTCACGCCATCGAGACGACGACCTTGCCGGCCTTGGCGCGGCCTTGCTCGGCGTACTCCAGGGCCTCGCGGGTCCGGCCGAAGGGGAAGACGCGGTCGACGACGGGCCGGATATCGCCGGCGTCGATGAGGCGGGTGAGTTCGCGCAGTTGGTCGCCGCCGGCCTTCATGAAGAGGAAGGAGTAGGTGACGCCTCGGCGCTTTGCGCGGCGGCGGGTCCTGAAGCTCAGCGCGCTCATGGCCAGACGGAGAACCGGGCCGGTGCCCAGCTCGCGGGCGAAGTCCGCGTCGGGAGGCCCGGCGATGCTGATGACCTTCCCGCCGGGCTTGAGGACCCGCAGGGACTTGTCGAGGATCTCGCCGCCGAGGGTGTCGAGGACGAGGTCGTATCCGTCCAGGAGTTCCTCGAAATCCTCGGCGCGGTAGTCGATCACGACGTCCGCACCGAGCTCCTTGACCAGGCCGGCGTTGGCCGCGCTCGCGGTGGTGGCCACATGTGCGCCCAGGTGCCTGGCCAGCTGGAGGGCGATGGTGCCCACTCCGCCGGAGCCCGCGTGGATCAGGACCTTCTGGCCCGGCCGGACCCGCCCGCGCTCGACCAGTGCCTGCCAGGCGGTCAGGGCGACCAGCGGGAGCGAGGCCGCCTGTTCCATGGTGAGGCCGGACGGCTTGGGGGCCAGATCGTCCTGGTGGACGGCGATCAACTCGGCGAAGGTGCCGATGCGGTCCTTGTCGGGGCGCGCGTAGACCTCGTCGCCCACCGCGAACCGGGTGACGGCCGAGCCGACTTGGACCACGACACCGGCGAGGTCGTTGCCCAGGATGAGCGGGAGGCGGTACGGCAGGATCGCCTTGAACGCGCCGTCGCGGATCTTGAAGTCCAGCGGGTTGACGCTCGCGGCGTGGATCTCGACCAGGACGTCCTCGGGGCCCGGTCGCGGATCGGGCGACTTTGCGGCGCGTACCGCGGACTGGTCACCGTACTTCTCGATCAGGAAGGTCTTCATCGCGCTCTCCGTGTCTCGTCCGTGGTCGGCAGGGGCTTCACGCGACGCTCGGCGCAGCGGCGAGCTGCTGCTTCACCCACCGTGTGGTGTCGTCGGCGAGGATCTCCGGCAGACCCGTCTCGATGCCGGACAGGGCCTGGGCGGCGACCTCGGCCGGGTCGGCCTTCTGATCGGCGGGCACGGCGGCGGCCATGTCGGTGTCCATGTACCCGACGTGCAGAGCCGACACGGTGATGCCGCGAGGCGCCAGTTCCTCCCGGGTCGCTCCGGTCAACGCCCAAGCCGCGGCCTTCGCGGCGGAGTACGCCCCGAGGTCCGCCGGGTGCAGCCAGGACAGGACCGACAGCACGTTGAGCACGGTGCCGCCGCCGTTCGCCTCGATGACCGGGGCGAAGGTCCGCGTCACGGCGAGCGGGCCGAAGAAGTTCACCTCCATCTCCTGGCGTACCGCGTCCGGGCTGCCCGCGAGCAGTCGCGTACCGGTGGAGATGCCCGCGTTGTTGACCAGGAGCGTCGCGTCGGAGGCGGTACGGGCCGCGGCCTGGATGGACTCCGGGTCCGTCACGTCGAGCCGCAGCGGGATGGCGCCGGGAAGGTCCACCGTCTCCGGCCGCCGGGCTGCCGCGTACACCTTGGCGCCACGCTCAAGGAGCTGGGCGGCCAGGTGCCGTCCAAGTCCTCGGTTGGCGCCGGTGACCACTGCGACCGCGTTCTTGAGCTCCATGAGCACTCCTGATGTGGGGGGCGGGGTGACCGCCCGTTCGTCAATAGATGTCGAGCAACATCTAAACTCTACCCTAGAATAGATTCCGACCGACATCCAAATGGGAGGTGTGACCGATGGGCCGCGTATCGCAGGCACAGGCGCAGGAGAACCGCCGACGCGTCGTGGAAACCGCCTCCCGGCTGATCCGGGAGCAGGGGACGCATGTCAGCGTCGCCGACCTCATGAAGGCGGCCGGCCTGACCCACGGCGGCTTCTACAAGCAGTTCGCCTCCAAGGAGGAGCTCGTCGACGAGGCCACCGCGCACGCGTTCGCCGAACTCGCCCGGCGATACGAGGGTGGGCTCGACCGGCACGCCGGGGGGCGCGACGCCGCCCAGCGCGCGTTGATCGACACCTACCTTTCCGTCGAGCACCGCGACAGCCCGGCCGACGGCTGCCCCGTGGCCGCGCTCGCCACCGACATCGCCCGTGACGGCGCGGGCGAGGAGGCCCGCCGCGTCTACGCCCAAGGGGTGGGGGAGTTCGCCGACTTCCTCGCCACCGAGGATCAGGACGGCACCGCCCGGCTGTGCACCTTGTTCGGCGCACTCGTCCTGTCCCGGGCCACCAAGGGGTCCCCGCTCTCCGAGGAGATCCTCGCTGCCGCGCGCGAAGCGCTGACGGCCACCGACTGACGGGGGCCGCGTCCGCCGGAGGTTCGCCGCGGCATCCGTCGCAGTGCAGGTCCGGCCCGGTCGGGATGGGATGGAGGGGGCCGCACTCCAGGATCGAGGCAAGCCATGTCCGTGACTGCTATCACCGGTGCCCGGGTCTTCGACGGTGAGAAGACGCTGGGCGTCACCACGGTGCTCGTCGAATCCGGGCGGATCGCCCGCCTCGGCGGCCACGTTCCACAAGGAGCGGAGGTCATCGACGGCGGCGGGGCGACGCTGCTGCCGGGCCTGATCGACGCACACGCCCACACCGGCCGGGAGTCACTGGCCCTGGCACTGCGATTCGGGGTGACCACCGAGCTGGAGATGCAGGGCACCAACACGGCGGACAGCCGCACCCACATCACCGAGGACGACACGGTCGCGGATGTACGTTCCTCCGGCTTCGGCATCACCCCGCCGGGCGGCCACCCCGGCGAACTGTTCCCCGAAGGCTTCCGACCCGGCCCGCCGCCCGGAGCGAAGCCCGTCGGTCAGCCGCCGCTCATGCCGTTCTCCACCAGCCCCGAAGAAGCGGTGGCGTTCATCCCGCAGCTGATCGAACGCGGCTCGGACTACATCAAGTTCATGGTCGACGACGGCAGTGTCGAAGGTCATCCGGGCCTGCCGATGCTCGACCAGGCCACCTTGAACGCGGGTGTGGCGGAGGCCAAGCGGCACGGCATGCTCACCGTCGCCCACACCTTGACCGTGGACGCCACCCGCATGGCTCTTGAGGCCGGCATCGACGGCCTGGCCCACCTCTTCATGGATCGGCCGCACACCGACGAGATCATCGGCATGATCAAGGACTCCGGGGCGTTCGTCGTCCCGTGCGTCGTCCTGAACGCCTCGATGATGGGCATCACCGGCAGCGAACTCGCCGACGACCCGCGCGTCGCCGCACGGCTGGACGCCGACTGCGACAAGGCGCTGCGCTCCTGCTTCGGCCACTACCCGCAGGGCAGGATCGAAGACGTCCTGGCCACCGTCAAGGCTCTCGGTGACGCCGGCGTCGACCTCCTGGCGGGCACCGACGTCTCGCTTCCGCTGCCGTTCCTGGGCGGCCTCGCCCACGGCGCCAGCGTCCACCACGAACTGCAGTACCTGGTGCGGGCCGGACTGACCCCCGCCCAGGCGCTGCGCGCAGCCACCGCCACCACTGCCCGCCGCTTCGGCCTCGACGACCGCGGGCGCATCGCCGAGGGACTGCGTGCCGATCTCGTCCTCGTCGACGGCGATCCCACCACCACCGTCTCCGACACCCTCAACACCCGCGCCGTCTGGCGCCGCGGCACCCTCCTGGCGGACTGACCGGCGAATACGGTCAGCCCGCCGCGTCGTTGTACCGCGTCAAGTACGCCGCGAACCGCTCCAGTTCGGCCGGCTCCCAGTCGCCCAGGCGCGCGTGGAAGGCCTGGCTGCGGCGGTCCGCGGCCCGTGCGAGCACCTGCTCGCCCTGCTCGGTCAGATGCAGCAGCTGCATGCGGTGGTCCTCCGGATCGCTGCGCCGCTCGACATGCCCGGCCCGCTCGAGGGCGGCCACCTGCCGGCTCACCGTCGACTTGTCGAGCAGGTAGTGCGCCGCCAGATCCGTGCCCCGGCAGCCGCCGCTGTCCTCGAGGTGCGCGAGCAGCGTGAACGACACCAGGGACAGCTCGGGGTGCATCCGTGCCGCCGCGGCGCGGGAGCGGCGTGCGAAGGCGGTGAGCTCGCGCTGAATGGTGGCGATCGCCGCCTCCCGCTCGCCCGCGGCGCCTGCCGTGCCGCTCATGGTTGCTCCCTCGGAAGAAGTAGTTGTACAGTACATCTATCAAGCAGTTGTAAAAGGCAACTATCAGTTCTGAGGGACGCAGTCGTGAGCGGAACACACCGGCAGGACCACGGAAGCACGTACACGGCCGAAGCGGCGCCCGCCTCGCGCCTGCTCGGCTCCGCACCGCCCGGCACCCTGCGCCACGTCGTGACGCACCTGCTCACTCCGCTCCTGATGTGCCTCGGCATGGGCCTCGCCTACCTCGGCGCCTTCGCCCACCCCGAACCCCACCAGCTGCCCGTGGCGGTCGTCGGCAGCGGCGCCCAGGTCGAGGTCCTCGCCCAGGAGCTGCACGACAAGACCGGCGACGCCCTCGACGTACGCACGCTGCCGGACCGCGCCGCCGCCGAACAGGCGCTGAAGACGCGCGACATCACCGGCGCCTATCTCCCCGGCAGCTCCACCCTGCTGGTGGCGACCGCCGGATCCGACACCAGCGCCACCGCCACGGAGAAGGTCTTCACGCCCGTCGCCGAGCAGCAGGGCGAACCCCTGCACGTGACCGACGTGGTGCCGCCCGCCTCGGGCGACCCCACCGGACAGGGAGTCTTCTTCCTTCTCGTCGCGCTGAGCATCGGCGCCTACGCCTCCGTCGCCGCGCTCGGCGCCGCCGGCAGCGCACTGCCGATGCGGACACGGGCCCTGTTCGTCGCCGGCGCCTCCTTCGTCGTCAGCCTCATCGGCACCGCCTTCGCCGGTCCGGTCTTCCACCTCGTCGACGGCCACCTGTGGGGCCTGTGGGGGATGGCCTGGATGTACGCGGCCGGGATCCTGTTCCTCGGCATCGGGCTGCACACCTTCCTCAAGCGCTGGACGACGCTCGGCGTGATGGTGCTGTTCGTGATGCTCAACTTCACGAGCTCGGGCGGGATCTTCCGGCCGGAGCTGCAGAACGGCTTCTTCGGCTCACTGCACGCCTTTTGGAACGGAGCCGGCTTCATCGAGGGTGTCCGCTCGCTGGTCTACTTCGGCGGCCATGACCTGGCGCGCAGCGTGTGGACGCTGGTGATCTGGCTGGCGGCGGGATTGGCCGCGGTGACGGTCGCGGGGATCGTGGAGCGGCGCAGGAAGGCCACCGAGGCCGTCGCGGCGTCCCCGACTCCGCTCGCGTCCGGCCCCGCGCGGGCGCAGCACGCCGGTGAACTGGCCGCAGAGGAAGAGGAGATGGAGGAGGCGGTCGCCGTCTGAGCGGCGGGCGCCCGAGCCCCGGCGGACCGTGTTGTCAGTCCCGGATGCCAGACTGCGCGCATGACGACTGATGCCCAGGCCAAGGCCCACCTCCACCGCTATCTGCAGTCCGCCCGCGAGGCGCTGCTCTGGAAGCTCGAAGGACTCTCCGAGTACGAGGTGCGCCGCCCGCTCACGCCCACCGGCACCAATCTGCTCGGCCTGGTCAAGCATGTGGCCGGTACGGAGGCGGGCTATCTGGGCGATGTGTTCGGCCGGCCCTTCCCCGAGCCGCTGCCGTGGATGGCGGAGGACGCCGAGGCCAATGCCGACATGTGGGCCAGGCCCGACGAATCCCGCGAGGACATCGTGGGGCTCTATCACCGCGTGTGGGAGCACTCCGACGCGACCGTCGAAGCACTGGAGTTGGGCGCCACGGGTGAGGTGCCGTGGTGGCACCCGGACCGCCGGCAGGTCACCCTTGAGCAGATCCTCATCCACATGATCGCCGAGGCCCACCGCCATGCCGGACATGCCGACATCGTCCGTGAACTGGTCGACGGTGCGGCCGGGATGAAGCAGGGCAACGAGAACCTGCCCTCGACGGACACCGAGTGGTGGAAGGCGCACTACGAGCGCCTGGAGGCCGCGGCGAAGGAAGCCGACCAGGGCTGACCTGCTGCCGTGGGAGCCCGGCGCGGCTACGGTGCGGCCATGAGACGACGGCACCTGTGCGTGGCCCTTGCGGGGGTCGAGCGGATCGAGCGGTGGCGAGGCGAGTGGGACCCGGTGATGGCCGCCGCGGTCCCCGCTCATGTGACCGTCGTCTACCCGGAGGAGACCACCGACGAAGCGCTTCTGATCGAGCGCGCCGAGCAGTACTGCGCCACGTCCGGACCATTCCGGCTCGGCCTCGGCGAAGTGCGCGCGGTGGACGACGGGCAGGGCGGGGTGTTCGTCGCGGTGGACGATGTGGAGGGCCGGTGGGCGCGCCTGCGGGCACAGTTGCTCGCCCCGCCGCTGCGTCGCCTCGACATCCCCGCCCACGTGACGCTCGCCCACCCCCGTACGAGCGAACGCGGCCCTCTGTGCTGGGCCGAGCTGGCCGGGCGGTATGCGGGAGGCGTGGTGCAGGTGGCGGAGTTGCTGCAGACCGAGACCGTGTACCGGCAGGGGCGCCCACCGGAGTTCGCCGTGCTGCGGCGCATCCGGCTGAACGGTAGTGCGGGCGACGGCCGGTGAGGTGCTCGAGCCGCACCTCACGTACTGTCTGCCCATGCCCGCACTGCAGCGCCTGAGCCCCGCGCACGCACCGGCCCTGCTCGCCTTCGAGCAGGAGAACCGGGCGTACTTCGCCGCCTTCGTGCCCGACCGGGGCGACGCCTTCTTCACCGAGTTCGACGCGCGCCTCCAGGAGCGCCTCGACGAACAGGCCACGGGGGAGTGCCATTTTCATGTCCTCGTGGACACCGAGGGCGCCATTCTCGGCCGGGTCAATCTGATCGATGTCACCGACGGGGAGGCCGAGTTGGGCTACCGCATCGCGAAGTCGGCGAGCGGGCGCGGTCTTGCCACGGCGGCGGTACGGCAGGTGTGCGCGCTCGCCGCGGAGCAGTACGGTCTGCGTGCGCTGCGCGCCGTGACCACCACGGACAACGCCGCATCCCAGGCCGTGCTCACCCGCACCGGTTTCACGGTGACCGGGGAGATCGTCATCGGAGACGCGCCGGGCTTCGCGTACCGCAGGGATCTCTGAGCGCCTCGGCGGCACACCACGAACACACGGTCAACCCGTCACCTGGCCGGCAGCTTGCACACCGCGTCGATGCCGAGCACATGGTTGAGCCGTCCGAAGGCCAGCCAGGAGCCGATGCTCATGCTCAGCTCGACGATCTCCTTCTGCGAGTAGTGCGCGGTCATCCGGTCCCAGAACTCCTCGTCGAGGTTGTGGTGGTCGACCGCATAGCGTTCGGCGTACTCGGCCGCCAGGCGCGTACGGTCGTCGAAAGCGTCGGTCGTGCGCCACTGCTCCACGGCGTCGAGGAAGGAGTCCTCGACCGTCTCCTCGCCGTCCCGTTCGGTGCGCCAGTCCATACAGAGCGTGCAGCCGTTGATCTGCGCGATCCGCAGGCGCGCGGCCTCGAACTCGCGCAGTCCCAGGTTCGAGTGGGCGTACACGGACAAGGAGAACCCGGCGGCGGCCCGGCCGATGTGCGGGACCATGTCGTCCCATACGTACCCGATGGGTTCCTGTCCCTCGGGGATATCGATGATCATGGCTGCTTCCTTCCGAGTCGGCCGACCGCGGGCCGGAGCGGGACGTCGAGTGCGTCGTAGAGTCCTGGCTTCTGCTCGGCGAGCCAGTCGATGGCGTTGACGAGGCGGCCGACCGCGGTGGCGTTGCCGCCCGCGGAACGGTTCTCGCCCTCGTCGCTCGCCTCGACCGTCACCTCGATATGCGGCTGCCCCTCGATGATCACGCGATGGGCGCCGGTACCGTTCGCCGGCTGCGGCCAGTCGGGAGCGCACGAAGGGTGGATCCGGGTGACATGCTCGATGACCAGACGCGGTTCACCGTTCACGATGCCCTGGACCTCGAAGCGGATCGCCCCCTGCGTACCGGCCTCGAACTCGCCCATGGACGGGGTGGTCACGGTCTCTTCGAGCGGGCGGCGCTCCATCGTCTCGCGGATGTCCTCGAGTTCGACGCCGAGCGCGCGGGCCATCAGGCGCAGTTGGCCGCCCCAGATCATCGAGGGGACCGTTTCGATGAGCATGGGCGCCATGTAGTCCATGGGCTGGCCGAAGCCCACCGAGTAGCGGACGGCTTCGGGTTGTTCGTACGTGGAGTAGTCGAAGATCTCCTGGCAGCGGACCGCGTCGATCCGCGAGCCGAGCCCGCTGATCAGGGCCGGCAGCACATCGTTGCCCCAGCCGGGGTCGACGCCGGAGACGAAGAGGGAACCGCCGCCTTCCTCGACCGCTTCGAGCAGCGGGGCGCGCAGTTCGTCCGGGGTGTTGCGGATGTCGTACAGGCCGTACAGCGCGCAGGTGACGACCACCGCGCCGGCCCGCAGGGCGCGGCCGATGTCCTCGAGCGCCTCGTCGGGACGCAGGTCGCCGGATGCCGCGTACACGACGGCCCGGGGCTTCCTGGCCAGGACCGCGTCGATGTCATCGGTCGCCGCGACGCCCAACCGGTTCTCGAACCCGGCGAGTTCGCCCGCATCCCGGCCCACCTTGTCCGGGCTGTGCACGATCACGTCCGTGAGCTCGAGTTCCGGGTGCGCGTCGACCGCGCGCAGGGCCAGGCGGCCGACATTTCCGGTACCCCAGACAACCGTGGAAATCATGCGCGGAGGGTAGCTCTCGGCCCTTTCGGTTGGTAGAGCCTTGACCGAAGGATTTGACGGGCCGTCAGGAATTGGCGTCCGGGGCCGGTCCCGCGGGCCGCACCCGCGGTCGCCGGGCGGCAAGGGCGGATCCCGGCAGGTGTGCGCGCTGTGATGGACTGGGCCGTGCACCCGCACAGCTCAGGAGCCCCGTATGACCCTCTCGAACCGTCAGCCCGGCGTCGTCCTCACCGACCGTGTGTTCACCGTCCCGCTCGACCACGAGCGGCCCGACGGCGAGACCATCGAGGTGTATGGACGCGAGGTGGTCGCCACGGGCAAAGCGGGCGAGAACCTGCCGTGGCTGGTGTACCTGGAGGGCGGTCCGGGGTGCCAGGCCCGGCGGCTGATCGGTGCACAGGCATGGCTGGAGCGGGCGCTCGAGGACTTCCGGGTGCTGCTGCTCGACCAGCGCGGCACCGGCCGCTCCACACCTGCCAACCGGCAGACCCTTCCGCTGCGCGGCGGCCCGCGCGAACAGGCCGACTACCTCGCCCACTTCCGCGCCGACGCGATCGTCCGCGACTGCGAGCTGATCCGCCGCGAGCTGACCGGCGGCGCGCCCTGGACCGTCCTCGGGCAGAGCTTCGGCGGCTTCTGCGCCGTGAACTACCTCTCGACGGCTCCCGAGGGTCTCGCGGCGGTCCTCATCACCGGCGGTCTGCCCTCGCTCGGCGCGACGGCCGACGAGGTCTACCGCGCCGGCTACCCGCGCGTAGAGCGCAAGGTGGCCGCCCATTACGCCCGCTACCCGCAGGACGTGGCGCGCGCCCGGGCCATCGCCGGCCACCTGGCGGAGCAGGGACCGCTCACCCTGAACGGCGGCTACCGCCTGAGCGTCGAGGCCTTCCAGTCGCTTGGCATCCTGCTCGGCATCGGCGACGGCAGCCACAAGCTGCACTACCTCCTGGAGAACGCCTTCGTCCGTACCCCGAACGGCCCCGCCCTGCCGGACACCTTCCAGGAAGAGGCCCAGGCCGCGCTCTCGTACGCCGCCCGCCCGCTGTACGCGGTGCTTCACGAAGCGATCTACGCACAGCCCGGTCTTGCCACGCGCTGGGCGGCCGAGCGCGTACGCGGCGAGTTCCCGCAGTTCGACGCGGAGAAGACCCTCGCGGGCGAGGCGCCGCTGCTGTTCACCGGCGAGTCCATCCACCCGTGGATGTTCGACGCCGACCCCGCCCTCGCCCCGCTGCGTGAGACGGCAGAGCTGCTCGCCGCCCGCACCGACTGGCCGGGTCAGCTGTACGCCCCCGAGATCCTCGCCCGTAACGAGGTCCCTGTGGCAGCCGTGGTCTACCACGACGACATGTACGTCGACACCGCCCACTCGCTCGAGACCGCCCGCGCCATCCGGGGCCTGCGCACCTGGGTGACGGACGAATACGAGCACGACGGCGTACGGGCGGACGGCCCGCGCGTCCTCGACCGGCTGCTCGGCCTGGTGCGCGGCGAGCTCTGACGGGCTTACGGGCCTGCTCGGCGGGCACCCGTGGCCGAGTCGCCGTAGCGTCGAATCGCCCTGTCGATGAATAGATCCGGAGACCGGGCCGGAAGGAGCCGTCGTGCTGCGCAGAGGACTCGTGGCGGCGCTCGCCGTCGTGGCGCTTGGCTGCACAGCCCTGGCCGTGACCGGCTCCGCCTGGTGGTGGCTGTTCGCCGGGCCCCTGCTCGGGGCCGCCGCCGTCGGCACGTACGACGTGACCCAGCGCCGCCATTCGGTCCTGCGGAACTACCCGGTCATCGGCCATCTGCGCTACCTCATGGAGATGATCAGGCCCGAGGTCCAGCAGTACTTCATCGAGCGCGACTACGACGGCCGGCCCTTCGACCGCGACACCCGCGAGACGGTCTACGAACGCGCCAAGGGCGTCTTCGGCGACGACCCTTTCGGCACCGAGCTCTCCGTCTACGAGCCGGGCTACGAGTTCTTCACCCACTCGGTGATGCCGGTGCGCGTGCCCGAGGAGCCGCCGACCGTGCGCCTGGGCGAGGGCACCTGCCCACAGCCGTACGACATGGCCCTGCTCAACGTGTCGGCGATGAGCTTCGGCTCGCTCTCGGCCCAGGCGATCCTCGCGCTCAACCGGGGAGCGGCCGAAGGCGGCTTCGCGCATGACACCGGAGAGGGCGGGATCTCCGAGTACCACGTGCGCCACGGCGGCGATCTGGTGTGGGAGGTCGGCACCGGTTACTTCGGCTGCCGCACGGAGGACGGCGGCTTCGACGAGCGGAAGTTCGCGGACAAGGCGGCGCAGGACGTGGTGCGCTGCGTGGCGCTGAAACTGTCCCAGGGCGCCAAGCCGGGCATGGGCGGGGTCCTGCCCGGAGCCAAGGTCAACGCCGAGATCGCGCGCGTACGCGATGTGCCCGAGGGCGTGACCGTGCACTCGCCCGGATACCACCAGGTCTTCTCCACGCCCCGCGAACTGATCCGCTTTATGGGCCGCATGCGCGAGCTCGCGGGCGGCAAACCGGCCGGGTTCAAGCTGTGCGTGGGCAGTCGGCGCGATGTCCTCGCGATCTGCAAAGCGATGCTCGAAGAACGGATGTGGCCGGACTTCATCGTGGTCGACGGCGCCGAAGGCGGCACCGGGGCGGCGCCGATGGAGTTCGTCGACCACGTCGGCACCCCGCTCACCGAGGGCCTGAACATCGTGCACAACGCGCTCGTCGGCACCGGCCTGCGCGAGCACGTACGGATCGGCGCCAGCGGCAAGGTCGCCACCGGTGCCGACATCGTCAAGCGTCTGATCCAGGGCGCCGACTACACCAACGCGGCGCGCGCGATGATGTTCGCGGTCGGCTGCATCCAGTCCCAGCGCTGCCACACCAATACCTGCCCGGTCGGCGTCGCCACGCAGGACCCGGGCCGTGCGCAGGCACTCGACGTCGAGGACAAGTACCGGCGCGTGTACCGCTTCCAGCGGGCCACCGTGCACAGCGCCCTGCAGATCATGGCCTCGATGGGCGTCGACGACCCGTCCCTGCTGCGCCCGCACATGCTGCGCCGTCGGCTCTCCTACGAGCAGGTGACCTCGTACGCCGACCTGTTCACCTGGCTGGAGCCCGGCGCCCTGCTCGGCGGCAAGGGCCTGCCGGACGAATGGGCGCGGGCGTGGGACCAGGCGGACCCGGACAAGTTCGCACCCTGAGCGCTTGTTCCCGGGTCGCGCTCTGATCGCCCGTGCCCGGGGCGTGCCGTCCTCGGCTGCTACGCCCGGCGGCCCTCGACGCAGAAGCGATTGCCCTCGGTGTCGGCAAGAACCACATACGGCTTGGCGCCCGGGTCAGGGTCTTTGGGGTAGTACGGCCAGTCGACCCGCTCGGCACCGAGGGCGACCAGCCGCTCCACCTCCTCGTCCAAGTCCCTTGTCCCCACGTCGAGATCGAGGTGGACGCGGGGGAACTCCTCGGCGGGACTGGCGCTCACATCCAGCGCGATCGCCATCCCACTGCCCCCGGCGGGCGGTTCGAGGACGATCCAGTCGTCGCCCTCGAACCGCGGCGCCCGGCGTACGTACCCGAGCGCCCGCTCCCAGAAGGCGGCCGCCCGCTTGTCGTCCTGCACGCCGAGGGACAGCTGGCTGATCTGCGTCATGCAGTCAGCGTGGACCTGCGGAACAAGCCCGTCCACAGGAAGTCCTCGCCGAAGTACGGCGATTCGGGCGTCTGCGCCCGCATGAGGCGCAGCTCGACCTCCTCGTACTCGCAGAAGACCGTACGCAGGGAGTCGTCCGTGTACGCGAGACCGCCGTGCAGGGAGCGGTCGCGGTACAGATCGGCGTCGGGGAGCTCGCAGCCCATGCCGCCGGAGGCGAAGCAGGTGAGGGCGAAGTGCCCGCCCGGGGCGAGCAGCCGGTCCAGGAGCGCGAGATAGCTGATGCGGCGGTGCGGCGGCAGATGGTGGAAGCAGCCCGAGTCGTAGATCAGGTCGAACGGTTCCTGGTCGGCGAGCACCGGACCGAAGATGTCCCCGAGGTGGAAGCGGGCCTCTGCTCCCGTCTCACGGGCACGTTCCCGCGCCCAGTCGAGCGCGGCCGGCGACAGGTCGACGCCGTCCACTTCGAAACCCTGCGAGGCGAGATAGAGGGCGTTGCGGCCGGGACCGCAGCCGAGTTCGAGCACGCGGCCCGGCTTGAGCCGTCCGTTCTGGACGTGCCCGGCGAGGTTTTCATCGGGTTTGGGCACGAAGAACGGAACCGGCTTGGACCGGTCCGCGTAGAAGCCGTCCCACCAGGCCGCTCCCTCGTCGGTCCAGCGGTCGGCGCCGTCGGAGAACAGTCCGTCGAGCATCGTCATGACGTCGTCCACGGTGCGTATATCGCGGGTCATTCCCACCCCTTCGTCAGAGCCTTGATTCTAGTGCTCGACGCAGGAAAAGCCCAGGTCAGAGGCGGTGCGGGGAAGTGCTGGACGAGGCTTGGAGGGGCTACGAGCCCGTTGTCCGACCGACCCCTTCAGGGGCACCTGGGGCAGGCGCTCAGAGGGCGCTGGAAGGCCGTTACGGGGGCTCTGAGCGATCACCTGGCGAGGGTTTCTCGACCGCCCTCTCAGCCCTTGATGAGCCCTCGATCGGGGTGGGCGGTGAGCCCGCCCTGGTACAGGGTCGGCGAGCAACCCTCCCCGTTGGGCTGCGACTTGCGGAGCTTCACCTCGGCCTGTTCGTCGTAGAGTTCACGGCCCTCCGCGGAGATCGTGAACCGCACCGGGACCGTCACTTCGCCGATGTCCTCGTCGAGCTGCACGAAGACCCTCGCCATGGCGCCGCCGTCATGCTTGGCGCCGCCGTCATGCTTGGCGCCGCCGTCATGCTTGGCGACGCTGCCCTCCTTGCAGACTCCGTCGGCGCAGAGCCGCAGCAGGATGGAGCCGTCGGCATCACGTACCTGTTCGGTGAAGTCCGCCGTGTCGAGCTGCACGGTGACCCCCGAGTCGCCGCCGATCAGGGTGCAGGGGCGCCCGCCGCTGCCGGGGCCGAAACCGCAGCCCGCGATCACCAGCGCCGGCAGCGCGAGCAGCACTCTCCACGGCTTCACGGCATCCCCCCGAGGTCGGTTGCGCCCACCGTACGGCCTCTGTACAGGCCTCGGCGGCTGCGGGCAGCATGCCCCGTACGGTGTGCGGCGCGCATGCCGCGGACGAAGGGGCACACCGTGGAAGACGCCGTCACCGGCGCACGCACCGAACTCACCCGCACCGTCGACCTGCCGCAGGAGCGGCTGTGGGAACTGATCACCGACGTCACGCGGTTCGGCGAATGGAGCCCCGAGTGCATCTACGGCGCCTGGCTCGACACCGCGTCACCCGGCCCCCGCCTGGGCGCCCGCTTCGAGGGGCGCAGCCGCTATCCGGACGGATTCGTCAGCAAGGTCGTCTGCCAGGTCACCACGATGCAGCCGCCGGATGTCTTCGCGTGGATCGTCCTCGACGACACGGAGGACCCCGAACGCCCCGGCTCCCTTTGGCGATACGAGCTCACGCCGGCCGGGACGCCGGGCCACACCCGGCTGGTGCACAGCTTCGAGCACGGCCCCGGCATCACCGGCACGCGGCTCGCCTCGGAACGTGATCCGTCGTCCCTGCCCCAGCGACTGCAGGCGATGAACGACAACATGGGCGCGACGATCGAGGCGATGGTGCGGTACGCGCACGCCATGGGCTGAGGCTCAGGACGCGGGGCTGTCCGGGTGCCGCGCGAGTTCCGTGAGCAGCGCTTCGCAGAACACCTTGAGGTCATCCGGCTTACGGCTGGTGATCAGCGCTCCGGGCGCCGCCTCGCAGACCTTCACGGGGGCGTCCTTCCAATTGCCGCCCGCGTTGCGGATGTCCGTGCGCAGGCTCGGCCAGGACGTGAGCGTCCGGGCCCTGACGACGTCCGCCTCGACGAGCAGCCAGGGTGCGTGGCAGATCGCCGCGACCGGTTTGCCGAGGCGGAAGAAGCTCTGGACGAACGCGACGGCGCGTGCGTCGAGGCGCAGGAAGTCGGGGTTGGCGACCCCGCCGGGCAGCACCAGCGCGGCGAAGTCACCGGGCTCGCTGTCGGCGAGCGTCTCGTCGACGGGGAACGTGTCGCCCTTGTCGAGGTGCTGGAAGGCCTGGATGTGCCCGGGGTCGGTGCTGACGAGCACCGGAGTGTGCCCGGCGTGCTCCAAGGCCCGCCAGGGCTCGGTCAGTTCGCTCTGCTCCACGCCTTCGGGGGCGACCAGGAAGGCGACGCGCATGAGGTTGCTCCGTTCCAAAGGGGGCTACAAGAGGGTTTCCACTGCGGGGAGTTGCAGGTACGGGCGGCGGCGCACACCTGGCGCCACCGCCCGTGCTTCAGGAGTCGTCGACTACCAGCGGTACCAGCGGGCCCTGCGGCCGCCTCCGGTGGCGGGGGAGCGGGCCATGAAGCCCACCAGCCACAGCACGATCACGACCAGCGCGAGGATCCACAGCGCCTTGACGGCGAAGCCCACCCCGAACAGGACCAGAGCGAGCAACAGCACCAGAAGAAGGGGAACCATGTCATCAACCTCCAGCCCGCCGAGTACCCCTACCAGGCAGCCTCACGCACGGTGATCCACAGGGGGTCACTTCCCGCGGCCGCTCACGTAGTCCCGTATCCGGTCGACGAGAGCGACGCCGGGGGCCAGGAGCGTGTTCGCGGACGCGGCGGACGGGAGGAGCGGGCGGAAGGCGGGCCTGCGCGCATGGCGGTCGGCCTTGGTGCGTCTTCATCGGGCGAGGCGGGTGGTTCGTCCGCTGCGGGCGCGTTCCAGGAGGTTGTGAACGGCCCGTTCGCGCAGGGCCTCGGGACGTGCGGCGAAGGCTTCCAGGAGGGCAAGCAGCTGAGGGCCGACGGGTCCGGTCTCGCGCTCCTTTTCGACGTAGGGCCGCAGTGCGTTCCAGACCTGCGGAACCCTGGTGTGCAGCAGCGCCAACAGCTCCCTTTCACCGGCGACGCCCAAAGAGGCCATTCCGGCGAAGGTCTGCAGGTAGTAGGCGATGTCGTAGACAGCTTCCCGGGCCGGCCGCGGGAGCCCGCTGATGCCCAGTTCCGGCGAGTGCTCCGCACGGAGCCTCGTGCACACGTACACATAGTGGTCGTTGAGCTCGACGGTCCGGAACTGGGCAAGCAAGTCGGCCAGTACGGGCCAGTGGTTGGCCTCCTCGGCCAGGCGGAGCGGGTTGCGTCCGTACAGGCCATCGCGGTCGCATCATGCGGCGCCCTGCATCGTCGGACCCAGGGTCCCGGACGGAGGCGAAAGCGGCGACGGGGTGCGGCACAGGGGACGGCGTATTTTGGCTACGGATGCACGCCGTTGCCCGAGCGTGCGGTTCCATCGGCCAGGCTCTGCACGGACGACACGGCGTATTGCCGGGTGCCGCAGGTCCTGACCCGCCTGCAGCGGCCCCACGGTGGGCCGTTCGCGACCTGGTCCACGACGTGCTGCACCGAGTAGAGCGCGGTGTGCACGGCCGGGTCGGGCTCGGGGCCGGCCGCCGTCGGCGCGGCTGCGGCGGGTTGGGTCGCGAACCAGGTGAGACGCAGGGCTCCGGCACCGATGGCGATGGTGTGGGCAAGGGGCGTGATGCGGAACGACTTCCCGTCAATTGCCCTGATCGCCCAGACGAGTTAGCTCGTGCGAACGGCGCCGGGCGGCATGCGCGCGGGTGACCCTCACGGGATCCGGTCGTTGCGCATATGTGTTCTTTACCGGCTTTTGTGCGGATCATCCCGCGGTACTGCGATGACCGCCGCCCTCCCGCTGCTCGGCAGCTTCACGGCGACGTTGGCCGCGGCTCACACGGCCGCCACCCTGTTGGTGTGCCGTCGGGCCGGGCGCGGCCCACTACCGGGCGGCCGGATCGCCGAGTGGGTGCTGGTGCTGGTATCAGCAGGTGTCGCGGCCGGTCTGTGTCTCCAAGGGGCGGACGCGCTGGGCCTGTCGGCCGTGCTGGTGGCTGCCGTTCCCGTGGCTTGGTTGGCCGTACGACCCTTGACCGGCGACCTGCATACGACGGGGCGGCTGGCCGTGGCGGTGTCCGTCGCCGCGCATCTGCTGATCCTGGCCTGGTGTGTGCAGGCGCTGGTGACGGCATCGGGGTCCGGGCCGGCGCGCGTGGCGATGGCCGCATGGCTGCTCACCGGAATTCCGCGCGTCGCCCTGACGCTGTTCGACTCCTACCTCTGTCAGGAGCGGCTGCTGCGGCAGACCTGGCGGCGGTCCCGGCACGCGCCCCGCACCGGTCGGCGTGCCGGAGCCCGCGTCTGTGTGCAGGTGCCGTGTCACGCCGAACCGCCCGAGGTCGTGATGGCGACCCTCGACGCACTCGCCGCCCAGGACTACGACGACTTCGAGGTCCTCGTCGTGGACAACAACACCACCGACCCGGCCCTGTGGGTGCCGGTGCGCGACCACTGCGAGCGCCTGGGCAAGCAGTTCCGCTTCCACCACGTGGAGGGGCTTGAGGGTGCCAAAGCCGGGGCCTTGAACTACGCCATGGAACACACGAGTCCGGACGTGGCGATCGTGGCGGTGATCGACGCCGACTACCAGGCCCGCCCCGACTTCCTGGCGCGCCTCACCCCGCTGTTCGACGACCCCGCGACGGGCTTCGTGCAGGTGCGCCACGACTATCGCGGCTGGTGGAGCAACTCCTATGTGCGGGCTTGCTATTGGGAGTACCGCATGATGTACGCCACCTACCTGGTGGCGCGCGCGGAGCGCGGCAGCGCCATCATCGCGGGCACCATGTGTCTGATCCGGTCCTCCGCGCTGCGCGAGGCCGGGGGCTGGGCCCAGTGGTGCAGCTCCGAGGACTCGGAACTGGCCCTGCGCATCCATGCCGCCGGGTACGCCTCGCACTACTTCGACGAGCCCTTCGGGCACGGCCTGGTGCCCGAGACCTTCGGTGGCTACCGCAAGCAACGCGCACGCTGGGTTTTCGGCCCCGCGCAAGAACTGCGCCGCCACTGGCGGATTCTGCTGCCCCGACGGTGGGCGCGGCCTTCGGCGCTGAGCGGACCGCAGAAACTCCTGCACGCCCACCATGGCGCCCGCGAGATGGTGCGGGCAGCGCACACCGCCCTGGCGATGGCCTGCGTTGCCGTGCTGGCCTGCGTGCTTGTCGCGGGCGGTGAGGTGCCATGGCATCCCGCCCTGGCCTGTGTCGCGTTGCTGCTCGCAGCCAACGGCCTCGCGCTGCGGTGGTGCCTGTTCCGGCGCGTACTGCGGTGCACGGCACGGGAGGCTGCCGGTGCCGTCTGGGCGCAGTGCGCCCTCCACCACATCACTTGGGCGGCCGTCCTTCCTTCCTGGTGGACCTCGCACCGGCCCTGGCGCCGCACCAGCAAATTTCCCGAACTGCCGTCGGGGGCCGCGGCGTTGGCGGCGGTCTGGCCGGAGACATCTCTGGGCATCCTGTGGGCTGCCGGCGCCGTCACCGTGGCGGCCACGGCGCCACCCACCCCGGCCCGCATCGGGGTCTGCGCGATGCTCGTCTTCTACGCGGCCCTGGCCGCCTGCGCCCCGGTACTGGCGCTGCGCGCGGACCGGGCCCTCGCCTCGACCCACCGAGGTCCCTCACACCGGCTCCGCGTCGGTCAGCGGGATGCTGGAGACCGTGAACGGCAGCACCTCCGGCGGTAGGCCGGCGATCCAGCGGTTGTACTGGCTGTTGACCACGATGATCCGGTCGCGGGCGATCGACGCCGAGCTGGGGTGGCGGAAGCCGCCGGGAGGAATGATGCGGGCGGTGTAGCGGCCCGCGCTCAGGTCGGCGGACATCTGGACGACGGCCACCTGCGGGGTGAGCCCTGGGGTGTCGTTGATGTTGCCCTGGACCACGTGGAGGCGGCCGTCGCGCCAGACGAGCCCGTCGCCGTTGCGGAGCAGGTGACCACCGAGGTCGACTTCGCGTACGCCGCCGGTGTGGCGGTCGATGCGCCACAGCTGGCCGGTGTTGCTGTTGACGGTCAGCAGGTAACGGCCCACGCAGACGATGCCGTTGAGGTTGTGCTGCCCGTCGACCCAGTCGATGGGTGTGCGGGCGACATCGAGCCAGCGCTCGAGGGTCCAGCGGACGCCGGAGCGGGTCAGGCGGTAGATGACCGGGCGGAAGGAGTCGGTGGCGTAGGCGGTGCCGTCGGATGCGACGGTGATCTCGTTCACGAACCCGCCCTCCACACCGTGCAGCAGGGCGAGCAGGGTGCCGCTGGTCGTGTCGTACACGCGCAGCGTGCCGGTGTCCGCGCCCCCCACGAAGAGCCGGCCGGCGCCGTCGACCGCCAGTCCGGAGGTGATGCTGCGGCCGTCGGTGCCGTCGGACGACCAGGGGCTCAACTGAGGCTTGGTGAGGTGGCCCCGGTAGAGGGTGCCGTCCTCGGCGCTGCCGACGTAGAGGTGACCGGTGCGTGGATCGTTGGTGCTGCCGGTGGGGAAGGCGCGGTCTCCGGGCACGACATAGTGGTCCGGGAGTACTTCGCCGCGGGCCCGGGCGGGCGCCGCCGGGCGCGCGGCGGCGGGCGGCGTCACGGCCAGGACCGCGGTGGCGGCCGTGGCGGCGGTGGCGGACAGCAAGGTCCGCCGGGACAGGGGCTGCTTCGTCATTCACCCACTCCTCATCGGGATGCGCCGCTGGGCGCGGTGCTCGTATGCCGCCATTGTCGACAGCCGCGGGAGCCGCTGTGATCACCCCGCTGTTCCCCGGTACGGACATTCCTGGGTACTGACAGGACCACCCTCAGGCGCCCGCTGGAGGTGATGATGCTGTGATGAAGCGACGTACCGAGCTCGGAGAGTTTCTGCGTTCCCGCCGCGCCCGACTGCGGCCCGAGGATGTCGGCTTCGCCCCCGGCGGTGGCATCCGGCGGGTGCCCGGGCTGCGCCGTGAGGAGTTGGCATACCTGGCCGGAATCAGCGTCGAGTACTACGTACGGCTGGAGCAGGGCCGCAACCCCGGTGTCTCCGACGCCGTGCTGGACGCGGTCGCCCGGGTGCTGTGCCTGGACGAGGACGAGCGCAGCCACCTGCACCGCCTGGCCCGGCAGCCGGCCGGCGTGCCGCGCCAGGACCGGCCGCAGCAGGCCAGGCCGGGCATGCGGCAGCTGCTGTACACCATCGGCGACACACCCGCGTTCGTCTTCGGGCGACGGATGGACATCCTCGCCTGGAACCAGCTCGCGTGCGCGCTGATCACCGACTTCGGGGCACTGGCTCCGCACGAACGCAACCTCGCCCGGCTGGTGTTACTCGACGAGAACGTCCTCCGCCTCTACCCGGACCGGGAGTTCGTCGTCAAGGACACCGTGGGCCACCTGCGCCTCGACGCCGGACGACACCCCGACGACCCGCAGCTGGCCGCGCTCGTCGGCGAGTTGTCACTGAAGAGCGAAGAGTTCCGCAGGCACTGGTCGATGCACACGGTCAAGAGCAAGTCGCACGGCTACAAGCGCTTCGAGCACCCGGTGGTGGGTGCGCTGACGCTGCAGTACGAGACCCTGCACCTGCCCGACGACAGCGAGCAGTACCTGACCGTCTACACCGCGCGGCCGGGGACGGCGGACGCGGAGAACCTGCGCATCCTGTCCAGCTGGTACGGCGACGGCACGCCTCGCGACCGCCGCCTCGAACCCGGCCACGAGCGCGGGCAGGACACCGACACCCACTCCAACTCTGCCGATTCCTGACTGGACTTCACGCTGTTCGACTGCCCGCTCAGGCACCCACAGCCCGCGCCACCTTGCGTGCGATCCGCACGATGTCGCCGCTCGGTTTCGTCGGATACGCGGGGTGGGTGCGGAGCCAGTGCTCCTCGAGGGCGTACCAGTCGATGGGTGCCGGCTCGCGCTCCTCGGCGAGGGCGGACGTGAGCTCGGCGAAGTACGTTCGCCAGCGCAGGGTGTAGAGGCCGTCGATCAGCCCGGACCACTCGCGGTTGGCGTAATCGCGCAGTCCGCCGCCGTCCGCTGCCTGGCGGTGGCCCCAGAGCAATCTTCGGCGGGTAGTGCACGAGGGGATGGACGTGATCGGCCTCGCCGTTGAACTCGCGTAACTCCACCTCGGACTTGTAGCGCACCTCCCGCATGATCTCCTCGCACCTTTGAGCATGGAGTCATCGAAGATGCCCTGCCGGTACTTGGTGACGAATACCAAGTGAGCGTGAAGGTTGTATGCGACGTGATGATCAGCGCGAATTTCGGGGTTTGGCGCCCAGCGGGGCGACATACGCCGAGGATGGTATGAAGGTCGAATCTGAGCAGGAATGGGGGTGGGCAGGATGATCCGTGCGTACATGTTCCTCTTGCGGCCCACCGTGGCCCAGCAGTGGGCACTGGCCGAGATGTTGCGGGACCACTGCGGTCTCTACAACGGGGCTTTGCAAGAGCGCCGCGACGCCTACCGGCATGCCTCGAAGACCTCTGTCCGGTACGGGCAGCAGTCCGCCCAGCTCAAGGACATCCGGGCATTCGCCCCGCAGCGTCAGGGCCGTTGGTCGTTCTCCTCGCAGCAGGCCACGCTTCGCCGTCTTGACAAGGCGTTCGCCGCTTTCTTCCGGCGCGCGAAGAGTGGAGAGAAGCCCGGATTCCCCAGGTTCCGAGGCGTCAATTGGTTCGACACCGTGGAGTTCCCCAAAGACGGCGACGGCTGCCGCTGGAACTCCACCCCGCACGACCCCGTCACTCGCGTCCGCCTCCAAGGCGTCGGGCACGTCAAGGTCAACCAGCACCGTCCTGTGGTCGGCAAGGTCAAGACCGTGACCGTCAAGCTCGAGGGCAAACGCTGGTACGTCGTGCTGACGGCAGAGCAGGCACCGCCCGAGCCGCTGCCCGCAACTGGCAGTGTGGTTGGCGTCGACATGGGCATAGCCAACTTCCTCGCCGACTCCAACGGCGAGTTCGTCCCCAACCCACGCCCGGGACGCCGGGCAGCAGCAAAGCTCGAAGCCGCACAGCAGGCCCTCGCCCGGTTCCCGCGTGTACGGCGCGACAAGCGCACCAGTAACCACCGTCGTGCCGTTCAGAAGGTCGCCGACCTGTATCGCACGGTCCGGCGTCAGCGGCTCGACCACGCACACAAGACCGCGCTTGACCTCGTTCGGCAACACGACTTCATCGCGCACGAAGACCTCAAGATCCGCAATATGGTCAAGGCTCCCGCTCCGAACCCGGATCCCGACCAGCCCGGCGGCTTCCTGCCCAATGGAGCGGCTGTGAAGGCCGGGCTCAACCACTCGATCTCAGATGCCGGTTGGGGGGTACTCCTGACGATCCTGCACGCCAAGGCTGAAAGCGCCGGACGAGACGTGATCGCCGTGGACCCCCGCAACACCTCCCGGACCTGCCCCGAATGCGGGCACGTCGACAAGGAGAACCGGCTCACACAGGAGAAGTTCCACTGCGTCTCGTGCAGTTACCAGGCGCATGCGGACACGGTGGGAGCCCTCAACGTTCCCTACGTTGTTCTGCGGGACCGGGCGAGCCCTTCGTATGGTTCGTCCACCCAGGGGCGTCGGGTGTGGCTTTCAACGTTCTGCCGTCAGTGGCTTCCATTGATTGGCCGCCCGACGC
>NZ_JAAKZW010000159.1 GCF_011044995.1 Streptomyces mesophilus | reverse complement strand
GCTCCGCCCCGGACCCCGCATCCGAACTTCGTTCGGATCTGCTCAAGCGCCGCAGGGGCTGGGTGAGGCGGCGGCGTGCCAGAGTCGCAGTCAGTGCAAGGCTTGCGGCCTGGATGGCGTCCGACGGGCCCGCTGTCGTCGCCGTCTCAAGCGGTGCCGGGCCTGGTGCAACCCGTAGTTCCGGTACGCCGAAGACCGGGAGCAGGCGGGACGGGCCGCGTCTCAGCATCCACGGGGGCAGCAGGCCGAGCGGGTCGAGGTAGGTCTCATCGCGGAGCAGGCCCCAGTGCAGGCAGGCGCCCGGGCAGTGGAACGGGCCGTTCGCCAGGACGGCGACCACCTCGCCCGCGCTCACCTCGTCGCCCTCGTCCACGACCGCGCGTACCGGCTCATACGTCGTTCGCAGCGGAGGGTCGCCCGAGCCGGTCAGCTCGATGGACAGCACGCCCCGGCCCGCGACCCGGCCCGAGAAGGACACGGTGCCGCCCGCCGCCGCCCGCACAGCCGTGCCGGGTACGGCCGCGAGGTCCACGCCCCGGTGACCGGCTCCGTACGCCGACGCGGGCGGATCCCAGCCACGTACGACCGGGGGCCGGTCGCCGACGGGCCAGGCGCGGTCGCCGTCCGGCACCGGGACGGGAGCAGGGAGGTCCACGGCAGCCCAAGCCGTCGTCCCAGGTCCCAGCAGGACCCCCGCGACAGCTGCGAGCAGCACGGTCACGACTGTGAGCAGCACGGTCACGACGCTCGTCCGCGGCCTCCGCAGTCGTCCGGCGGCCCTCCGGATCAGGTTCTCGTTCATGCCCGGCACGGTCCCAGAACCCCCGGAATCAAGCGGATCTTGGCCATGAACTGTGGATAACCGGCCGCTTGTGGACAGCGGCGTCACCCGGTGCCTTCCGGGTCCCGTACACTTCATGTGGCGATCCGGGTCACCGGGTCGACTTCGCACGCCCCGACTCCGCCACTTCACAGCCGTCGGAGTCAGCGCCCCATCGGTCCCGTACCTCATCGGTATGCGGCAGGGGTGCGTGAGGGCGTCAGGCACATAACCGAGAAAACACAAGGAGTACGGCCATGGCCGTCGTCACGATGCGGGAGCTGCTGGAAAGCGGCGTCCACTTCGGTCACCAGACCCGTCGTTGGAACCCGAAGATGAAGCGCTTCATCTTCACGGAGCGCAACGGCATTTACATCATCGACCTTCTCCAGTCGCTGTCGTACATCGACCGCGCCTACGAGTTCGTCAAGGAGACCGTCGCCCACGGCGGCACGGTCATGTTCGTCGGCACGAAGAAGCAGGCCCAGGAAGCGATCGCCGAGCAGGCGACCCGCGTCGGCATGCCCTACGTGAACCAGCGCTGGCTGGGCGGCATGCTCACCAACTTCTCGACCGTCTACAAGCGTCTGCAGCGCCTCAAGGAGCTCGAGCAGATCGACTTCGACGACGTCGCCGCGTCCGGTCTCACCAAGAAGGAGCTTCTCGTGCTCTCGCGCGAGAAGGCCAAGCTGGAGAAGACCCTCGGTGGTATCCGCGAGATGTCCAAGGTGCCCAGCGCCGTGTGGATCGTGGACACCAAGAAGGAGCACATCGCTGTCGGCGAGGCCCGGAAGCTCAACATCCCGGTCGTCGCGATCCTCGACACGAACTGTGACCCCGACGAGGTCGACTACAAGATCCCGGGCAACGACGACGCGATCCGCTCCGTCACCCTGCTCACCCGCGTGATCGCCGACGCTGTCGCCGAGGGCCTCATCGCCCGCTCCGGTGCCGGCAAGGGCGCCGAGGGTGACAAGGCCGCGGGCGAGCCGCTCGCCGCGTGGGAGCGCGACCTGCTCGAGGGCGAGAAGAAGGCCGACGAGGCTCCGGCCGCTGCTGAGGCCGAGGCCGAGAAGCCGGCCGAGGCTGCTGCTGAGGCCCCCGCTGCCGAGGCCCCCGTCGCCGAGGCTCCGGCCGCTGAGGCCCCCGCCGCCGAGGCCCCGGTCGCCGAGGCCGAGCAGGCCTGACGCCGCACGGTTCCAGGTTCGGTAAGTGACGGCGGGGGCCCCTGGGCCCCCGCCGTTCACCCGTAGACCTTCGTCCAAAGACTTCGAGAAAGATTCACTGAATCATGGCGAACTACACCGCCGCCGACGTCAAGAAGCTCCGTGAGCTCACCGGCGCCGGCATGATGGACTGCAAGAAGGCGCTCGACGAGGCCGAGGGCAACGTCGACAAGGCCGTCGAGGCGCTCCGTATCAAGGGCCAGAAGGGCGTCGCCAAGCGCGAGGGCCGCTCTGCCGAGAACGGTGCCGTCGTCTCCGTCATCGCCGACGACAACACCTCCGGCGTCATCGTCGAGCTGAAGTGCGAGACGGACTTCGTCGCCAAGGGTGACAAGTTCCAGGCCGTCGCCAACCAGATCGCCGAGCACGTCGCGAAGACCACCCCGGCCGACATCGAGGCGCTGCTCGCGTCCGAGATCGAGGCGGGCAAGACCGTGCAGGCCTTCGTCGACGAGGCCAACGCCAACCTCGGCGAGAAGATCGTCCTGGACCGCTTCGCGCAGTTCAACGACGGTTTCGTCTTCGCGTACATGCACCGCACGATGCCCGACCTGCCGCCGCAGATCGGTGTCCTCGTCGAGCTGGACAAGGCCGACGCCGCGACCGCCAAGGGCATCGCGCAGCACATCGCCGCCTTCGCGCCGAAGTACCTCACCCGTGAGGACGTTCCGGCCGAGGTCGTCGAGTCCGAGCGCCGCGTCGCCGAGGAGACCACCCGCGCCGAGGGCAAGCCGGAGGCCGCGCTCCCGAAGATCGTCGAGGGTCGCGTCAACGGCTTCTTCAAGGAGGCCACCCTCCTGGGGCAGCCTTACGCGCTCGACAACAAGAAGTCCGTCGAGAAGGTCCTGGCCGAGGCCGGTGTCACCCTGAAGCGCTTCTCGCGCATCAAGGTCGGCATCTGAGTCCGTACCGCGACCGACGGTAGACCCCGATAGGGTCGACGGCAGTCGCCCCGCCCACGCCTCGTGCGGGCGTGCGGACGACTGCAGATCTGACGAGGAGGCCATTGCCGCGCAGGGATTCAACACCCCCCGGCAATGGCCTTCTTGTATGTGCACCATGGAATGTGCACCACGGCACCACTAGGGAGAAATTCCATGCCCCATGCCGATGACGGCAAGAAGTCCGGCCGCTTTCTGCTGAAGCTCTCCGGTGAGGCGTTCGCCGGCGGCGGCGGCCTCGGCGTCGACCCCGACGTGGTGCACGCCATCGCCCGCGAGATCGCCGCGGTCGTCCGCGACGGCTTCGAGATCGCGGTCGTCATCGGCGGCGGCAACTTCTTCCGCGGCGCCGAACTGCAGCAGCGCGGCATGGACCGGGCCCGCTCCGACTACATGGGCATGCTCGGCACCGTCATGAACTGCCTTGCCCTGCAGGACTTCCTGGAGAAGGAAGGCATCGACTCCCGCGTCCAGACCGCCATCACCATGGGCCAGGTCGCGGAGCCGTACATCCCGCTGCGCGCCGTGCGTCACCTGGAGAAGGGCCGTGTGGTCATCTTCGGTGCCGGTATGGGCATGCCGTACTTCTCCACCGACACCACCGCCGCACAGCGCGCCCTCGAGATCGACGCCGAGGCCATGCTGATGGGCAAGAACGGTGTCGACGGGGTCTACGACTCCGACCCCAACAAGAACCCCGACGCGGTCAAGTTCGACGCTCTCGAGTACGGAGAGGTCATCACGCGTGACCTCAAGGTCGCCGATATGACTGCGATCACCCTGTGCCGGGACAACAAGCTGCCGATTCTCGTCTTCGAGCTCATTACGGCGGGCAATATCGCTCGCGCGGTCAAGGGTGAGAAGATCGGCACGCTCGTGAGCGACCAGGGCACTCGGAGCTGACCTCCTTGGTTCCGGACCGGTCCCCGCGTACGTAGCGGGGATGGACAAAGCCCTGCCGGTCGGACACCGTGCAGGAAAGAGACGGACTTAGCCGGCCGCCCCCGTGCATGCCGGGCCACTCAAGACACGCAGGAGCAAGTGGTGATCGAAGAGACCCTCCTCGAGGCCGAGGAGAAGATGGAGAAGGCCGTCCTGGTCGCCAAGGACGACTTCGCCGCGATCCGCACCGGGCGTGCGCACCCGGCGATGTTCAACAAGATCGTGGCCGACTACTACGGCGCCCTCACGCCCATCAACCAGCTGGCGTCGTTCTCGGTGCCGGAGCCGCGGATGGCTGTGGTGACCCCGTTCGACAAGAGCGCGCTGCGCAACATCGAGCAGGCGATCCGCGACTCGGACCTGGGCGTCAACCCGAGCAACGACGGCAATATCATCCGGGTGGTCTTCCCGGAGCTCACCGAAGAGCGCCGCCGCGAGTTCATCAAGGTCGCCAAGAGCAAGGCCGAGGACTCGAAGGTCTCGATCCGCGCCGTGCGCCGCAAGGCCATGGACACCATCCACAAGGCCGTCAAGGACGGCGACGTCGGCGAGGACGAGGGCCGTCGCGCCGAGAAGGAGCTCGACGACACCACCTCCAAGTACGTCGCACAGGTGGACGAGCTGCTCAAGCACAAGGAAGCCGAGCTGCTCGAGGTCTGATGAACGACTCTTCCTGGGGGGCTCCGCCGCAGGCCGGCTATTGGGGACCGCCCGAGATGGGCCCTGTCCAGGGGCGCCCGGAGGCGGGTCCTGCCTACGATGAGCCGGAAGTCCAGCAGACCCGGCCCATGCCTGTCGTACCGGATGTCACTGATGTGCAGACGGCTGCCGGCGCGGACCAGGACCAGTACGGAACGGGGGCCACTCGGCTGAGCGGCCCCCTGTTCCGCGACGAGATGCCACAGGAGCCCATGCCCAGCGCCGCCCCCTCGCCCTCGGGTGAGCCTTCCGAGCCGCCGCGGCACGCGGCGCCGCAGGCCGGGGACCAGGGCGCGCAGCAGGCCTGGGACCAGGGTGCGCCGCTCGCCGGCGTCCCTTCGGCACCACCGGCCGCACCCGCCGCCGCACCCCAGAAGAAGCGGGCCGGCCGGGATCTGCGGGCGGCCATAGGGGTCGGTGTCGGGCTCGGTGCGGTGATCATCGCGTCGCTCTTCATCGTCAAGGCGGTCTTCATCGGCGTGATAGCGATCGCCGTCGTGGTCGGCCTGTGGGAGCTCACGGCGCGGCTGCAGGAGCGCAAGCAGATCAAGGCGCCGCTGGTGCCGCTCGCCGTCGGCGGTGCGGCCATGGTCGTCGCCGGATACGTCCGCGGGGCCGAGGGCGCCTGGGTCGCGATGGCCCTGACCGCGCTCGCGGTCCTGGTCTGGCGGATGACCGAGCCGCCCGAGGGCTATCTCAAGGACGTCACGGCCGGGGTGTTCGCGGCGTTCTACGTGCCGTTCCTCGCGACCTTCGTCGCCTTGATGCTCACGGCGGACGACGGTCCGCAGCGCGTGCTGACCTTCCTGCTCCTGACGGTGGTCAGCGACACCGGTGCGTACGCGGTCGGCTGGCGCTTCGGCAAGCACAAGCTCGCGCCGCGCATCAGCCCCGGCAAGACCCGTGAGGGGCTGCTCGGTGCGGTCTCGTTCGCGATGGTCGCGGGTGCGCTGTGCATGCAGTTCCTGATCGACGACGGGACCTGGTGGCAGGGTTTGCTGCTCGGTCTCGCGGTCGCGGCGAGTGCGACGCTCGGTGACCTCGGTGAGTCGATGATCAAGCGCGATCTCGGCATCAAGGACATGGGCACGCTGCTTCCGGGCCACGGCGGGATCATGGACCGGCTCGACTCGCTGCTGCCGACCGCTCCGGTGGTCTGGCTGCTGTTCGTCGTCTTCGTCGGCACCGGCTGACCTGCGTTTTCGTACGAAGAGGGGCTTGTCCACAGGGTGGCGAGCCCCTTTTCGTATGTCCGGAGGTAACGGGGGTTGGTATGCGGTGGGTGTTCCGGTGTAGGTTCCCGCTCTACAATCGAACACATGTGCGACACTGAGTCTTCTCGCCAGGCTGTCCCGATAGTCGTGCACCCGCCGCTGGGTACGGGAGGCCGACGTGTCGCCGTACGCGGACAGATGCTCGGCCTCGCGCACTCCGACGCAGATGTGATCGAGTTCCTGCGCCGCACCGGGCTCCCCGAAGCTGAACGGCTCCTCGATGATGAGGCGTGGGTGACGTGGCGTGGCGGGAGGGCGCATCACTACGGCGCGGCGTGAAAAGTTGGAGGGTGGCCGCGTCCAACGGCGTCCAACGGTGACCTGCCACGACCATGACGACCGGTGCCGGAGCTCTCGGCGGCAGGTGGTGGCGATCCATCTGCGACACTTGGAGCACCATGCCCAAGCCCGGAGAACTCACTTTCGTCGCCCCCCGCGGAGCCAAGAAGCCGCCGCGGCACCTTGCCGATCTGTCGCCCGCCGAGCGCAAGGAGGCCGTGGCCGCCGTCGGCGAGAAGCCGTTTCGCGCCAAGCAGCTGTCGCAGCACTACTTCGCGCGGTACGCCCATGACCCCGCCGAGTGGACCGACATTCCGGCCGCCGCGCGCGGGAAGCTCCAGGAGGCGCTGCTGCCGGACCTGATGTCCGTCGTTCGGCATATCTCCTGCGATGACGACACCACCCGCAAGACCCTGTGGAAGCTGCACGACGGGACGCTCGTCGAGTCCGTCCTGATGCGCTATCCCGACCGGGTCACCATGTGCATCTCGTCCCAGGCCGGGTGCGGGATGAACTGCCCGTTCTGCGCGACCGGGCAGGCCGGTCTCGACCGGAACCTGTCGACCGCCGAGATCGTGCACCAGATCGTCGACGGCATGCGCGCGCTGCGCGACGGCGAGGTGCCGGGCGGTCCCGCGCGGCTGTCCAACATCGTCTTCATGGGCATGGGCGAGCCGCTCGCCAACTACAACCGCGTGGTCGGCGCCATCCGTCGCCTCACGGACCCGGAGCCGGACGGGCTCGGCCTCAGCCAGCGCGGGATCACCGTCTCCACGGTCGGTCTCGTCCCGGCGATGCTGCGCCTCGCCGACGAGGGCTTCAAGTGCCGTCTCGCCGTCTCGCTGCACGCCCCCGACGACGAGCTGCGCGACACCCTCGTACCCGTCAATACGCGGTGGAAGGTGCGCGAGGTGCTCGACGCCGCGTGGGAGTACGCGGAGAAGTCCGGGCGGCGGATCTCGATCGAGTACGCGCTGATCCGCGACATCAACGACCAGGCCTGGCGCGGTGACCGGCTCGGCCGGCTGCTCAAGGGCAAGCGGGTCCATGTGAACCTGATCCCGCTGAACCCGACGCCCGGCTCCAAGTGGACCGCCTCGCGGCCCGAGGACGAGAAGGCCTTCGTCGAGGCGATCGCCGCGCATGGTGTACCGGTCACCGTCCGGGACACCCGGGGGCAGGAGATCGACGGCGCCTGCGGTCAGCTGGCGGCTTCCGAGCGCTGAGGCCCGTACGGGCGCGAGGCTCGTACAGACGTCCGGCCGCCACCAGGTAGCCTGGCTGAAAACATCTGCATATTCCGACAGGGGAGCGCCACAGCGCTGAGAGTGCGGACGCCTGCATCATGCGAGACAGGCCGCCGCAGACCCTCTGAACCTTGCCCGGGTCATTCCGGGTAGGAAGTTCGGTCACCACTCGAGCTGTTGCGCCCTGCCCGAAAACCCATGAGCGGTTTCCGGGCAGGGCCGCGTCTCTTCCTGGTCACTTCCAGGAGGAATCAGTGAGCAACACCCGCACCATCACGATCACCGCCGTGGCCACCGGCCTCGGCATGGTCGCCCTCGCCGCCTGCGGATCCGGCTCCGGCGGGTCCGGGAGCGGCACGGACGGCGGCTCCAAGACCGTCACGCTCGTCAGCCACGACTCCTTCAACGCCTCCAAGGACGTGCTCGCCGCGTTCGAGAAGGAGTCCGGCTACAAGGTCCAGGTGCTCAAGAGCGGCGACGCCGGGTCGGCCGTCAACAAGGCCGTGCTCTCCAAGGGCAACCCGCAGGGCGATGTCTTCTTCGGCGTGGACAACACGCTGCTGTCGCGCGCTCTCGACAACGGCATCTTCCAGTCGTACGAGGCCAAGGGCCTGGACTCCGTACCCGCCGTGCTTCAGCTCGACAAGGGCGAGCACCGGGTGACGCCGATCGACACCGGCGATATCTGCGTCAACTACGACAAGGCGTACTTCGACAAGAAGAAGCTGGCGCCGCCGCAGTCCTTCGACGATCTGATCAAGCCCGAGTACAAGGACCTTCTCGTCACCGAGAATGCCGCCACTTCCTCGCCCGGTCTCGGCTTCCTGCTCGGCACGGCCGCGCAATACGGGGACGACGGCTGGGAGGGTTACTGGTCCAAGCTGAAGGACAACGGCGTCAAGGTCGTCGACAGCTGGGAGCAGGCGTACAACGAGGAGTTCTCGGGTTCGGCCGGCGGCAAGAAGGCCAAGGCCGACCGGCCGCTCGTGGTCTCGTACGCGTCGAGCCCGCCGGTCGAGGTCCTGTACGCGGAGCCGCAGCCCAAGGAGGCGCCGACCGGGGTCTCCACCGGGACCTGCTTCCAGCAGACCGAGTTCGCCGGGCTCCTGGACGGCGCGAAGAACGAGAAGGGCGGCAAGGCGCTCATCGACTTCCTGATCTCGAAGAAGTTCCAGGAGGACATGCCGCTGCAGATGTTCGTGAACCCGGTGAACGAGGACGCGAAGCTGCCCGAGCTCTTCACCGAGCACGGAGTGAAGGTCGACGACCCGAAGACCATGGACCCCAAGAAGATCGCGGACAACCGTGAGGACTGGGTCAAGTCGTGGCAGTCGCTGGTCGTCAAGTAAGCGCCCGCGCAAGGGATGTGAAGGGCAGCGCGGTCCGGTTCGGTCTGATGGCCGTGCCGGTCGCGTTCTTCGCGCTGTTCTTCGCCTATCCGGTCGCGGCGATCGTCGGTCGGGGCCTGAAGGCCGACGGGGCCTGGCAGTTCGGCCGGTTCGGTGAGGTGCTCGGCGATCCGGGGATCCAGCACGTCCTGTGGTTCACGACCTGGCAGGCGCTCGCGTCGACCGCGCTCACGCTGCTGATCGCGTTGCCGGGTGCGTATGTTTTTGCGCGCTTCGACTTCCCGGGCAAGCAGGTGCTGCGGGCGGTCGTCACCGTGCCGTTCGTGCTGCCCACGGTCGTCGCCGGGTCGGCCTTCCTCGCGCTGCTCGGGCGAGGCGGTCTGCTCGACGAGGCCTGGGGCGTACGGCTCGACACCACGGTGTGGGCGATTCTGCTCGCGCATGTCTTCTTCAACTACGCCGTGGTCGTACGGACCGTCGGCGGCCTGTGGTCGCAGCTCGACCCGCGCCAGGAGGAGGCCGCCCGGATGCTGGGCGCCTCGCGGTTCGCCGCCTGGCGCACCGTGACGCTGCCGGCGCTCGGGCCCGCGGTGGCGGCGGCCGCGCTGATGGTGTTCCTGTTCACGTTCAGCTCGTTCGGGGTGGTGCTGATCCTCGGCGGGCCCGCCTTCTCGACCCTCGAGGTCGAGATCTACCGGCAGACCGCCCAGCTGCTCGCCCTCGACACCGCCGCGGTCCTGACGATGGTGCAGTTCGTGGCGGTCTGCGGGATCCTCGCCGTGCACGCCTGGACCGTGCGGCGCCGCGAGGCCACGCTCACGCTGGTCGATCCGTCGCGCACCTCCCGCAAGCCGCGGGGAGCGGGCCAATGGGCGCTGCTCGCCGGGGTCTTGGGGACGGTGGCGCTGCTGATCGTGCTGCCGCTCGGAGTGCTCGTTCAGCGCAGCTTCGCCACCGCCGAAGGCTTCGGGCTCGGCTACTTCCGCGCGCTGACGTCGGCGGAGGGCGGGGCCTTCCTCGTACCGCCGATCGACGCCGTGTGGAATTCGCTCGAGTACGCGGTCGTCGCCACCGCGATCGCCGTGCTGATCGGCGGACTCGCGGCCGTGGCGCTGACCCGGCGAGCGGGTCGTTTCGTACGGGGCTTCGACGCGCTGCTCATGCTGCCGCTCGGGGTCTCGGCGGTGACGGTCGGGTTCGGGTTCCTGATCACGCTGGACAAGCCGCCGCTCGACCTGCGGGCCTCCTGGATCCTCGTACCGCTGGCGCAGGCGCTGGTCGGGGTGCCTTTCGTCGTACGGACGATGCTGCCCGTGCTTCGGGCGGTGGACGGGCGGCTTCGCGAGGCTGCGGCGGTGCTCGGGGCCTCGCCGTGGCGGGTGTGGCGCGAGGTCGATCTGCCCATGGTGCGCAGGGCGCTGATCATCGCGGCCGGGTTCGCCTTCGCCGTATCGCTCGGCGAGTTCGGGGCGACGGTGTTCATCGCGCGGCCCGACAACCCGACGCTCCCGGTCGCCGTGGCCACGCTGCTCGGCCGGGCCGGTGAGCTCAACTACGGGCAGGCGATGGCCCTTTCGACGCTGCTGATGCTGGTGTGCGCCGCGTCGCTGCTGCTGCTCGAACGGATTCGTACGGACAGGACCGGGGAGTTCTGATGGTCCTGGCAAGGGAGTTCTGATGGCCGTACAGGACGGGACCCTGCTCGCCCTTGAAGGCGCCGGTGTCCGCTTCGGCGGGCACGCGGCGCTCGACGCCGTGGACCTGGAGGTCGCCGAGCACGAGATCGTCTGTGTGCTCGGGCCCAGTGGCAGCGGCAAGTCGACGCTGCTCAGGGTGGTCGCGGGACTGCAGGACCTCGACTCCGGGCGGGTGCTGCTCGGCGGGCGCGACCAGCGCGGGGTGCCCGCGCATCAGCGGGGCGTGGGCCTGATGTTCCAGGACCATCAGCTCTTCCCGCAGCGGGACGTGGGCGGCAACGTGGCCTTCGGGCTGCGGATGCACGGCGCGTCCAAGGCCGAACAAGCCGCCCGTGTGGCCGAGTTGCTCGACCTCGTCGGACTGCCGGGCGCGGGGCGCCGCGCGGTCGGCTCGCTCTCCGGCGGCGAGCAGCAGCGTGTGGCGCTCGCCCGTGCGCTCGCGCCCCGGCCCCGGTTGCTGATGCTGGACGAACCGCTCGGGCAGCTGGACCGCTCCCTCAGGGAGCGCCTTGTGGTCGAACTGCGTGAGCTGTTCGGCGCGTTGGGCACCACCGTGCTCGCCGTCACCCACGACCAGGGCGAGGCGTTCGCGCTCGCGGACCGGGTCGTGGTGATGCGCGACGGGCGGATCGCCCAGTCCGGGGCGCCGCTCGATGTGTGGCAGCGGCCCGCGGACGTCTTCGTGGCGCGCTTCCTCGGCTTCGACAACGTGGTCGAGGCGACGGTCGCAGGTGAGGCGGCCGACACGGTCTGGGGCAAGGTCCCGGTGCCCGCGGACACCCCGCCCGGCCCGTGCGAGCTGCTCATCAGGCCCGCCGGCGTACGTCTGGTGCCCGCCGCCGAGGCCCAGTTGACCTGTACGGTCGCCGCCCGCACCTTCCGTGGTACGCACGTGGCCCTGCACCTCAAGCCGTCGGACGCGCCCCGCCTCGAAGCGGCCTGCGCGCTGCGGGACGCGCCGGAGCCGGGGAGCGAGGTCGGGGTGGCCTTCGAGGCCGGGGAGATCGTGGTGCTCGGTGCGGACGGCTGATCGCGGGGCTCGACGCGGACGGCTGAATCGTCGTGCTCGGCGCGGACCGCTGATCGTGGTGCTCGGCGGCTGACTTCCCGCGCGCTTCGTGCGAGGGGGCAACCTTCCGCGCCCCCGCGGCAACCACAGGGCGGACCGTGCCGCCCGGCACGGGCACCCCCACCTCACGGAGTGCAAGCGCGTATGAGTGAGATCCGCAGCAAGGCCCGGCACCGCAGGCGCAGAACCTTCACGGCGGTCGGCGCGCCGCTCGCGGTCGCCGCGGCCGGCGCCCTCGCCTACGGCGGCGGCCTGTTCGGCTTCGACGGCGCCGGCAAGGCGTCCGCCGTGGCCGCCGCGCCGGCCTGGGCCGACGACACGGCCGACGGCTTCGCGTCCGTCAACTCCCAGGGACAGAACGGCACATACGGCGGGCGCGACGGCAGGACCGTCACCGTGAAGACGCTCGCCGACCTGGAGAAGTACGCCACGGCCCCCGAGCCGTACGTCATCGTCGTCGCCTCGGCGATCAAGATGGACCCCGTCGGCAAGGAGATCAAGGTCGCCTCCGACAAGACGATCGTGGGCGCCGGCACCTCAGGCGAGATCGTCGGCGGCGGCTTCTTCCTCGGCCAGGGCGTGCACAACGTCATCATCAGGAACCTGACGATCCGCGACTCCTACCAGGGCGTCTGGAACGACAAGGAGCACGACTTCGACGCCGTCCAGATGGACGGTGCGCACCATGTCTGGATCGACCACAACGATCTGCGGCACATGGCCGACGGCCTGATCGACGTCCGCAAGGACTCCACGAACATCACCGTCTCCTGGAACAAGCTCGGCGACAACAACAAGGCCTTCGGCATCGGCTGGACCGAGAACCTCGTCACCGACATCACGATCCACCACAACTGGATCCGCGAGACCGAGCAGCGCAACCCTTCGACGGACAACGCCGCGCACGCGCACCTGTACAACAACTGGCTGCAGGACGAGGCCGGTACGCAGATCAAGTCCTCGTACGGGAACTACTCGCGCGGCCGGACCAGGATGGTCCTGGAGAACAGCTACTTCCAGGGCGTCAACAATCCCGTCACCAAGGACTCCACGGCGGCGATCGTGCAGCGCGGCAGCGTCTTCTCGGGGACGAGCGGGCGCAACGAGAGCGGTGGCACGGCCTTCGACCCGAAGACGTTCTACGGGTACACCCTGGACGAGGCCGCGCAGGTGCCGGCCCTGCTCAAGTCGGGGGCGGGGCCGAGGAGTTCGATCGGTACGGCGGCGGACGCGCCGGCGGTGAAGGCCGCCACCACCCTGACCGTCGCCAAGAGCGGCGCCCAGTACAAGACCGTCCAGGCCGCCGTGAACGCCGTCCCGGCGAACAATGCGGCGCGCGTGGTCATCAAGGTCGCCCCCGGCACGTATCGCGAGACCGTGACCGTCCCCGCGGACAAGCCGCACGTGACGATCGTCGGCACCGGCGCCAGCCGTAAGGACACGGTCATCGTCGAGGGCCACGCGGCCGGGATGACCAAGCCGGACGGCTCGGGTACGTACGGGACGCCGGGCAGCGCCACCGTCAGCGTCAAGGCCGACGACACCCAGCTGCGCAACCTCAGCGTGACGAACGACTTCGACGAGGGCGCCAACCAGCACATCACGGGGCACCAGGCGGTCGCCCTGCTGACCATGGCCGACAAGGTCTTCCTCGACTCCCTGATCGTCAGTGGCGACCAGGACACCCTGGAGATGGAGACCGCCGCCAAGGGCAGGCTCGGCCGCGTCTACGTCCGGAACTCCTATGTCGTCGGCAACGTGGACTTCGTCTTCGGACGCGGCACCGCCGTGCTCGGCAAGTCCGTGATCCAGCTCAAGAAGCGCTGGAACGGCCAGTCCGCGGGCTATGTCACCGCGCCCAGCACGGAGGCGAACCGCAAGGGCATCCTCATCGTCAGCTCGAGCATCACCGGCGATGTGACCGACCGGACCTTCCACCTCGGCCGCAACTGGCACCCGGGCGGCGACACCACCGTCGACCCGCAGACCACCGTCCGCAACTCCACACTCAGCGCCGCGATACGGACCGCGCCGTGGACGGACATGGGCGGATTCCCGTGGAAGCAGGACCGGTTCGCCGAGTACCGGAACAGCGGCCCCGGCGCCGGAGCGGCGAGCGCGGACCGGCCGCAACTGACCGACACCCAGGCCACGGGCCAGGAAATCGCCGACTGGCTGGGCGACTGGACGCCGACGGCTCAGTAGACGAGCGAGCGGTCGTACGGGGAGCTCAAGGCCCGTCGTACGACCGCTCGGTGGGCCTCGTCAGCCGGTCACGTCCCGGGCGGTGAGCTGCTGCAGGGCCTGCGCCGCTTCCTCGGCCGAGTCGACGAGGGCGATGCGGGACTCCATCGGGCGCTCCCGTGCGAGGGCTTGGAGAAGGGGCCAGGCCGGGAGTTTCTCGGTCCAGTGGGAGCGGCCGACCAGGACCATCGGGGTCGGTTCGCCGCGGGACTCGTAGTAGTTGGGCGTCGCGTTGTCGAAGATCTCCTGGACCGTGCCGGCCGCGCCGGGCAGGAAGATCACGCCCGCGTTGGAGCGCGCGAGCAGTCCGTCCTCGCGGGTGGCGTTGGCGAAGTACTTCGCGAGGTGGGCGGCGAAGGCGTTCGGCGGCTCGTGTCCGTAGAACCAGGTGGGGATGCCGACCGAGGCGCCGCCGGCCGGCCAGCGCTCGCGCACGGCGAAGGCGGCCTGCGCCCAGTCGGTGATCGACGGGGTGAACGAGGGGGCCTTGGCGAGGAGTTCGAGTGCCTCGTCGAGCATCGCGTCGTCCTGCACGGAGGCGTAGGCACCGAGGTTCGCCGCCTCCATCGCGCCGGGCCCGCCACCGGTGGCGACGGTGAACCCGGCCCGCGCGAGCGTCCGCCCCAGACGGGAGGCGCCCGCGTACTGCTCGGTGCCGCGGGCCATCGCGTGGCCGCCCATCACGCCCACCACCCGGGCGCCGACGAGGAGTTCGTCCAAGGCGTCCGAGATGGAGTCGTCGTGCACCGCGCGCAGCATCGACGCGAAGACGTCGCCGTCGGCCTTGGTCTCCTGGAACCACTGGTACGCGCGGGCGTCGGGCGTCGCCTCGTACGACGAGGCCAGACCCGCGAACAGCTCCTCGGGCGTGTAGAGATGCCCGCGGTACGGGTCGAACGGGAGGCCCGGCACCGGCGGGAACACCAGGGCGCCGGCCGCCCGCACCTTGGCGGCCGCGTCCGGTTCCATCGGGCAGCCGAGGAAGACGGCGCCCTCGGTGTCGGCGGTGAGCAGCGCGAAGGTGCGCTGCGTCAGGTCCACGGCCTGGATGCGGTGGTGGGCGAGCGAGCCCCGGGCCAGGACCGCGTCGAACTCCTCGAGGGTCTCGATCTCGCGGTCGGTCGTGGGCGGCGGGGGCGTGTGGTGGTCGGGCACGTTCGCCAGCTTACGGGCGGGGGGCGCCCGGGGTCCTGTTCCGCCCGGCGTACCGCTCCATGAGCCTGTGGCCCAGATCACACCAGGTTTCTGTCAGGGATCGGGGCGCTGTCCCGCTCAACAAGCAAAGAGCAGGCCGACCAACGGGAGAGCACCCATGAAGCACCGCATCGTCGTCCTCGGCGCCGGCTACGCAGGGGCCTACGCGGCCGGCACCCTGGCCCGCCGGCTGTCCCCGGCGGACACCGAGATCACCGTGGTCAACGCCGAGCCGGACTTCGTGCAGCGGCTGCGTATGCACCAGTTCGCGGCCGGCCGGGACGTCGAGGCCCCGCCGCTCGCCGAGGTCTTCGCGGGTACGGGGATACGGGTGCGCGTGGCCCGGGTGACCGCCATCGACCCCGGGCGGCGCACGGTCGCCCTGGCCTCCCCGGAGGGGCCTGGGGAGCTCACGTACGACTCTCTCTTCTACGCGCTCGGCAGCCGGGTCGCCCACCACGGCGTCCCCGGGGTGGCCGAGCACGCCTTCGACGTGGCGGGCCGGCCCTCGGCGCTGCGGCTGCGCGAGCGTCTTGACGGCCTTGGCGAAGGCGACCGTGTGCTCGTCGTCGGCGACGGTCTCACCGGTATCGAGACGGCCACCGAGATCGCCGAGTCCCGGCCCGGTCTTTCGGTGGCGCTGATCGCCCGCGGCGAGCTGGGCGCGCCGCTGTCCGCCGGCGCCCGGGACCATCTGCGCCGGGCCTGCGACCGGCTCGGCATCACGGTCCTCGAGCACACCCGTATCGAGGCCGTGGAAGCGGAGCGGGTGCTCTGCGCGGACGGCACGGCTCTCACCTCCGACGCCACGGTGTGGACGGCCGGGTTCACGGTCGACTCCCTGGCCGGCGACGCGGGGTTGGAGGTCACCGACGACGGGCGGATCGTCGTCGACAGCACCATGCGGTCCCTCTCGCACCCGGAGGTCTACGCCGCGGGCGACGCCGCGTACGCCATCGGCGACAACGGTCTGCCGCTGCCGATGTCCTGCGCGTCGGCCGGCTTCTCCGGACGGCAGGCGGTCGACGCGATCGTGGCGCGCCTGACCGGCCGTACGATCCCGCGCAGCAAGCTGCCCTACGTGGGCAACCACATCAGCCTCGGGCGGCGGGACGGGATCCTGCAGATGGTCGACGGCGCGGGGGAGGCGAAGCCCAAGCACGTGGGCGGACGGACGGCGGCGCGGATCAAGGCGGGCATCGTGTGGATGTCGTTGTGGGCGACGGCGAACCCGACCTTCGGTCTGCCCCGGCGCAGGCGCCGAGTGGCCGCCGTACCCGGCGAGTTCACGCTCGCCGCGGCCGAGCAGAAGGCCGCCGCCTAGGGTGATCCCCGTGGACAGCACCGTCGACCGCTTCGACACCGGGCGCTTCGAGGCCGGCCGCAGCCGGCTGGCCTCGCTGGCGTACCGCCTGCTCGGCTCCGCCACCGATGCCGAGGACGCCGTCCAGGATGCGTTCCTGCACTGGCAGGCCGCCGACCGGGAGCACATCAGGGTGCCCGAGGCCTGGCTGACGAAGGTCGTCACCAACCTCTGCCTCGACCGGCTCCGTTCGGCCCAGGCCCGCCGGGAACGCACCGCCGGCGCCTGGCTGCCCGAACCGCTCCTCGACGGCGACCCGATGCTGGGCCCCGCCGACACCTTCGAGCAGCGCGAATCGGTCTCGCTGGCGGTGCTGACGCTGATGGAACGGCTGTCGCCGGTCGAACGGGCCGTCTACGTCCTGCGGGAGGCCTTCTCGCACAGCCATGCCGAGATCGCCGAGATCCTCGGCATCAGCGAGTCCGCGAGCCAGCAGCACCTGCACCGGGCGCGGGGCCGTGTCTCCGCCGGACGGCGCCGCGGCGGTCAGGAGACCGATCCCGCGTCGGCCCGCAGAGTCGTCGAGGAGTTCCTCGCCGCCGCGACCTCGGGCCGCACCGACCGCCTCGTGGCACTGCTCACCGACGACGTGACCGCGCTCTCGGACGGCGCGGGCGGCCTGTCCAAGAAGCTGCTGCGGTACGAGACGCGGGAGCGGGTCGCCGCTGTCGTACGGGCCGGATTCAAGCCCACAGACGCGAAACGGCGCTTTGCGGGCGGCACGGCCACCATCCACTACGCGATCCTCAACGGCGCTCCCGCCATCCTTTTCGTGCCGGGCGGCAAGGTCGCCGGTGCGGTGACCTTCGACCTCGTCGACGGACGGATCGAGACGGTACGGGGCATCGCAGCCCCGGATCGCCTCGTGCGCCTCAACGAGTCCTGGCGACGGCACGACGCGGGAGAGCCCTTGATCGCCGAGTGGTGACGACCGCAGAACCGCGCTGTCAGTGCCGTCGATTAGGTTCGCTCCGTTCGGCCCGATCAGCGGGTCACCGGCGACCGGGAGACGCAGTTCATGGCGAAGGCCCAGGTGAAGCCGGCGCTGGGCCGTGAGTTCCACTGGCTCTGGGGCGCCTATGCCGTCAGCATCTTCGGGACCTGGCTGGCCTTCGACGCCTTCGCGTTGATCGCCGTGCTCGTGCTGCACACCGGGCCCGCCGGGGTCTCCGCGCTGGCCGCTGTCGGACCTGCCGTGGCCGCTCTGGTCGCCGTGCCGCTCGGGCCGTGGATGGAGTTCCGGCGCAAGCGGCCCGTGATGATCGGGATGGACGTGGTGCGGTGTGCGGCGCTGCTGACCATTCCGCTCGCGTACGCGCTCGACGCGCTGTCGCTCGTTCAGCTGCTGCTCGTGTCCGTGGTGGTCGGTGCGGCGGACATCGCGTTCACGGCGGCCAGCGGTGCGACCCTCAAAACGCTCGTACCGCGTGATCACCTGCTCGCCGCCAACGGCCGGTTCGAGTCGACCATGTGGACCGCGACCCTGGTCGGGCCGCCGCTGGGCGGTGCCGCCGTGGGCCTGGTCGGTCCTGTGCTCACCGTGGCCGCGAATGCGGTGAGCTTTCTGCTCTCCGCGCTGGGGATCCGGGCCATCGGTGGCTCGGAGGCGGCGCCGGCCCGTCAACAGGACCACCCGCCGGACCGCATCGGCGACGGCTTCCGCTTTCTGCTCGGCCACCGTGAGCTGCGGCCGCTGTTCCTCAACACGGTGCTGGTCAACGCGCTGATCATGACCAGTGCACCGCTGCTCGCCGTCCTCATGCTGGGGCCGCTCGGCTTCGCGCCCTGGCAGTACGGGCTTGCCTTCGCGGTTCCGTGTCTCGGCGGGCTTCTCGGTTCGCGGCTCGCCCGTCGTCTCGTGCCTCGTTTCGGCGAGCGGCGCGTGCTGTTGGGCGCCGGAGTGCTGCGGGTCTGTTGGCCCGTCGGCCTGGCCTTCGTTCACTCCGGTACGAGTGGGCTCGTGCTCGTGATGGTGGTCGAGTTCGGGCTCATCACCTGTGCGGCGGTCTACAGTCCGGTGCTTGCGACTCGGCGGCTCGCCGCTCTGCCCACCGATCACGTCAGCCGTGTCCTGGCCGCCTGGTCGGTGGCCAGTAAGGGGACGACTGCGGTGCTCATCGCGGTGTGGGGCCTGCTTGCTGCGGCGGTCGGGGCGCGTGGGGCTATTGCGGTGGCGGGGGTGCTGTTGCTTCTGACGCCGCTGTTGCTGGGG
>NZ_JAAKZW010000158.1 GCF_011044995.1 Streptomyces mesophilus | reverse complement strand
CCCCTCCCGCATCGCTCGGACGCTCGGCGGCCGACGGACCCGACCGCCGCACGTTGGCCGGCAGCGCCGGCAGCGGCCAGCCGAAGTCCGCGATCAGGTCGATGAGTTCACTGTCGAGCATCGCCCGGCTCACCCCCGCCACATCGCCCTCCACCGGCAGCCCCAGCATGTCGAGGCCGGGCACGCCCACGGCATCCGTCGCCGTGGTCACCACCGCCTGGGCGCCCAGCGCCTCGGCCACCTCGTGGGCCAGCGCGTTCGCCCCGCCCCCGTGCCCGCCGACCAGGGACACCGCGAAGCGGCCCGCCTCGTCCACGCACACGACACCCGGGTCGGACGCCTTGTCCGCGAGCAGCGGCGCGAGCAGCCGTACCGTCGCGCCCGTGGCGAGGAAGCACACCAGCTGCTCGCACTCGCCGAACGCCCGCTGTACGGAAGGACCCACAGGCCCCTCGTACACGCGGACCCGCCCGGGCCAGGCCGCGGCGAGTCGTGCGCACGCCGACGCCCCGGCCGCTGTGGCGGAAATGAGGCCGATCACTTGACTGCTCCTTCTCGCGGTTCTGCCAGGGGGTTCGGGTGCGGGCGAAGCCCGGGCTGCCCTTGTGGTGCGGGCGCCCCCGAAGGAGCGCCGAGTGCTGCGGCGGGTCCCTGCGCCAGAGCCCTGCGCCGCCGTGCCTCGCCCTCGCCGGACCCGGACGAGGAGCCCGCAGCGACCCGGTCGCCCCACAGCACGAACACCGGATTCGTCGCCGCGAGCCGGGTCACCTCGCCGGGCAGCGGCGCGAGGCGCGAGGACTGCAGCAGCACGCCGTCGCAGGCGAACCCGGCCTCCGCCAGCGCGGCCCGCACCTGCGGCACCCGGTCGAGCGCGGCCAGGGCCACGACGACAGTGCGCCGCGCCCGCCGGGCGCACGCCTTCACGATCCCGGGCAGCTCACGGCCGCCCCCGCCGATGAACACCGCGTCGGGATCGGCGAGATGGGACAGCACGGTGGGCGCCGAGCCGTGCACCGGACGCACGTCCACGCCGTGCGCGGCGGCATTGGCCCGTATCCGCTCGATGCCGTCCGCCGTCTTCTCCACGGCCACCGCGGCCGCACCGAAGCGGGCGCATTCGATCGCCACGGACCCGCACCCGGCGCCCACGTCCCACACGAGGTCACCGGTCCGTGGACCGATCCGGGCCAGCGCAAGGGCCCGTACCTCGAACTTGGTGATCATCGAGTCGCGGTGCCCGAACTCGCCTTCGTCGAGCGCCCATCGGCCGGGCGTCGGCCGGGGTCCGGCCACCGTGCGTACCGGCGAAAGCGCCCGCGCCTCGTCCAGGCAGAGCACCACGCTGACCGCGTCCCACTCCCGCTCGGCCGCCTGCGCGGGCGTGACCCGCTCGAGCCGCTCGTGCTCGGGGTCTCCGAGGGCCGTGGCCACCAGGAACACCCGGTCCTCTGCCCGGTGGACCAGCTCCGCACCGAGTTCGGCGGGACCGGCGCCCGGGCCCGTGAGCACCGCCGTCTTGGGGTGCGCACGACAGACGTTGACGGCCGTGCGCAGATCACGGCCGTGCGCGCTCACCACCACGGCGTCGTCCCACGGAAGGCCCGCCTTCGCGAACGCCGCCGCCACGGACGACACCCCCGGCCGTATCTCCAGGGCATCAGGACCGAAGCGCTCCGCCAACGCCCGTACGATCCCGAAGAATCCGGGATCGCCGGAGGCGAGCACCACCACGCGCGCGTCCGCGAGGCGCTCGCCGACCAGATCGAGCGCGGGCGCGAGCGGACCGAGCTCGATCCGCTCCACACCGGCCCGGAGATCGGCCGCGTCCAGATGCCGTTTGCCGCCGACGGCGACGGTGGCGCAGGCGAGCAGTTCGCGGGCGCGGGCGTCCAGCGGTGCACCGCCCGCGCCCATGCCGATGACCGAGATGGCCGCGCTCCCGCCGCTCGTCATTGCCCGGCCCCTTGCGTACGCAGCGCCCTGCGGGCCTCCGGATCGGCCTTGCGGTACCCGTGGAAGTGACCGGGGTGGTACAGGTGCGAGCGTGTCCCCGAGGCGTCGAGCGCGGGGCCGACCAGGAACAGCGTGTGCTTCCAGAGCTTGTGCTCCTTGACCGTCTCCTCGAGGGTGCCGACCGTGCAGCGCACGATCAGCTCCTCGGGCCAGGTCGCCTGATACGCCACCACGACGGGCGTCGACGTCGGATAGCCGCCTTCGAGCAGCTCACGCACCAACTGCCCCGAGCGCGCGGCCGACAGGAAGATCGCCATGGTCGTGCCGTGCCGCGCGAACTCCCGTACCTCCTCGCCCGGCGGCATCGGCGTCTTGCCGCCGCCGAGCCGGGTCAGGACCACCGACTGGGCCACCTCGGGAATGGTCAGCTCGCGCTGCGCGAGCGCGGCCACCGCGGAGAACGCGGAGACCCCGGGCACGATCTCGGTCTCCAGGCCGAGCGCGGTGCAGCGGTCCAGCTGCTCCTGCGTACCGCCCCACAGCGCCGGGTCCCCCGAGTGGATCCGCGCGACCTTGAGGCCGTCGTGCAGGGCCCGCTCGTACACCGCGACGACGTCCTCCAGGGACATCGTCGCGGAGTCGAGTATCTCGGCGTCCGCGCGTGCGTGCTCCAGGACCTCGGCCTGCACCAGGCTCGCCGCCCAGATCACGATGTCCGCGTCCGCGATGGCCCGCGCCGCCCGGAACGTCAGCAGATCGGCGGCGCCGGGCCCCGCGCCGACGAAGGTGACCTTAGGAGCCGTTGTCAAACCCCGACCGGGGTTTGACAACGGCTCCTTGCCGGTCACGGGAGCGTCCTCGGTTGCCATGGGATGGGGGTCCTTCCAAGTGGTTCGGTGGGGGATCAGGCGGCGGCGCGATGGGCCGTGGTGCAACCCGTCCGGGTGCCCTCGCCCGCTCGCGGCGAGCCGTACGCGCGACGGCCCGCATGATCGGCTAGCAAAGGCGCATGGCGGTGTTCGTCGCGCTCGGCGCGTTCCTCATGACGCTGGTCGGCGGCTGGACGGCGCAGCGCGTCACCGACCGCCGTCACCTCGTCCTCGGTCTGGCCGGCGGCCTGATGCTCGGTGTGGTCGGCCTCGACCTGCTGCCCGAGGCGATGGCCGCCGCGGGCCGGGAGATCTGGGGCGTACCGCAGGCGCTGCTCCTCTTCGTGGGCGGCTTCCTCACCGCACACCTCCTGGAGCGGCTGCTCGCCCTGCGCCAGGCCGCCCACGGCGCCGACGGCGAACGCGTCCCGCAGGTCGGCCTCGGAGCGGCCTCCGCGATGGTCGCCCACAGCCTGATGGACGGGATCGCGATCGGTGCCGCGTTCCAGGCGGGCAGCGCGATGGGCCTGACCGTCGCGCTCGCCGTCATCACCCATGACTTCGCGGACGGCTTCAACACGTATACGATCACGCGCCTGTACGGGAACGCCCGCCGCAAAGCCGTCGCCATGCTCTTCGCCGATGCCGCGGCACCGGTCGTCGGCGCGGCTTCCACGCTCCTTTTCACGCTGCCCGAGGAACTGCTCGGCTCCTACCTCGGCTTCTTCGGCGGCGCCCTGCTCTACCTCGCCGCGGCCGAGATCCTGCCCGAGGCGCACCACGACCACCCCGCCAAGTCGACGGTCCTGTGCACCATCGCGGGCGTGGGCTTCATCTGGCTGGTGGTGGGCGCGGCGGAGTGAAGGAGCCGTGGCGGTCACAGCTTCCCCCCGCGTCCGTCCCCGCGCCGCGCCGGAGCGATCAGCGTCGAGAGGTACGGCAGCGGTCCCTCGGCCAGCTCGCTCGCCGGCCGTATCGACTCCTGCTCGAGCCCGAGCGCCGAACCCCACACCGCACCCTCGGTGCGGCCCGACTCCCGCAGCGCGGTGGCCACTTCCTGCGCGTGGCGGCCGAACTTGTACGCCACCACCGTGCCAGGACCGTCCAGCGCCTCCTTGAGCGCCGCCGACCCCGCGGTCACCGGCACCAGCGTCAACGGCTCGGTGCCTTCGGTCAGTACGGCGCCACTGCGCGCCGCGAGGTCCTGCATCGCCGTGATGCCGGGCACGGTCTGCACGACCACATCCGGCGCGAGCTCGGCGATGGTCTGCGCGAGGTACGTGAACGTCGAGTACACATTGGGGTCCCCGATCGTCGCGAACGCGACCGTGGGGTGCTGCGCGAGCAGCTCCGCCACCCGGGTCCCCGCCGCGTCCCAGGCCGCTTCGCGGCGCCCGCGGTCGGAGCGCTCATTGAGCGCGAACACGACCCGGACGACCTTCTCGCGCGCCACGTACTCGAGCACCGTCGTCTCGGCACGGCCCGGCTCCCCGCCGTCCGAACCGTCGGCGGCCGCCATCACCGGCACCACCACGACATCGGCCTCGCGCAGCGCCCGTACGCCCTTGACGGTCACCAACTCGGGGTCCCCGGGGCCCACTCCGACCCCGATGAGCCTGCGGCTCACTGCGCTGTCCACTGCGTGCACCTCTCCACGAACCTGCGGGCGGCAAAGGGCAGCGCGGCCGCATGCGTATGCAGATAGCTGGCGTGCACGCCCTGTTGTACGAATCCTTCGACCCTGCGCTCCGGGGCGTGCATGCCCCAGGCGGGCACCGCCCCCGCACCCGGCTCGATCACCGTGCGGTGGAACTCATGCCCCCGCACGCGTGTCCCGGCCGGCGCGAGGACGCTGTCCGATACGGCGACGGCCTCCCGGTAGCCGAGCGTGAGGCGCTCCGTCATCCGTGCCTCGGCGTCGAGGACACCGCACATGGGCTGTCCGTCCAGGGAGCGTGCGAGGTACAGGAGCCCGGCGCACTCCGCGGCCACCGGCGCGCCGCCGGCCGCCAGGTCGGCCACGGTCTTGCGCAGCGCCTCGTTGGCGGAGAGGTCCGGCGCGTGGACCTCGGGGAACCCGCCGCCGATCACCAGACCGCGGGTCCCGTCCGGGAGTTGCTCGTCGTGGAGCGGGTCGAACGGGACGACTTCGGCACCGGCCGCGGTCAGCAGCTCGGCCTGTTCGGCGTACGAGAAGGTGAACGCCGCTCCGGCGGCGAGCGCGACGACGGGCTTGCGCCCCGCCCGCGACGTGACGGACACGGCGCTCGCCGTGCCGGCCGGTTGTCCGGCGCCCGGGGCGGTCGCCTCGACCGCCGCACGCCCGCCGCCCAGAGCGCTGCCCGGGTCTGCCGCAAGCCCCGCGTCCAGCGCCGTGTCCGGGGACCACGGTTCGGCATCCAGCGAGGGTGCGCTGCGGGCCAGCGTGTGCAGCCCCTCCAGATCGCAGCCCTGGCGCACCTGTTCGGCCAGCGCGGCCACCGACTCGACGACCTCCGCCGAGCGCTCGGCGACCGGGATCAGGCCCAAGTGCCGCGAGGGCTGGCTCACTTGGGGCACGCGCCGTAGCGCGCCGAAGACCGGCACCCCGGACTCGTCCAGCGCGTCCCGCAGCAGCTCCTCGTGACGGTCCGAGCCGACCTTGTTGAGGATCACGCCGGCAACCCGCACCTGCGGATCCCAGGAGGCGAAGCCGTGCACCAGCGCCGCCACGGACCGCGACTGCGACGAGGCGTCCACGACCAGGACCACGGGAGCCCGGAGCAGCTTCGCGACCTGAGCCGTGGAGGCCAGCTCACCCTGCCCCGACGCCCCGTCGTACAGCCCCATCACGCCTTCCACCAGGGCGAGATCACAGCCACGCGCCCCGTGGGCGAACAACGGCGCGATCAACTCCGTACCGCACAGGTAGGAGTCCAGGTTCCGCCCGACCCGGCCCGTGGCCAGCGCGTGGTAGCCCGGGTCGATGTAGTCGGGCCCCACCTTGTGCGGCGACACGGCGAGACCGGCCGCCGTGAACGCGGCCATCAACCCGGTCGCCACGGTCGTCTTTCCGCTGCCGGACGAAGGCGCGGCGATGACCAGGCGGGGAACGGCGGTCACCACTCGATGCCCCGCTGGCCCTTTTGCCCCGCATCCATCGGGTGCTTGACCTTGGACATGTCCGTGACGAGGTCCGCGTACTCCACGAGCGCCGCCGGGGCATTGCGCCCGGTGATCACCACATGCTGCGTACCGGGCCGGCCCTTGAGGACGGAGACCACCTCGTCGGTGTCGATCCACCCCCAGTGCATCGGGTACGCGAACTCGTCGAGCACGTAGAGCTTGTACGTCTCGGCGGCCAGGTCGCGCTTGACCTGCTCCCAGCCCTCGCGGGCCTTGTCCTCGTTGCTCATCTCGCCGTCGGCGGGCGCCCGTTGGATCCAGGACCAGCCCTCGCCCATCTTGTGCCAGTCGACCGGGCCGCCCTCGCCGGACGCCCCCAGCACGCGCAGCGCGTTCTCCTCGCCGACCTTCCACTTCGCCGACTTGACGAACTGGAACACCCCGATCGGCCAGCCCTGGTTCCAGGCCCGCAGCGCAAGCCCGAACGCGGCCGTCGACTTCCCCTTGCCGATCCCGGTGTGCACCACGACCAGGGGGCGGTTGCGGCGCTGGCGGGTGGTGAGCCCGTCGTCCGGCACGACGGCCGGCTGTCCCTGGGGCATCAGGCGGCCCTCCGGTTCCTGTGGTCCTGAACGTCCTTGACGAGCCCGGCGAGTGAGTCCGCGCGCAGCTCGTCGAGCGTGACGACGGCGCCGCCGAGCCCTTGCGCCAGCTGACCGGCGAGCCCGAGCCGTACCGGCCCCGACTCGCAGTCGACGGTCACCGAGGCGATCGACTCGGCCGCGAACAGACCGGCCGCACGCGCCGCGTGCGCCACCGGCTCGGGCCCACCGGTGGCGCGCCCGTCGGTCACGAGCACGACCAGCGGCCTGCGCACGGGATCGCGCAGCCGCTCCACGCGCAGCACCTCGTGCGCCTTGAGCAGCCCGGCCGCGAGCGGGGTGCGGCCACCGGTGGGCAGCGCTTCCAGGCGTACGGCGGCGGCGTCCACCGAGGACGTCGGCGGCAGCGCGACCTCCGCGGCCGCGCCCCGGAAGGTCACCAGACCCACCTTGTCCCGGCGCTGGTACGCGTCGAGCAGCAGCGAAAGGACGGCGCCCTTCACGGCACTCATCCGCTGCCGCGCGGCCATCGAGCCGGAGGCGTCCACGACGAACAGCACGAGATTGCCCTCGCGTCCCTCGCGGACCGCCTGCCGCAGGTCGTCCCTGCGCACGACGAGCCCGCGTCCCGTGCGCCCGCGCGCCCGCTGGTGGGGCGCGGCGGCCTGCACGGTGGCCGCCAAGTGCAGCTTGGTGAGCGCCCCTTGGGGCCGACGCGCCCCGGTCGTGCGCCCATGGTCGGTCCGCGCCCGGGACCGCCGTCCCGCCGCTCCTGCCCCCGTACCCGGCACGCTGAGCAGCTTGGTGCGGAACGGCTCGGCGGCAGCGGCGGGCCGCTGCTCACCGGCGCCGGGGGAGCCCTGCGGCTGCTCGCTCTCGGACGGGTCCTGCCGGTCACGGTCCTGCTCGGACCCCGCCTGCCCCGGCAGCTGCGGGCCGTCGTCCTCGGACGGCTGACCGCCGCCGCCTCCCGGACCTCCACCTCCGTCGGGCCCGTCGGGATCCTCGTCCCCTTCGCCCTCCTCGGGCTCCCCGGGCTCTTCGGGTTCCTCGGGGCCGAACTCCTCCAGCGTTTCGTCGAGTTTGTCCTCGTCGAGCCCCGGTGCGTCGAAGGGATTGCGCCGGCGCCGGTGCGGCAGAGCGAGCAGCGCGGCCTGCCGTACGTCCTCGGCCGTGACCTCCTCACGCCCCGCCCAGGCCGCGAGTGCCGTGGCCGTACGGGCCATCACAATGTCGGCCCGCATCCCGTCGACCTCGAACGCCGCACAAGTCGCCGCGATCTGCCGCAGCACCCCGTCCCCGAGATGTACGGAGGGCAGCAGCGCCCGCGCGGCCACGATCCGCGCCCGTACGGCCCGCTCCTCGTCGGCCCAGCGCGTGGCGAACGCGGCCGGATCGGCGTCGTACGCGAGGCGCCGCTTGACGACCTCCACCCGCTGGTCGGGCTCGCGCGAGGCCGAGACCTCAACGGTCAGCCCGAACCGGTCGAGCAACTGCGGCCGCAGTTCGCCCTCTTCGGGGTTCATCGTCCCCACGAGCAGGAAGCGCGCGGCATGCCGTACGGACACACCTTCACGCTCCACGTACGAGGCCCCCATGGCCGCGGCGTCGAGCAGCAGGTCGACGAGATGGTCGTGCAGCAGATTGACCTCGTCGACATACAGAATCCCGCGATGGGCGTCGGCGAGCAGCCCCGGCTCGAAGGCCTTCACGCCTTCGGCGAGGGCCCGCTCGATGTCGAGCGCTCCGACGAGCCGGTCCTCCGAGGCCCCCACGGGCAGCTCGACCATCCGCGCGTCCCTCGCGACGGCCCCCGCTGCCTCATGCGGCCCGTCCGGACACTGAGGGTCGGGCGCGATCGGATCACAGGAGAACCTGCACCCGGGCACCACCTCGACCTCGGGCAACAAAGCCGAAAGCGCCCGCACTGCGGTCGATTTGGCCGTCCCCTTCTCACCCCGCACAAGCACACCGCCAACGGCGGGGGAGACGGCATTGATCACGAGCGCAAGCCGCAGATCGTCCTGCCCGACGAGGGCAGTGAACGGGTAGGGGGTACTCATGCGCTGGCCTCCACTGTCAGCTCACCTTTCAGCCTGTGCGGCACATCCAGCCCCTGCGGCGCTTGAGCAGATCCGAACGAAGTTCGGATGCCGGGGCCCGGGGCGAAGCCCCGGTTTCGGGAAGGGGCGGGGCGGGGAGGAAAGCCCGCCGCAGGCGCCACCACAACAACCCTCACGAGCCGTCACCTTCCAAGTCACCCTCAAGCTGGAGGTACAGCTCCCGCAGCCGCTCCAAAGTCGAGGCATCGGGCGCAGCCCACAGCGACCGGTCCGCAGCCTCAAGAAGCCGCTCCGTAATCCCTCGCAACGCCCAGGGGTTGGACCGACGCATGAACTCCTGGTTCTCCCCGGAGAACACGTACTCCGCCGCCAACTTCTCGTACATCCAGTCGTCCACGACCCCGGCCGTCGCGTCGTACCCGAACAGGTAGTCCACGGTGGCCGCCATCTCGAACGCCCCCTTGTACCCGTGCCGCCGCATCGCCGCCATCCACCGCGGATTGACCACCCGTGCGCGGAACACGCGATGCGTCTCCTCCCCGAGGGTGCGCGTCTTCACCTGATCCGGTACGGCCGAGTCACCCACGTACGCCTCGGGCGAAGCACCCGTCAGATGGCGCACCATCGCCACCATGCCGCCGTGGTACTGGAAGTAGTCGTCGGCGTCGACGAGATCGTGCTCCCGCGTGTCCACGTTCTTCGCGGCGACCGCGATCCGCCGGAACGCCGTCTCCATGTCCCCGCGCGCGGCCCGCCCGTCGAGCCCCCGCCCGTACGCATAGCCGCCCCACACCGCGTACACCTCGGCGAGATCCGCGTCGGAGCGCCAGTTCCGCGCGTCGATCAGCGGCAGCAGACCGGCCCCGTACGCGCCGGGCTTGGACCCGAAGATGCGTGCTGTCGCGCGCCGCCGGTCGCCGTGCTCGGCGGTGTCCTCATCGGCATGCGCCCGTACATAGTTGATGGAAGCGGGCTCATCGAGCTCCGCCACCGCCCGCACCGCATCGTCGATCAGCCCCACCACATGCGGGAACGCATCCCGGAAGAACCCGGAGATCCGCACGGTCACATCGATACGCGGCCGCCCCAGCTCCTCGGCCGGCACGATCTCGAACCCGGTCACGCGCCGCGAGGCGTCGTCCCATACGGGCCGGCAGCCGAGCAACGCGAGGATCTCCGCGATGTCGTCGCCCTGCGTCCGCATCGCGGACGTGCCCCACACGGTGAGGCCGACCGACTCGGGGTACTCACCCGTGTCCGTCAGATACCGCGCCACGAGCGAGTCGGCGAGCGCCTGGCCCACCTCCCACGAGAGCCGCGAGGGGATGGCCTTGGGGTCGACCGAGTAGAAGTTCCGTCCGGTCGGCAGCACGTTCACCAGGCCGCGCGTCGGCGAGCCCGACGGCCCGGCGGGCACGAAGCCCCCGTCGAGCGCCCGCAGAATGTGCCCGATCTCGTCCGTGGTCCGGGCGAGCCGCGGTACGACCTCCTCGCACGCGAAGCCCAGCACGGCCACCGCGGGCGGCAGTTCGACGCCGATCACGTCCCGTACGAGAGCGCGTACCGCCGAAAGCTGCCAGTCGCGGGCCTCCATGCCCTCCGCGAGCCGCCGGCACAGCTGCTCGAGAAGGTCCAGAGCGTCGGACCCGGTACGGGCGGGCCCGTCGACCAGCGAGGTCAGCCCGTCCGCCACCTTCACCGGCGCCCCGGGCTCGGCCAGCAACTCCTTCTCCACCAGCCCGAAATGCTCGGCCAGACAGGCCCGGAGCCCCGGCAGCGCGTTCGCCGTCCCACCCCACACCTGCGAGGCCCGCAGTACCGCGAGCACCAGATTGACCCGGGCCTCACCGACCGGACCGCCGCCGAGGATGTGCAGACCGTCCCTGATCTGCACGTCCTTGATCTCGCACAGATAGCCGTCGATATGCATCACGAACTCGTCGAACGCCTCGTCGTCCGGCTGATCGTCGACATGCAGGTCGTGATGCAGCTCCGCGGCCTTCACCAGCGTCCAGATCTGCGCCCGTACGGCCGGAGCCTTCGCCGGATCGAGATCGCTCACCAGGGCGTACTCGTCGAGGAGTTGCTCCAGCTTGGCCAGATCGCCATACGTATCGGCCCGCGCCATCGGCGGCACCAGATGGTCCACCACCGTGGCATGCCCGCGCCGCTTGGCCTGGGTGCCCTCACCCGGGTCGTTGACGATGAACGGGTAGATCAGCGGCAGATCGCCGAGCACCGCGTCCGGCGCGCAACTCCCGCTCAGGCCGAGGCCCTTGCCGGGCAGCCACTCCATCGTGCCGTGCTTGCCCATGTGCACGATGGCGTCGGCACCGAAGCCGCCTTCCGATGTCACCGTCTCGAGCCACCGGTACGCCGCCATGTAGTGATGCGAGGGCGGCATATCGGGGTCGTGATAGATCGCGATCGGGTTCTCGCCGAAGCCGCGCGGCGGCTGGATCATCACCACGACGTTCCCGAACTGCAGGGACGCCAGCACGATGTCGTCGCCATCGACGTACAGGGAGCCGGGCGGCTCACCCCACGCCTCGACCATCCCGTCGCGCAACGCGGGATCGAGCTTGTCGAACCAGGCCTGGTAGTCGGCCAGCGGCACCCGCGCGGGCGCCGCCGCCAGCTGCTCCTCGGTCAGCCACTCCACGTCATGCCCGCCGGCCGCGATGAGCCGGTGGATCAGCTCGTCGCCCTCGTCCGGATGCCCGACGACCCCGTACCCGGCGTCGCGCAGCGCATCGAGCACCCGCACCGCCGAGGCAGGCGTGTCCAGGCCCACCGCATTGCCCACCCGTGAGTGCTTGGTCGGATACGCGGTGAAGACGATGCCCAGCTTCTTCTCGGCGTTCGGCTTGTGCCCGAGCCGCGCATGGCGCACCGCGATCCCGGCCACGCGCGCGGCCCGCCCGGGATCGGCCTTGTACACCGGCACTTCGTCCGGGCCCTGCTCCTTGAACGAGAACGGCACGGTGATCAGCCGCCCGTCGAACTCCGGGATCGCCACCTGCATCGCCGCGTCCATGGGGGAGAGCGCCGCGTCCGACGCCTCCCACGCCGCCCGAGACGAGGTGAGGCAGAGCCCTTGCAGCACAGGGATGTTCAGGTCCGCGAGCGCCCCGATGTCCCAGGCCTCCTCGTCACCACCTGCCGACGCCTCGGACGCGTGCGTACCGCCGGCCGCGAGCACGGTGGCCACCAGAGCGTCGGCCTTTCCGATCAGCTCGTACAGCGCCGGGTCCGCGCCCCGCAGCGAACCGCAGAACACCGGCAGCGCGTTGGCGCCCGCGTCCTCGATCGCCTCGCACAGGGTGTCCACGAACGCGGTGTTCCCGGACAGCTCATGCGCCCGGTAGAACAGCACACCGACCGTCGGCCGCCCCTCCACCCGTACGTACGAGCCGTGCAGCCCGAACTCCGGCATCTTCTCCGGCTCGGCGAACCCCTCACCTGTCAACAGCACCGTGTCCGACAGGAAGCGCGCCAGCTCGGCCAGATTCCCCGGCCCGCCCTCGACGAGATACCGCAGCGCCTCCGCCACGACCCCGGCCGGTACCGAGGACTCGGCCATCAACTCCGCGTCCGGCACCGACTCGCCACCGAGCAGCACGGTCGGTATCCCCGCCGCACGCAGCGCCGCGAGACCGTCCTCCCAGGCCCGCTTGCCGCCGAGCAGCCGCACCACCGCGATGTCCGCGCCGTCGAGCAGCCCGGGCAGCTCATCGGCGACGTCCACACGCATCGGATTGCCGATGCGATACGGCGCGTCGGACGCCCGCGCCGCCAACAGGTCCGTATCAGCGGTGGACAGAAGCAGAACCGTCATGAAGGAGCCCCCGGAGCGATGAAGGGAAGACCGGGCGGCGCACCGGTCTCGATCAGGTGCAGCAGAGCAGCGGTGTCCGCGTGCTCCTCGATGAGGTCGCCGAGCCGGTCCAGCTGCTCCTCGCGCAGCGCACCGAAGCTCGTGTCGGGCGCGGGCACGAAACGCCGGCCCGCGTCGGCCGCGACTGCGCGCAGGAAGGCACGCCGGAACGCGTCGCTCTCCAGCGACCCGTGCCAGTGCGTCCCCCACACAGCGCCGACCCGGCAGCCGTCCAAGAACGGCTCGCCACCGAGCACTTCGGCGACCCCATGATGAATCTCGTAGCCTTCGACGTTTTCGCCCAGTGCCCTGCCCACTGGACGCGTCAGCGTTTTCTCGCGCCGGAAGCGGACCCGGACCGGCAGCAAGCCAAGCCCGTCCACCGCTCCCGCGCGGGACTCGATCTCGTCCTCGATGTGCTCGCCCAGGATCTGGAATCCACCACAGATCCCCAGAATCGGACGTCCCTCGGCTGCCCTGCGCCCCAGCGCCCGCTCGAATCCCCGCCGTCTCAACCACTCCAACGCCGCGACGGTGCCGCGGGTTCCCGGGATCACGACGAGATCCGCGTCGGCCAGCTCCTCGGGCCGGTCCACGAACCGCACCACCACGCCGGGCTCCGCCGCGAGGGCGTCCACATCGGTGAAGTTGGACATCAAGGGGATCGCGCAGACCGCGATCCGCAGCAGATCCTCGCCGACCGGCGGCGCCACCTCCGACTCGCGTACGGCGCCGCGCAGCGAAACGCGCAGCCCGTCCTCTTCGTCGATGCCGAGCCCGTGCGCGTACGGCAGGACACCGTAAGTCGCCCGCCCGGTCAGGCCCTTGAGCATGTCGAGGCCGGGTTCGAGCAACGAGACATCACCGCGGAACTTGTTCACCAGATACCCGGCGACCAGCTCCTGGTCCTCCTTGCTCAGGAGCGCCGTCGTACCGAAGAACGAGGCGAAGACACCGCCGCGGTCGATGTCGCCGACCACGAGCACCGGGAAGCGGGCCGCCCGCGCGATCCCCATGTTCACGATGTCGGTGCGCCGCAGATTGATCTCCGCGGGGCTCCCCGCCCCTTCGCAGATCACCGCGTCGTACTCGGCACGCAGCTGCTCCAGACAGTCCACGACCGTCCCGAGCAGCGACTCCTGCCGCCCCCCGTGGTACCCGCGCGCACTCATCTCGCCCACCGGCTTGCCCATCAGGACCACTTGGCTGGAGCGGTCGCTGCCGGGCTTGAGCAGCACCGGGTTCATCAGCGCGGTCGGCTCCACGCGCGCGGCCTGCGCCTGCATCGCCTGCGCCCGGCCGATCTCCGCGCCTTCGCGCGTCACAAAGGAGTTGAGGGACATGTTCTGCGCCTTGAACGGCGCGACCTTCACCCCCTGCCGCGCCAGCCAGCGGCAGATCCCCGCGGTGACCACGCTCTTGCCGGCGTCCGATGTGGTCCCGGCGACCAGCAGCCCACCGCTCATGACGTTCCTCTTCCTGTACTTCCGGTACGCAGATGTCCGCGCAGCCGGTGACGTGCCCGGCCCGCAGGCACACTGCCTACCGCACACACCGCGAGCGCCAGCGCGTTCACACGGCGGGCGAGCCGCACGGCCCGCTCGATGTCCGCCACTTGGACGGCGCGCCCGGCGTCGTTCAGGACAGGGCGGTGCTCCACTCGACCCCCGTACGAGAGAACACCCCCCAGCCGTACGCCGAGCGCGCCCGCAAAGGAGGCCTCCACCGGGCCTGCGTTGGGGCTCGGATGGGCCCCCGCGTCCTGCTGCCAAGCCCGCGCCGCACCGCGCGGGTCCCCGCCGGCGAGCACCGCGAGCGCGGCCGTCAGCCGGGCGCCCGGCCAGCCGGCCACGTCGTCGAGCCGCGCCGAAGCCCAGCCGTAGCGGCGGTACTTGGGTGACTTGTGGCCGACCATCGCGTCGAGGGTGTTCACGGCCCGGAACCCGAGCAGACCGGGCACCCCGGCCACCGCACCCCACACCAGCGCGCCCACCACGGCGTCCGAGGTGTTCTCGGCGACGGACTCGACCACGGCGCGCGCGATGCCCGCCTCGTCGAGCGCCTGGGGATCGCGGCCGCACAGATGCGGCAGCCGCTCACGCGCCGCCTCCACATCGCCCGCGTCCAGCGCGGCGGCGACGGCCCGCGCTTCCCGTACGAGCGAAGTCCCGCCCACCACCGTCCAGGTGGCGGCGGCGGTCAGGGCGGCGGAAGCGGCGGGGGAGCGGCGTACGGAGGCAGCGGCGAGCGTGCCGAGGGCCACCGCACCACCGGCGCAGACGGCGGTGTGCAGGATTCCCGCGGCCCGGTGGTCACGCCACAGGACACGCTCGACAGCGCTCGCGGCGCGCCCGAACACGGCAACCGGATGTCCACGGCGCGGGTCGCCGAAGAGCAGATCGCCGAGCAGGCCGGCCGCGGCGCCGTACGCGAAAGTGCGATCGGCACCCACGGATCAGACCGCCGATACGCCTCGAAGAACCTTCGTACAAGGGGTACTTGGCAGAGCGATGCAGCCTGGCATGGCGAAATGTCCTCACTCAGGGTGTCCGCGCCCTGGTTCGACGTGAACGGCTGCGAGAGTTCCTGGCTTCCGGGGACAACTCCCCGGTGACAGTGGCGGGACCGCGCCGGATTCACACCGGCTTCCTCTACTGCTGCCGTATTGGCTCCGGCAGTCCACCACGCACCGCGAACACCCGTCAACTCGGCGTTGACCTGCGCCTTCGGCCCCCTGTAGGGGCGGGCACGCAGAACCGCCCTGCGACGACCCATCAGGGCCTCGCCGCAGGGCGGTTCGGAGGTGCGCTGCTACGAGACGAACCTCACGTGACGATCAGAAAGATCCCGTACGCCACGGCTGCCGCGCACAGCGCGAAGCACGCGTACGCACCGGTGGTGGCCAGCGGGGCGGAGCCGCCCTGTTCGGTGGCCGCCTCCTGCTTGGAGAGGCCCATGATGCCGAGGGTGAACAGGCCCACGAGAAGCACCGTGGCCAGAAGGCTGACGCCGAAGACGGAGCCCAGAGCTGCCCAGTCGATCTTCATACTGCTGATTCCTTAACTAGTCGGGCGACCGCGTCAGGCGGTCGCACCGGCCGGCTGCGTGGAGTCGGCAGCAGGCTTGCGGGCCGGGATGGTGGTCTTGACGGCGGCGGCTTCCGTGGCCTCGAGGGCCTCGAGGGCCTCGGCGGCTTCCGCGGCGACGGTCGGCGGCGGGGTCACCGCGGCGATCGCGGTGGTCACCACGCCGGGCTCGTCGGTGACGGGCTCGACCTCGTTGACGTTCGTGTGGTCGATGACCTGGCGGCGCGAGTACAGCCAGATCGCCGCGCACGAGACCACCAGGAAGACCGCGACGACCGCGATGCCCCAGTCGCCCTGACGGGCCACGAACTCGGCGCCCGCGGCCATCAGACCGGCGGCCGGCAGGGTCAGACCCCACGCGACGAACATCCGGGTCGCGGTCGACCAGCGCACGACGCCGCCCTTGCGGCCGAGACCCGCACCCATCACGGCGCCTGAGCAGGAGTGCGTCGTGGAGAGCGAGAAGCCCAGGTTGGACGAGGCCAGGATGACCGCGGCGGCCGAGGTCTGGGCGGCGAAGCCCTGCTGCGGCTGCAGATCGGTCAGGCCCTTGCCCATGGTGCGGATGATGCGCCAGCCGCCGAGGTAGGTGCCGAGCGCGATCGCCAGACCGGCGGAGACGATCACCCAGACCGGCGGGTTCGAGCCGGGCGCGAGCGCGCCTCCGGCGACCAGGGCCAGGGTGATGATGCCCATCGTCTTCTGGGCGTCATTGGTGCCGTGCGCGAGCGAGACCAGACCGGCGGAGGCGATCTGACCGGCGCGGTAGCCCTTGGCAGAGGACTTCTCGCCGACGTTCTTGCCGAGCTTGTACGTCAGGCGGGTCGCCAGCATCGCGGCGAGGCCGGCCACGACGGGCGCGGCGATCGCGGGGATGAGGACCTTGGTGACGATGACATCGCCGTTGACCCCGCCGAAGCCGATCGAGGCGACGGTGGCGCCGATCAGACCGCCCATGAGGGCGTGCGAGGAGCTGGAGGGGAGGCCGACCAGCCAGGTCAGCAGGTTCCACAGAATGGCGCCGACGAGCGCCGCGAGGATCACCTCGGGTTGGATCCCGTCCTCTCTCACCAGGCCGCTGGAGATCGTCTTGGCGACCTCGACCGAGAGGAAGGCTCCGACAAGATTGAGCACGGCGGACATGGCGACCGCCGCCTTGGGCTTCATGGCGCCGGTCGAAATGGTTGTCGCCATCGCGTTGGCGGTGTCGTGGAAACCGTTCGTGAAATCGAACACGAGAGCTACGGCGATCACGATCGCAAGCAGCAGCGTGAAGTGTTCCATTTACCCAGGCAATCGTTCGATGTCAGTGGCTGGACGAACGTAGGCAACCTGAGTGAACGGAAGGTGAACTGGGCCGGGCGTCAGGGTGGCCGGATTGAGGGGTGGCGCCCGCCACGAGCTCGGGCAAAAGGCGCCAACCCCTGCAAAACCGGGTTTATCGCCCTCGGGCGAACTTCTTCAGGCCTCCCGCCGACCCGTTGAAGAGATTCTGATCACCCGGCAGCCTGCCCGCGTTGTCGTACTGCCAGAAGGTCGGATACGACCACCCGGCGGGCAGCGGTCCCGGCGAGGAGCTGTACCGCGCGAGCCACAGCGCGTGATTGCCCCCGAACCCCGAGTAATCGCCGGTGCAAGCCTTCCACCAGTTCGTATTGGTGTAGATGACGGGCCGCCTGCCGGTTCCCCGGAGCACCTCGTTGCTGAAGGCGCGGATCCAGCCGACCATCTTGGACTTGCTCAGCCCGTAGCACTTCTTCTTGCTGTACGGGTTGTACTCGATGTCGAGCGCGGGCGGCAGCGTCCAGCCGTCGGAGCGCCAGCCGCCGCCGTTGCGTACGAAATAGCGGGCCTGGGTGGTGCCGGACGACTTGTTCGGCAGGGCGAAGTGATAGGCGCCGCGGATGAATCCGGCGCTGCGCGATCCGTTGTACTGCTGGTTGTAGTACGGGTTCTTGTACGTGTGCGACTCGGTCGCCTTCACGTAGACGAATGTGGCGCCCTTGGACTTGGCCTTCTGCCAGTCGACGTTCTTCTGGTGCGAAGAGACGTCGTGCCCCTTCGGCTTCGCGGCCGCGGTCGCCGGCGCCTCGATGAGCGCGGTTCCCCCCAGCGCGAGCGTCGCCGCGGACGTGGCAAGGACGCTCAGGCGACGGCTTCGACGGCGTGACGAATTGCCACGAGCCATATTTCCCCCCGGATGGCGACGTGCATGACAAATCCCCCAGAGGTTACGGGTACGTCGGCCGATGCCCGTCGATCTTCGGCCAATCCGGAGAGAGCCGCATGAATACCGATATCCGCCCTTTCGGAGGGCCGGGCTCCGCACTACAGTGCCCGGCCCCTGTGCGCCCGGCCCCTGTGCTCCGGTCCGTCCCTGGCAGGATCGGCGCATGGTGCGAGATGAGCGGGAAGAGCGGGTGCGGGAGCCGGCGGTGGCGGAGGCCTGGGAGGCGCTGGTCGCCACGGCCCGCAGGTCGGCGGACGAGGGCCTGGTCGTCGGCACCTCGGGCAATGTCTCGGTCCGCGTCGGCGGCCTGGTCCTCGTGACACCGAGCGGAGTCCCGTACGAGCGGCTGCGGCCCCAGGACGCGATCGCGGTGGACCTCGACGGCCGCCAGGTGCTCGGCGCGCTCTCGCCGACCAGCGAACTCCCTCTCCATCTCGCGGTCCACCGGTCGACGGACGCGCTGGCCGTGGTGCACACCCACGCCGTCCACGCCACGGCCGTCTCCACGCTCGTCGACGAGCTGCCGCCCGTCCACTACATGACCGCGGCCCTCGGGGGAGTGGTCCGCGTCGCCCCGTACGCCCTCTACGGCTCGGACGAATTGGCCGAGAACATGCTGGGCGCACTTCGCGATCGCACAGGTTGTCTACTGCAGAACCACGGCACGGTCACATACGGAGCCACCCTCGCCCAGGCCTACGACCGCACGGCCCAACTCGAATGGCTCTGCCACCTCTGGCTGACCGCGAACTCGGTACCGGGACGCGCACCGCGTTTGCTTTCCGAGGGCGAATTGCTGGAGGTAGGCGAGAAGCTCAAGGGATACGGCCAGCCAATCAGCCCCTGCGGCGCTTGAGCAGATCCGAACGAAGTTCGGATGCGGGGGGGCCCGGGGCGCAGCCCCGGTTTCGGGAAGGGGCGGGTAGGGGAAATCCGCCC
>NZ_JAAKZW010000157.1 GCF_011044995.1 Streptomyces mesophilus | reverse complement strand
GGGGGCTTGCGCCCCCAGGCCCCCTGCTGTGGTGGGTTCTGTTTCGTGTGCTTCTGGCGGCCGGTGCGTTTTCGCCTGCGGTTTCGTCGTGGGTCGGGGCCGGGGTGGGGTGCTTGCTCATTCGGGCAATGGCACCGATTCCGTGAAAGGTTGCCGTCTCCGACGGGGGTGCCCGAATGACAATGCACCCCACCCCGTCCCCTTCCGCCGTCGCGCGGCTGCGGGCCGCCCCACTCCAGCCCGTCCGGCGTTTGAGGACATCCGAACGAAGTTCGGATACGGGGTCTGGGGCGCAGCCCCAGTTTCGGGAAGGGGCGGGTAGGGGAAAAGGTGCCCGCCGCAGGCGCCGCCCAGCCGCACCTTGCGACGAGACCGCACCCCCGTCGAGGAGGGGCGCGGCCCCAACCCCCTTACCGCGCAAGGGATTCCCCTCATGCTCCGCAGCCGCCGAAGGAGCAGGCTGCAGGCGTGCGCCTGGCGTGTTTGCGTCAAGCAGATGCGGCCTCTCCGCTGCCAGGCGCACCACCTCCGCACGGCTCCCCCCGGCCCGACTTCGAGAGGAACCGCCTGTGACTCACCCCCGTGGTCATCGCAGAACACACCGCCCCCGTAGGAGCGTCACCTGGGGCGCGGCCGCCGCCGGCGTCCTGCTGACGCTCGGTGCGCTACAGCACTCCGCCCAGGCCGACCCCGCACCGCCCAGTCCTGACACCGCCCTCGTCGAGGCGGTTCAGCGCGATCTGGGCCTCACTCGGCAGGAGGCCACCGAGCGGCTCGCCGACGAGGCCGCGGCGCAGCGTACGGCCACCGCCCTGCGCGGCGAACTCGGCGACCGCCTCGCCGGTGTCTGGTTCGACGCGGGCAGCGGCACGCTCGCCGCCGCCGTGACCAGTGACGCCGACGCGGCCGAGGTCCGCGCGGCAGGTGCGCGCCCGCACAAGGTCGCGCACTCCGGCCTCGAACTCGCCGCCGTCGCCGACGAGATCACCCGTCTCGTCGGCAACGGCAAGGAAGGCGTGCGTAGTTGGGGGGTCGATATCCGTGACAACCGCGTCCGCGTGGCGGTGGCAGGGGATGCCGACCCCGGGTTCCTGAAGGCGCTGAAGGTCTTCGGTGACCGTGTGCACGTGGAGACCGGCGCCGACACCCCACGCCAGCAGGGCGGTGAGGTCGCCGGCGGCGAGAAGTGGGTGCCCGGCAGCGAGAGCCCCTGCTCCATCGGCTTCTCCGTGACCCGGACCGGCGGGGCGAAGGCCTTCGTGACCGCCGGACACTGCACGAACGACGTGAACCAGGCCGCGTACGGCAAGGACGGCACCCGCGTCGGCACGTCCAACAAGGGCGGCACCGGCAGCTACAACAACCGCGAGGGCGACTTCGGCATCGTCGACGTCGATCAGTCCGGCTGGACGCTCAGCAACCGGGTCGAGGGATACAGCCAGAGCGATGTCACGCTCACGGGCTCGCAGGACGCCACCGTGGGGACCCTGGTCTGCCGCTCGGGCCAGACCAGCCAGTACCGCTGCGGTGAAGTGACCCAGGTGAACCAGTCCGTCGACTACGGCAACGTCGTCATCGACGGCCTGTCGTACAGCGACGCGTGCTCGGCGGGCGGCGACTCCGGCGGCAGTTATGTGACCGCGTCGGGCGGCAAGGCGGTCGGTATCCATTCCGGCGGCGGCAGCAACACCTGCGGCAGTTCCGGGGAGACCTTCACCATCTTCCAGCCGGTCAACGAAGCGCTGAGCAAGTTCTCGGCGACGCTCGTCACGGGTGCCCCGCAGCCGGGCGAGGTCACCGTCGCCGCCGTCTCCGACCAGCACACCGCCGTGGGGCAGCGGGCCGAGGTCGCCAACAGCGCCGAGGGCGGCACCGCCCCGTACACCTGGAGTGCGAGCGGACTGCCCGCCGGCCTCGCCGTCGACGCGTCGAGCGGCACCATCTCCGGCGCGGCGAGCACGAAAGGAACCTCGAACGTGACCGTCACGGCGACCGACAGCGCCGGCAAGACCGGCTCCACGCGCTTCACATGGACGGTCGGCGACAACGGCGGCGGCACCCTATCGCTGCAGAATCCGGGCGGCCAGACCGCGTACATCGGCAAGGCGGTCGACCTCCAGCTCGTCGCCTCGGGCGGCAGCGGTGCCCGTACCTTCACCGCCGTCGGCCTTCCCGCGGGCGTGAGCATCGACCGCGCGTCGGGGCGGATCACCGGTTCGCCCACCAAGTGGGGATCTACCACCAGCCGGATCACCGTCACGGACGGCGCGGGCAAGACGGCATCGACCGATGTGACCTGGTTCATCTTCTACTGATCACGCACTCGTCTGCTGTCGATCAAGCGCCCGTCGTACGACCCGCAGTACCCGGCTACCTCTTACATGCGGCATACTTGCGAACCATTCGCAATAACTGTCGATCTTGAACAGGGGTGTGGGCATGAGGGCCGCAGCGATACGGGGAACGGGCGCCCTGGCGGCGACCGCCGCACTGGCGGTCGCCGCCTCCGCGTGTTCCGCGCCCGGCGAAGGCGGCTCCGGCAGTGCGGGCGCCGGGGACTCCGCCGTCGTCGGTATCGCCTACGAGCCGGAGACGCTCAGCCCGCTGCTCGGCTACGGCAAGGACGGCAACTCGAAGATCTTCGACGGACTGCTCACGCACGACGCCGACATGAAGCTCGAGCCCGCGCTCGCGGCCGAGCTGCCGAAGAAGAGCGCCGACGGTCTCACGTACACCTTCAAGCTGCGCGACGGTGTGAAGTTCAGCGACGGGAAGCCGTTCTCCGCGAAGGACGTCGTCTACACCTACGAGACGATCCTCGACGAGAAGACCAACAACGCGTACAAGAGCGAGCTCGACGCCCTCAAGAGCGTCGAGGCCAAGGGGGACGACGAGGTCGTCTTCAAGCTCAAGTACCCCTACGCCCCCTTCGCCGAGCGCACCGTGCAGGCCATCGCGCCCGAGCACCTCGCCTCGAAGCAGGACGTGAACACCGGCGACCTCACCACCGAGCCCGTCGGCACCGGCCCGTACACGCTGGTGAAATGGTCCAAGGGCGAGAAGCTCACCTTCAAGGCCAACCCCGCTTACTGGGGCGGTGAGCCGAAGGTGAAGAACTTCACCATGGCGATCATCAAGGACGACGACGTGCGCGCCACCCGGCTGCGCAGCGGCGACCTCGACGGCGCGATCCTGCCGCCGAACCTGGCGAAGACCTTCGCCGGAGACAAGGCCAGGAAGACGTACGAGGCCACGAGCTTCGACTATCGCGTGGTGACCTTGCCGACCGGGAACAAGGTCGCGGGCGACACCGATATCCGCCGCGCGCTCGACGTCGCCGTCGACCGCAAGGCCATGGTCGACGCGATCCTCGACGGCGCAGGCAAGGAGGCCTACGGGCCCGTGCCGACCGACAGCGAGTGGTTCACCAAGGGCACCGAGCGCGCCCACGACCTGAAGCAGGCCGGGAAGATCCTCGACGAGGCCGGCTGGAAGAAGGGCTCCGACGGCATCCGCGAGAAGGACGGCGTGCGCGCCTCCTTCCCGCTCTGGTACCTCTCCGGCGACAAGCTCCGCCAGGACCACGCCCTCGCCTACGCCTCCGACGCCAAGAAGGCCGGCATCGAGATCAAGGTCCAGGCCGGCACGTGGGAGGTCATCCAGCCGCGGATGGACCGCGACGCCGTGCTCGCCGGCGGCGGTGCGCCCGCCGACCCGGACTTCGACCAGTACGCGATGCTGCACTCGAAGTTCGTGGGCGGCAACGACTTCAACAACATGAGCTTCTACGAGAACCCCGCCGTCGACAAGGCGCTCGAAAAGGCCCGCGAGACCGACGACCACGCCGACCGCAAGGCCGCGTACGACACCGTGCAGCGGGAGCTCGTGAAGAACCCGGGCTACACCTTCCTCACCCACATCGACCATGTGTACGTCGTGAACGACCACTTCGGGCAGCTCACCACTCAGGTCGAACCGCACGACCACGGCTTCGCGACCGGCCCCTGGTGGAACGTCGAGGACTGGCAGCCGAAGCAGTGACCTCCCGTACCCACAAGCTCCCCTGGGCGTCGATGGCTCGCATGGCGGGGCGGCGGGCACTGACCGCCGTCCCCGTCCTGCTCGCCGTCACCTTCGGGGTGTTCGCGATCGCCGCCGCCTCGCCCTTCGATCCGGTCAAGGCCTACGCCGGTACGGGCGGACTCACCGCCTCCGAGCAGACCCTGGACCAACTGCGCGCCAACCTCGGCGTCGACCAGCCGCTCATCACCCGCTGGTGGGACTGGCTGACCGGCGCGCTCGGCGGCGACTTCGGCCAGTCCCTGGTGATGCGCCAGCCCGTCGGCCAGGTCATCGGGGAGCGGCTCGGCTGGTCCGTGCTGCTCGCCACGACCGCGTTCCTCCTCGCGATCGTGCTCGGCACGACGCTCGGTGTGCTCGCCGCACGCCGCACCGGCGGCTGGCTGGACCGCGCCGTGACCTCGCTCGCGTACGGCCTGGAAGCCGCGCCGCCGTTCTGGCTCGGGCTGCTCGCCGTGTGGTTCTTCGCCCTGAAGCTCGGGGTGCTGCCGGCCGGCGGTCTCACCGACACCGGATCGACCGTGGTCAGCGCCGGGCAGGTGACCAGTCATCTGGTGCTGCCCGCCTGTGTGCTGGCCGTCTCGCAGCTTCCTTGGTTCGTGTTGTACGTACGCCAGGGCGTCGGTGACGCCCTGGAGGAGGACCCCGTGCGCGGGGCCCGCGCCCGCGGGCTCGCGGAGCGGACCGTGCTCCTCGGGCACGCCCTGCGCTCCGGACTGCTTCCGGTGCTCACGCTGATCGGGTCGCGGGTGCCCGAACTCATCACCGGGGCGCTCCTGGTGGAGACCGTCTTCAGCTGGCCCGGCATCGCCGCCGCCACCGTCGAGGCGGCGACTTCCGTGGACTTCCCGCTGCTCGCCGCGCTCACCGTGCTCGCCACGGCCGCGGTGCTGCTCGGCAATCTCGTCGCGGACCTGCTTTACGGGCTCGCCGATCCGAGGGTGGGCTTCGATGGCTGAGACGGCTGAGAAGACTCAGACGGCTGGGAACACCGAGATGGCTGAGCCGGCCGGCGTCGCTTGGCGCGTACGGGGTATGCGGCGCCGTTCCACGAGGACCTGGCGTATCCGCACCTCCGCGGTGATCACCCTCGCCGTGGTGCTCGCCGTACTCCTCGTACCGCCGCTCGTGCACCTCGACGAGCAGGCCGTGGACCTCGCGGCCAAGCTGCAACCGCCGTCCCTGGCCCACCCGTTCGGCACCGACGACGTCGGCCGGGATCTGCTGCTGCGCTGTGTCTACGGGCTGCGTGTCTCGCTGCTCGTCGGGGTGGTCGCGGCGGTCGTGGCCACCGTGATCGGGACCGCGGTCGGTGCCGCCGCCGCGGCCGCCGGGGGGCGCGTGGACCGCCTGGTGATGCGTCTGGTCGACCTGTTCTCGTCCGTGCCGCATCTTCTGCTCGGCATCTTCATCGTGGCGATGTTCCGGCCCGGGGTGTGGCCGGTGGTGGTGTCGGTGGCGTTGACGCACTGGCTGTCGACCGCCCGTATCGTGCGGGCCGAAGTCCTGTCGCTGCGCTCGCGTCCCTATGTCGACGCGGCGATCTCCGGCGGTGCCTCACGGATGCGGGTGGCCGTACGGCATCTGCTGCCGGGCGTGCTGCCGCAGGCGGGTCTCGCCGCCGTCCTGATGGTGCCGCATGCCGTCTGGCACGAGTCCGCCCTGTCCTTCCTCGGCCTCGGACTCCCCACCCATCAGGCCAGCCTCGGCACCCTCGTCCAGTCCGCGCGCGGTGCGCTGCTCGCGGGGGACTGGTGGCCGACGCTCTTCCCCGGCCTGTTCATCATCGTGCCGACCCTGGCGATCGCGGGCCTCGCGGGCGCCTGGCGGGAACGCCTGAATCCGCGCCGGCGATCGGAGTTGATGCTGTGACGACGTCCACGGTCGATGCTGTGACGACGCCCGTACTCGATGTGCGGGGCCTGTCGGTACGGTTCCGGATGCGCGGCGGACGCTTCATCCGGGCCGTCACCGACGCCCACTTCACCCTGGCGGCCGGTGAACGGCTCGCGCTGGTGGGGGAGTCGGGGTGCGGCAAATCCGTGCTCGCCTCCGCGCTGCTCGGACTGCTGCCCGAGAACGCCGAGACCGCCGGGTCCGCCGTGCTCGGCGGCGGGCCCGGAGCCGGCGGTGGATCGGGACCCGGCGGCGGATCCGGACCCGGCGGGGGGACCGATCTGCTCGCCGCCGACGAGCGCACCCTCGCGCGCTCCATACGAGGGCGCAAGGTCGGCCTCGTACCGCAGTCGCCCGCCGCGCATCTCACCCCCGTACGCACGGTCCGCTCCCAACTGGAGGAGACCGTAAGGGAGTTGCTGCGCACCCCTCGGGCGGCCCTGCGCAAGACCGCGGAGGAAGTTGCCGAACGCGCGTCCTTCCCCGCCGATCATCTCGACCGCTATCCGCACGAACTCTCCGGCGGTCTCGCCCAGCGTGCCGCGACCGCGCTCGCCCTGATCGGCGACGCCCCGCTGCTGCTCGCCGACGAACCCACCACCGGACTCGACCGCGACCTCGTCGAGCGCACCGTCGACGAACTCGCCCGGCACACGGGCGACTCCCGCGCCTTGCTGATGATCACCCACGATCTGGCGGCGGCCGAGCGGATCGCGGACCGGATCGCCGTGATGTACGCGGGCCGGATCGTCGAGATCGCCGACGCCGGGGACTTCTTCGGCGCGCGCGGACCCCGCCATCCGTACGCCCGAGGGCTGCTCGACGCGCTGCCGGAGCGGCACTTCACGCCCACCCCCGGGATGCCGCCCGAGCTCGGCGCGCTGCCCGAGGGCTGCGCCTTCGCCGAGCGCTGTGCGCGGGTGAGCGAGAAGTGCCGGGTGCAGCCGCTGTTCGAGGACGCCGTGGCCTGCCATCACGTGAGCCTCGACGCTCCCGAGGCCCTGGAGGCCGAACATGCTTGAGCTCGACGCGATCACCGCCGGCTACGAGCCCCGCAAGCCCGTCATCGCCGGCATCTCGCTCAGCGTGCGGCCCGGCGAGTCGGTCGGTCTGCTCGGCCCCAGCGGCTGCGGCAAGTCCACGCTCGCCCGGGTCGCCGCGCTGCTGCACCGGCCGGACGCCGGGCGGGTCGTCATCGACGGCACCGAGGCGACCGGCTGGCGCCATCGCGCACCCCGGTCCCAGCGCACCGCGTTCGGCGTCGTCTTCCAGCAGCCGCGGCTGTCCGCCGATCCGCGCCTGACGCTCTCCGCCCTGATCGCCGAGCCGCTGCGGGCCACCGGCCGGGCGGCCGAAGCGGCTGACGGTGCCCGGGAGTTCGCCGCGCGCGTCGGATTGGGCGAGGACCTGCTCGGCCGCCGCCCGCACGAGGTCAGCGACGGACAGCTGCAGCGCGCCTGTGTGGCCCGTGCGTTGATCCTGCGGCCGCGCTGGCTGGTCTGCGACGAGATGACGGCGATGCTGGACGCCTCCACCACGGCCGCTCTGGTCCGGGTCGTCGAGGACTACCGCGCCGACAGCGGCGCCGGTCTGCTCGCCGTCGGCCACGACCGCGTGCTGCTCGAGCGCTGGTGCGACCGGACGGTGCACTGGTCCGAGCCGGCCGCCTGACGGGCAAGATCAACGCCGGGGCACCACGAGCGCACGAGGCACCACCAGCACGCCGGGTCAACTCCGGGGCACCACAAGCACATCGGTGCCCTTGCTCCGTATCGCCCTGATCTCCTCGGCGGGCACGCCGTCGTCGACCACCACCAGGTCGAAGTCGGTGAGCGGGGCGAGCGCGTACAGGCCGTCGCGCAGGAACTTCGTGTGGTCCGCGACCAGGACACGGCGCGCGGCGGCCGCCATCATCGCGCGCTTGACCTGCACCGTCTCCGGGGACGTGTGGTAGAGCCGCCCCTTGGTCACCGCCGTCGTCGACATGAACAGCACGTCCGCACGGAAACGTTCGACGTTGTCCGCCGTCTGCAGACCCATGTACGCCTCGTACGCCGGGAAGTAGGTCCCGCCGAGCGAGATCAGGTGGATGTCCTGCTCCTTGGAGAGCAGCTGGAGTACCGGCAGCGAGTTGGTGATCACCGTCAGCGGTGTGCTCTCCCGGAAGTGACGCGTCATCTGGGCGCAGGTCGTGCTGTCGTCGAGCAGCACCGACTGACCGGGGGCGAGCAGCCGGGCCGCCGCCCGGGCCAGCTGCCGTTTCGTCTGCGGCATCGCGTTGCCGCGGTCGGCGACCGTGCCGTGGAAGTGCGCCGACGACATGCCCGTCGCCCCGCCGCGCGTCTTGCGCAGCCAGCCCTGTGCCTGGAGATGGTCCAGATCGCGGTGGATCGTCATCAGCGAGACACCGTGCTCCGCCGCGAGATCGGCCGAACGGACGAGGCCGTGGGAGATCACGGCCTCCCGGATCAGCCGCCGCCGGGCGTCGCGCGCGTCCGCGCGGTCCGTGCCGGCCGGGCCGTGTGCGGGCTCGACGTCCGGCTCGGGCGTCGGTTCCATGTGAACTCCCCGTGTGACGATCTCAGGCACTTCACTCGATGGTCCGACGCCGCCGCAGGTCAGCGGCAGGGGCCGTAGGTCCTTCTCACACCGCCGCCCGGCCCCACCAAGGGAGGTGTTTACGGAAAGTTGACCGTCGTTTCGCCCGTTTTGTTAGCTCGGTGATGTCCGGAGCGGAGAGGTAGCGCCGACACCCCGGACACGGACCGCCGTCGCCGCCGGTCCGGCGACCGTGCCCCGCACGGTCCCTCACTCATCGACGCTGATCGGGGAAATCAATGACGAAGACCCCCATGCCGGCTGCGCAACCCGGCACGGACCAGGCACCGAGTCCGCTCGGACGCCTCGGTATCCCGCAGTCCCTCTCGTACGGCTATCTCGGCCTGCTGATCTTCATGACCGGCGTGGGCATCGAGGCCGGCTACCTCTCGCCCTATCTCGAAGGCCTCGGCATCGCCGCCTCGAGCGTGGCGATGATCTTCACCGTCTACGGCATCACCGGAGCCGTCGCCGCCTGGTTCTCCGGCGCCCTGTCCGACCTGTGGGGTCCCCGCAAGGTCATGTGGCTGGGCCTGATCACCTTCGCCGTCACGCATGTCTTCTTCCTGACGGTCGCGATACCCAGCAAGTCCTACGGCCTGCTGCTTCTCGCGTACGCCCTGCGCGGCCTCGCCTTCCCGCTCTTCGCCTACGCCTTCCTCGTCTGGATCGCCGCCGTCGCCCCGCAGAAGCAGATGGGCAGCGCGATGGGCTGGTTCTGGTCCGCCTTCTCGGCCGGCATGCCCACCCTCGGCTCCCTGTGCGCGAGCCTGCTCATCCCCGTGGTCGGCGAGTACACCACCTTGTGGTTCGCCCTCGGTGTCGTCGTGGTCGGCGGTGTGCTGCCGCTGCTCCTGATCAAGGAGAAGACCGGCTCCTCCCGGCTGGCCCCGCCAGGGGAGTCGCCGATGGCCGGTCTGGTCGGCTCGCTGACGATCCTCTACCGCAACCCCCGGGTCGGCGCCGGCGCCGCGGTCCGGATGTTCAACACCGCCTCGCAGTTCGGCTTCATGGTGATGCTGCCGGTCTGGTTCGTGAACACGGTCGGCCTCAGCAATGAACAGTGGCTGCGCCTGGTGGCCGTCATGTTCGGCACCAACATCTTCACCAACCTGATGTTCGGCGTCATCGGCGACCGCATCGGCTGGCGCACCACCGTCGCCTACTGCGGCGGCATCGGCTGCACCCTGTCCACTCTGATCCTGTACTACGTGCCGAGCGCGGTCGGCTCCTCGTACGCCCTGTGCCTGCTCGTCGCGGTCTTCTACGGCGCCACGCTCTCCGGATACGTCCCGCTCTCGGCCCTGATGACGGCGATCGCGCCCCGCCACAAGGGCCAGGCCATGGCCGCCCTGAACCTCGGCGCCGGAGCGTCCACGTTCCTGGGCCCGCTGACGGTGAGCGTCTTCCTCGGCCCGATCGGCGTCGGCGGAGTCACCTGGATCTTCGCCGGATACCACGCGGTCAGCGCCGTACTGACCCTCTTCCTGAAGACCACCGTCCCCACCGCGGACACGGTGGAACTCCTGCCACAGCCCCCAGCGCACGGCCGTGACCTGGCCACCGCCGCCACTTCCCCGAAGGGACTGTGACCCATGTCGGTACTCGCCATCGACGTCGGCACGACGATGATCAAGTCCGTCGTGTTCGACGACAACGGCACCGAACTCGCCGTATCGCGGATCGGCACCGAGGTCCTGCGCCGCCATCCCGGCTGGGCCGAGCAGGACATGGACACCGTGTGGAACGCGGTCGTCTACACCGTCCGCAACGCCCTCTCGGACATCGACGACCCGGTCTGGCTCGTCACGTTCACGGCACAGGGCGACGGTGCCTGGCTGGTGGACCAGCACGGCAGGCCCACCGGACCGGCCATCCTCTGGTCGGACGGCCGCGCCGGTGAGATCCTCACGCGCTGGGAGCGGGACGGCGTCCTCGAGGACGCGTTCCGCCGCAACGGCTCGCTCACCTGCAGCGGTATGCCCAACGCCGTGTTCAGCTGGCTGGGTTCGCACGACCCGCAGCGCCTGGCCCGCTCGGCCTCCTCGCTGACCGCCGCCGGCTGGCTCTTCTACCACCTGACCGGCGTGCTGGCGATGGACGAGTCGGATGCCTCGGCGCCGTTCCTGAACCACACCACCGGCGACTATGACGACGAGATCATCGACCTCTTCGGGCTCGCCGCCTACCGCCGCCTCCTTCCCAAGGTGCTCGGCGAGGACGAGCGGATCGCCGAGATCACCCGTGAGGCCGCCGGCCAACTCGGCCTGCCCGAGGGCCTTCCGGTGGTCATGGCCCCGTACGACATCGCCTCCACCGCCCGCGGCGTGGGCGTCGTCAACCCGGGCCAGGCCTGCTCGATCCTCGGCACCACGCTCTGCACCGAGATCGTCCGCCACGAGGTCGACACCACCGGCGAACCCTCCGGAATCAACATCGCCTACCGCGGCCGCGAGCGGGTGCTGCGTGCCTTCCCCACGCTGAACGGCGCCGAAGTCCTCGTCTGGGCATCCCAGTTGCTCGATCTCGACGGGCCGCCGAAGCTCGGCAAGCTGGCCTTCAAGGCGGAGCCCGGAGCGAAGGGCCTGTCGTTCCTGCCGTATCTGTCACCGGCCGGTGAGCGTGCGCCGTTCCTCGACCCGGCCGCGCGCGGCGCCTTCTGGGGCCTTTCCCTGGAGCACAGTCGCGCCGACATCGCCCGTTCCGTCTTCGAGGGCCTCTCGCTCGTCCTGCGCGACTCCCTCGTCGCTTCCCGTACGACCGTGACCGAGCTCAGGCTCTGCGGCGGCGGCGCCAACAACGACGACTGGTGCCAGCTGATCGCGGACGCCACCGGAGTGCCCACGGCACGCTCCGGAGACACGGAACTCGGAGCCAAGGGAGCGTTCCTGACCGGTCTCGTGCTCTCCGGCGCCGAGTCGTCGATGCACAGCGCGGCCGCCAAGTACGTACGGATGACGTCGACGTGGGAGCCGCACCCGAAGTGGTCCCCGTTCTATACCGCCCGCTACGAGGACTTCCTCACCTGGCGGACGCTCGCCCGCGAGGCCGGCTGGTCGTCCGGCCGCACCCTTCCCGTCCCCGGTCCGCGCGACGGCGCGGGTCTCGAAGGAGTTCTCCGTGCAGCCTGAACGCTCTGTGAAGACCGGCCCGGACGCGGATTCCGTGTGGCTCGGCCTCGACCTCGGCACGCAGTCCGCGCGCTGTGTCGCCGTCGACTCCGCCGGCCAGGTGCTCGGCGCCGCCTCGCGGCCGCTGACCAGCCACCGCGACGGCACACGGCACGAGCAGGACCCCGAGCAGTGGTGGAGCGCGCTCGCCGAGGCGAGCCGCGAAGCGCTCGCCGGTATCGAACCCGCCCGCATCAAGGGCCTTGCGCTCGACGGCACTTCGGGCACGATCCTGCTCGCCGACGCGGACGGGAACCCGCTGACCCGCGGCCTCATGTACGACGACGGGCGCGCCGCCGACCAGGCCGTGCGCGCCAACCAGGCGGGCGAGCCCGTCTGGCAGGAGCTCGGCTACCGCTCGATGCAGCCCTCCTGGGCGCTGCCGAAGCTGCTGTGGCTCCTGGATCACAAGGTTGCAGCAGCCGGTACAGGGGTCCGGCTGCTGCACCAGACCGACCTCGTGACCTGGCGGCTGGCCGGGCGCCAGGTGGCGAGCGACGCCAGCCACGCCCTCAAGACCGGCTACCACCTCACCGAGGAGCGCTGGCCCGAGGAGGTCATGGCCGAACTGGGCGTCCCTGCCGAGCTGTTGCCCGAGGTTGTACGCCCCGGCACGGTCATCGGCGCCGTATGCGCCGAGGCCGCGGCAGCCACCGGCATCCCGGAAGGCACCGCGATCGTCGCGGGCATGACGGACGGCTGCGCGGCCCAGATCGGCGCGGGCGCGCTGACCCCCGGTGCGTGGAACTCGGTGCTCGGCACGACCCTGGTGTTCAAGGGCATGAGCCCGCATCTCGTACGGGACCCGAACGGTGTCGTCTACTGCCACCGCGGCCCGGGCGAGAGCTGGCTGCCGGGCGGTGCGTCCAGCAGCGGCGCCGGGGTGATCTCGCGCGAGTTCCAGGGTGTCGACCTCGATGAACTCACCGCCCGGGCCGCCGAGTCCGACAGTGACGCCGTCGCGTATCCACTGGTGTCCACCGGAGGCGAGCGCTTCCCGTTCCGCGCACCCCGGGCCGAGGGCTTCGTGCTCGGTGAACCGGCCGACGAGGCCGAGCGCTTCCACGCGTACCTCCTGGGCGTCGCGTTCATCGAGCGCCTCTGCTTCGACTACCTCGACCAGCTCGGCGCCCCCGTCGACGGTCCGCTCACGCTGACCGGCGGCGGCGCGAAGAACCCGTACTGGAACAAGCTGCGCGCCGATGTGCTCGGCCGCCCGGTGCTGCTGCCCGAACAGGCCGAGGGCGCCATCGGCATGGCGGTGCTCGCGGCCACGTCGAGCGGGGTGTCCGTCCAGGACGCCGCCGCAGCGATGGTCCGCAGCGGCGAGGAGATCAAGCCGGATCCCGTACGGCATGAGCGCTGGACTCCGCGCTACCTGGAGTTCCTCGACGAGCTCGTCCGCCGGGGCTGGCTCGACGAGTCCGTGGCGGCACACGCGAAGGAGAGGGCGGCCCGATGACCACCACCGAGTTCATCCTCGTACGCCATGGCGAGACCGTCTGGCACGCGGACAACCGCTACGCGGGCCGCGCCGACGTGGCGCTCACCGAACGCGGCCGGCGGCAGGCCGAGGAACTCGGGACCTGGGCCGCGGGGCAGCGGATCCACGCGGTGTACCACTCGCCGCTGTCGCGGGCCCGGCTGACCGCCGAACCGGCGGCTCGCGCGCTCGGACTCGAACTGCGCGAGGACCCGCGGCTGTTGGAGCTGGACTTCGGCCGCGGGGAAGGCCTGAGCATCGACGAGATGCGCACGGCGTTCCCCGAGGAACTCGCCAAGTTCGTGCTGCGACCCGTCACCGACCACCTCCCCGGCGGCAACGACCCACGCGAGGCGGCCCGCCAGGCGCGGCAGTTGCTCGACGAGATCGTGGCCGAACACCTCGGCGGCCGCGTCCTGATCGTCGCGCACAACGCGCTCTACCGCGTGCTGCTGTGCGAGCTGCTCGGCATCGACCCCGACGAGTACCGGCGGGTCTTCCCGGTCCTGGACAACGGCACCCTCACCGAGATCCGGATCGGCGACGGCCAGGCGTCCCTCATCAGGTTCAACGCCCCGTACGCGCCCGTCGGCCACTGACCAACCCCGCACACCCCCCACAGTGCACCACCCCAAGGAGCAACCCCTCATGAGCACCAAGGTCCTCGCAGCGGGCGACCACTTCGTCCTTCCGCACCTCCTCGTGGACGAGGTCAAGCAGGCCACCGACGGAGCGGTGGACGTCACGGAGATCAAGCTCCCTTGGCCCCACACCCCCTTCGGTCAGGTCGCCGAGGTCATCGAGGCCTCCGGCACCGAGGACGAGCTGATCGAGGCGCTGCAGGGCGTCGAGGTCTGCGTCACCCAACTCGCCCCGCTCACCGAACGCATCCTCGAGGGCTGTCCGGACCTCAAGCTGATGTGCATCAGCCGCGGCGGCCCGGTCAACGCCAACCTGGAGGCGGCCACCAAGCACGGGGTCGCCGTCTGCTACGCGCCCGGCCGCAACGCCGTCGCCACCGCCGAGCACACCCTGACCCTGCTGCTCGCCGCCGCGCGCGGTGTGGGCGACACCCACGTCGAGATGCGGAACGGCACCTGGCGCGGCGACTACTACGACTACGACAACTGCGGCATCGAGATCGAGGGCGCCACCGTCGGTCTCCTCGGATACGGCGCGATCGGCTCCCGGGTCGCCAAGGTCCTCAAGGCGATGGGCGCCGAGGTCCTCGTCTTCGATCCTTACGTGAAGCCCGAACTGGTCGAAGGGATAGCCGAGTCGGTGTCCCTGGACGAGCTCCTGCGGCGCTCCCGCATCGTCTCGCTGCACGCCCGCGTCACCGAGGAGACCAAGGGCATGATCGGCGCCGAGCAGCTCGCGAAGATGCCGCGCGGCTCCGTGCTCGTGAACTGCGCCCGCGGCGCGCTGCTCGACTACGACGCGGTCTGCGACGCCATCGACTCCGGGCAGCTCTCCGGCGCCGGTTTCGACGTCTTCCCCGAGGAGCCCGTCCCCGCCGGATCGCGCCTGCTCACCACCCCCGGCATCGTCATGACCCCGCATATCGCGGGCGGCAGCCAGGAGGTCGCGCACAAGGCGGCCCGCATCGTCGCCGGTGAGGTGGGCCGCTATCTGCGCGGCGAGCCGCTCGCCCACTGCGCCAACCCCGAGGTCCTCGAGGGCTGAGCGCCCGTACGCCCCCGGTCAGCTCGTACGTATCGAAGAATTCCCAGGAGAACGAACCATGGACCAGACGACCCGCTACGCCCGCCTCGACCTCGACGAGCAGGAGCTCATCAAGGGCGGCCGGCACGTCCTGTGCGCCTACACGATGAAGCCGAAGGCCGGGTACGACGGCTTCCTGGCCACCGCCGCCCACTTCGCCGCCGAATCCTCCACCGGCACCAACGTCGAGGTGTGCACCACGGACGACTTCACCCAGGGCGTCGACGCGCTCGTCTACGAGGTGGACGAGACCAAGGAGCTCATGAAGATCGCGTACCCGATCGAGCTCTTCGACCGGAACATCATCGACGGCCGCGCGATGCTCGCGTCCTTCCTGACTCTGTGCATCGGCAACAACCAGGGCATGGGCGACGTCGAGTACGCCAAGATGCACGACTTCTACGTACCGCCGGCCTACCTGCGCCTGTTCGACGGCCCCTCGATGAACATCCAGGACATGTGGCGGGTTCTCGGCCGCCCGGTCGTCGACGGCGGCATGGTCGTCGGCACCATCATCAAGCCGAAGCTGGGCCTGCGTCCCCAGCCCTTTGCCGACGCCTGCCACGACTTCTGGCTCGGCGGCGACTTCATCAAGAACGACGAGCCGCAGGGCAACCAGGTCTTCGCGCCGCTGAAGGAGACCATCGCGTGCGTGGCCGACGCCATGCGCCGCGCCCAGGAGGAGACCGGTGAGGCGAAGCTGTTCTCGGCCAACATCACGGCCGACGATCCGGCCGAGATGATCGCCCGCGGTGAGTACATCCTGGAGACGTTCGGCGAGAACGCCTCGCACGTCGCCTTCCTCGTCGACGGCTACGTCGCGGGCCCGACGGCCGTCACGACCGCGCGCCGCAACTTCCCGAACCAGTTTCTGCACTTCCACCGGGCCGGCCACGGCGCCGTCACCAGCCCGCAGTCGCAGCGCGGCTACACCTCGTTCGTGCACTGCAAAATGACCCGACTCCAGGGCGCCTCCGGTATGCACACCGGCACCATGGGCTTCGGCAAGATGGAGGGCGACGCCGCGGACAAGGCCATCGCCTTCATGCTGGAGCAGGACGCGGCCGACGGACCGTACTTCCACCAGGAGTGGCTGGGCATGAAGTCCACCACCCCGATCATCTCCGGCGGCATGAACGCCCTGCGCCTGCCCGGCTTCTTCGACAACCTGGGCCACTCCAACGTCATCCAGACCTCGGGCGGCGGCGCCTTCGGCCACAAGGACGGCGGCACGGCGGGCGCCAAGTCGCTGCGTCAGGCGCAGGACGCCTGGCAGCAGGGCATCAAGCTCACCGAGTACGCCAAGGACCACGCGGAGCTCAAGGGTGCGTTCGAGTCCTTCCGGAAGGACGCCGACCGTATCTTCCCGAACTGGCGCGACGAGCTCGGCGTCAAGTAGCCGATCAGTCGGCCGTCGGCTGAAGCCTCGGCCAACTTCCGGCAGCCCACTGCCCTTCGGGACGGGCGGGACCGCATACTCGGTCCCGCCCGTCCGTCGCTCCGGGAGGTATCGCAGCCATGGCCTTGCACGTCACGCGCCGCACAGCCGTCACCACAGTCGCCGCCGCACTCGCCGGAACGGTCGCCGTCCCCTCTTCCGCACAGTCGACCGGAGGCCGGCCGCAGCGCAGAAAGCCGCTGCGGCGAGCCCACGCGCACAACGACTATCTGCACGCCCGCCCGCTGCTCGACGCCCTCGACCACCGCTTCACCAGCGTCGAGGCGGACATCTTCCTCGTCGACGGTGAACTCCTCGTCGCCCACGACCCGGTGGACCTCGACCCGGCCCGCACCCTCGCCTCGCTGTATCTGAAGCCGCTGGCCGAGCGGGTGCGCCAGGGCCACGGCTCGGTGTACCGGGGGCACCACAAGCCCATCCAGCTCCTCATCGACATCAAGGCCGACGGCGTCAACGCCTACGCCGAGCTGCACCGTCAACTCCACCGCTACCGGCGCCTGTTCACCACGTACGCGCACGGCAAGGTGCGCCCGGGAGCCGTCACCGCCGTGATCTCAGGGGACCGGTCGGCCCGGGCTCCGATGGAGGCGCAGCAGGTGCGGTACGCGTTCTACGACGGCCGGATGGCCGACCTCGGGGGACCCGCGTCCGCCTCCCTCATCCCGCTGATCAGCGACAACTGGAACAACCACTTCACCTGGCAGGGCGCGGGCCCGATGCCGGCCGCCGAGCGGACCAAGCTGCACCAGATCGTCGGCGCCGCGCACAGCCGCGGCCAGCGGGTGCGGTTCTGGGCGACGCCCGATCTGCCCGGTCCTGAGCGCGGCGCCATCTGGCTGGAGCTGATCGCCGCCGACGCGGACCACCTCAACACCGACGATCTCGTCGCGCTGGAAGCCTTCCTGGACGCCTACGACCGGCGCTGAACGGCCCTGCGGGGATCGTCACTCCCCGTCAACACACGTTCGGAGGACATGTCAGTCGACCGTACGGCCCCTCCGCCACGCCACACTGACGGCGAAAACGCCACGGAGTTGACGTGGCGGAGGCGCGTAGGGAGTCCGGACGATGGCCATTTCGGTGTCAGTTGTACTGCTGCTGCTCATCCTCGCGATCGTGTTCCTGCGCAACGGGGCGCTGAAGATCACGCATGCGCTCGTCTGTGTGCTGCTCGGCTTCTATCTCGCGAGCACCAGCATGGCGCCGACCATCCAGAACGGGCTCACCGCCACCGCGAACATCGTCAGCAACCTGAACCCATGACGACGGCCCCAACCCGCGACCGCCTCGGTCAGGTGCCGAGCATCCGGGACCGGATGAGGAACCTGACGCCTTCGGGCGCCTCGAGCGAGAATCCGCCGCCGCGGCCTTGGACCACGTCGACGATCAGCCGGGTGTGACTCCAGACCTCGTACTGGCTCTTGGACATCCAGAACCCGATCGGCTCGGCCACCTCGTCCACGGCGAGCGACGCGAGCAGCACATCGGAGTCGCCGGTGCGGAACTCGCCCGCCTGGTAGCACATGGGCGAGCTGCCGTCACAGCAGCCGCCGGACTGGTGGAACATCAGCGGGCCGTGCAGCGCACGCAGCTTCTGCAGCAGTTCGGTGGCCGCGGGGGTGAGCTCCACACGGGGAGCGTCCGTGGTCATGGGGGCCTCCTTCGACGGCCTCGGCGGCGGAGGTGCTCACCGCTTCAGTCTCGCCGCTGCGGGCCCGACTGGCCATGTCCGCCCGGGATTCAATTCACTGTCGCCGCGGGCGCCGCTCTGGCTATGCTCGCGGACGATGACGACCTACACAGCTCACTCCGTGAGCAGATGGGGGGTCCGGTCCGCTCAAGGTGAGTGCTGATGCTCACTGAGACCGGGACCCGAACCCCAGCCGCGGCCGGCGAGGACCGGCTCGCGTTCTGGCTGCGCGTGCGCGAGTTCGCTGTGCCGCCCACCATGATCGATACCGCCACGACCCGGCGTACGGCCGGGGACTGGGCGGGTGCGTGCGCTGCCGCGCGCGTGGACGTCGATCTCGACCTGCGCCGCCTTTCGTACGCGTACGGACGTGACGTCGCGCGCCGAGTCCGCGACGATCTGCGGCACTTCGCGCCCGATCTGCTGCGCTGGCACCTGCCCCGGATCGGCCCGGACGGCCTGCTGCGTCCCGGCGTCACGATTCCTCTCGCGCGATACGAGACAGGGGCCCCCGGCCGCCGGCTCTGCCTGGTCGTGCGGACCCCGCCCGCGTGGGCCGATGCCGGGCAGCGGATCAGCCTGACGGTCTGGGACGGCTCCCTGCCGGACGGCCTGCATCCCCATCCGCGTCCGAGCGCCCGCTTCCGGTTCGATCTGCACCGGCATCTGTGGGACGCGCGCCGGGCGGGGGAGCTGGGGGAGCGGTCCGGTGC
>NZ_JAAKZW010000156.1 GCF_011044995.1 Streptomyces mesophilus | reverse complement strand
GCCCCCTACTTGGTGGCCCCCTGCGCGAACCCGTTGTAGATGTAGCGCTGGAGGAAGAGGAAGACAAGGAGGGTCGGGACGATCACCAGGATCGCGCCGGCCGAGATGTTCTCCCAGTGCGCGCCGAACGGGCCCTTGAAGCGGAACAGGGCCGTGGAGATCGTGCCCTTGTCCTCGGAGGGCATGTAGAGGAACGGGATGTAGAAGTCGTTGTACGTCGTGATGCCCTTGACGATGACGACGGTGGCGATCGCCGGCTTGAGCAGCGGAAAGATGATCTTGCGGTAGATGGTGAAGGTGTTCGCGCCGTCGAGCCGCGCCGCCTCGTCGAGCGAGGTCGGGATCCCCCGGATGAACTGCAGGAAGATGTAGATCGACACGATGTCCGTGCCCATGTAGAGCAGGATCGGCGCCCAGCGCGTGTCCACCAGGCCGAAGCTGTTGACCACTTGGAAGGTCGCCACCTGCGTGGTCACGCCCGGCACGAGCGTGGCGATCAGGAACAGGGCCATGACCGTCTTCTTGAGCCGGAACTCGAAGCGGTCGATCGCGTACGCCGTCATCGACCCGATCAGGACCGTGCCGGTGATCGAGAACAGCAGGATGAACGCCGTGTTCCCGAAGGCCGTGAGCATCTTGCCGTCGTTGAACGCCGTCGCGTAGTTGGAGAAGTTGAGCCAGTCGCCGGGCAGGCTCAGCGCGCCGCCGTCGGCCACCTCGCGGGAGGTCTTCAGCGAGGTGAGGAAGACGACGGCCAGCGGCACGAGGACCACGAGCGACGCGACGACCAGCGAGAGATACGTCAGGGCCGTGCCGGCTCGGGGCTGCCGCACCGTGGTGCGGCCGGCTCGGAGCTGCCGCACCGTGGTCCGGGTGCGCCGGTCAGGGGTCAGCGTGGTCATACGAGGTCCACCTTCTCGTCGGGCACGATCCGCCGCTGGAGCCAGGTGACCGCCAGGATGATCAGGAGCAGCACCACGGCGCAGGCCGAGGCCAGGCCCGTCTTGTTGAACTGGAACGCCAGCTTCACCGTCTGGATCACGAAGGTCTGGGTGCCGGTGGCGCCGCCGGTCATGATGTACGGGATCTCGAAGACGGCCAGGGAGCCGGAGATCGCCAGGATGACGCTGAGGCTCAGGACGGGCCGGATGCTCGGCGCGATGATGTGCCGGAACTGCTGCCAGCGGCTCGCGCCGTCCAGCTGAGCCGCCTCGTACAGCTCACCGGGGATCGACTGGATCGCACCCAGGAAGAGCACGAAGTTGAGGCCGGTGAAGCGCCACACGGACACCCCCGCGAGCGAGGTGTTGGCGGACTCCGGGTCGCCGAGCCAGGCCCGGTCGCCGTCGGCGCCGAACCACGACAGGATCGAGTCGAGGGTGCCGCCGTCCTGGAAGAAGTAGAGGAAGACGAACCCGATGGCGACGCCGTTGATCAGGTAGGGGAAGAACAGGATCCCCTTGAACAGGTTGCGGAAGCGCAGGTCGAAGCTGAGCACCGTCGCGAAGTAGAGCGCGATCACGATCTGCACGGCCGAGGCCGCCAGATAGTAGAAGCTCACGAAGAACACCCTGAACAGCTCGGGACGCGTGAACAGCTGGGTGTAGTTGTCGACGCCGGTGAAGTTCCGGTCGGGACTCACGCCGTCCCAGTCCGTGAAGCTGTAATAGATCATGTTGCCCACGGGGACATACGTGAACGTGATCAGCAGGGCCAGCGGCGCCAGCAGGAACAGCCACGGCGTGATCCGCCGCAGCGGGTGATCCCGCCAGGAACGGGTGGGCGGCGTGCCGCGCCGTCCTCCGCGCGCGGCGGCCGCGGAAGCCGAACGGGCAGGCGCGGGTGGCGACTTGGACGGGGTGTCGGTCATCTCTGACGTGGTGTCGGTCATCTCGGACGGCCTTTCGTGATCCGCGTCGAGCGTGGTGCAGGCGTGGGGCCCCGCCCCGCGGGCGGTACGGGGCCCCGTGCTCGCGTCCGGGTCAGTTGCCGACCGTCGCGGCCGCTTCGGCCCAGCGGCGGTCGAGCTCGTCGAGGTAGTCCTGCAGGGACCCCTCCTGAGCGCCGCGGGCGATGTCGATCAGCTTCTGCCGGTAGTCCTGCTTGGCGAGGCCGATCTCGGAGGCGTTGTCGATGGCGTTGACCTGCTCCGTCTTCGCCTCGGAGCGCTCGATCAAGCTGACATCGTTGTCCTGGTACGGCTTGAGGACGTCCGGAAGGTCCAGGGCCTTCAGGGCCGAGACCCCGCCCTCCTTGGCGGCGAAGCCGGACTTCTCGGTGAACCAGTCGATCCAGGCCCGCGCGGCTTCCTTGTGCTCCGAGTGCGTGTTCACGGCGAGCTGGTAGTCGGAGAGCAGCGTGGCGCAGTACTTGCCGTCCTTCTGCGCCGGGAAAGGCATGAAGCCGATGTCGTCAGGGTTCCCGCCCGCCTTCGTGGCGGCGTCACGCATCTGGTTCACGGCCCAGGAGCCGAGCAGCATGCTGCTGATCTTCCCCTTGGCCAGATCCGTCTTGGAGGTCTCCCAGTTGGTGGTGGTCGGGTCCTTCTCGGACAGCTTGTCGTGCACGATGTCGTGGAGCAGGGTGTCGACGACGTTGAGGTCGCTGCCGTCGGCCCACGGCTTGTCGGCCGCCGCCAGTGCGTCGGAGGCCTTGGTGTCACAGCTGACCGAGCCGACGCTGTTGGTCCAGGGGCTGCTCAGCGGCCAGCCGTCCTTGAAGTTGGTGTAGTACGGCGTCGCGCCGGTCTTCTCCTTGACGGCCCCCAGGTCCGCGAGGAACTCGTCCGGGGTCGTCGGCCAGTCCGTGATGCCGGCCTGCTCCCACACCTTCTTGTTGTAGACGAGGCCGTTGACCGTACCGAAGTTGGCTATGCCGTACGTCTTGCCCTTGACGTCCGTCTTGCCGGTGAAGCGGTACTTCTCCGCCATGTCCTTGGTGTCGCCCAGCGGGGCGAAGAACTTCGGATAGTCGCCCTTGGCGATCACGGAGGGGATGAGCAGGACGTCACCGTAGTTCTCGGTGTTCATCCGGATCTTCACCTCGCCCTCGTAGTCGGTGATGCCCTGGAACTTCACCGTCACCTTGGGATAGGTCTTCTTGAACTCGGCGGCGTACTTCCCCATCGTGCCGTCCTGCACGAGATCGGTGCGGTTGGTCAGCACGGTGATCGTGCCCGACACCTTGCCGGGGTCCGAGGGAGCGGTGGCCGCTTCCCCCGACGAGGCTCCCCCGCCACCACACCCCGCGACCGTCAGCAGCGCGGTGGCAAGCAGCACCGCACTCAGCGGCTTCCTCCTCATGTGCCCAACTCCTTATCCGGATTACGGCTCAGGCCCCAGCGGCTGACGGCACTATGTCAGCGATGTGTGAACCGGTAAAGCTCCGATTTCCAGCGCGATACCCAATCGTTACCGCGCAGCTCACCTCTCATGACGCCCTCACGGCGCCCAACTGCACTGTTCTGTGCGGTGGTGATCGCTTCTGGGGACTGGACCGGTTAATCACCGGGAGGTTAGGTTGACGGGCGTCACCACCGACCAGGGTCTGCCCCTGTCGAAAAGGAGCCGCTGATGAAGGACGTCGCCCAGCTGACGGAAGGCTGGCAGCTCAGCCACGAAGGGACGCTGCTCGACGCACGCGTGCCCGGCTGCGTCCACACGGATCTGCTCGCCGCGGACCTCATCCCCGACCCCTTCCTGGGCACGAACGAGCACGACGTGGCCTGGGTGGGGCGGCAACCCTGGGCCTACCGGCGCCAGTTGACCGGCGAGGAGGCGCATACGGCGGCGTACGAGCGCACCGACCTGGTCTTCGAGGGCCTGGACACCGCCGCCACGCTCACGCTGGACGGCGTGGAGCTGGGCCGCACCCGCAACATGCACCGCTCGTACCGGTTCGATGTCACGGGCCGCACCGGCGAGTTGAACGTCACCTTCACCTCGGCGTATGAAGAGGCGGAGTCCGTACGGCAGTTGACCGGGGACCGGCCCAACGTCTATCCCGAGCCGTTCCAGTACATCCGCAAGATGGCGGCGAACTTCGGCTGGGACTGGGGTCCGACCGTGGTCACGGCCGGCATATGGCGCCCGGTCCGTCTCGAGCGCTGGTCGACGGCCCGGCTCGCGCGGGTGCGTCCGCTGGTGACCGTGGACGGGACGCGCGGTCGCGTGGAGCTGCACCTCGATGTCGAACGCACCGCCGCCGGAGCGGACCGGCCGCTCCTCGCGCGGGCCGCGGTGGCGGGCGTGACCGCGCGCGCCGAGGTGCTCGGCGACCAGGCGACGGTCGTGCTCGACGTGCCGGACGTACGGCTGTGGTGGCCGCGCGGGCATGGTGAACAGCCGCTGTACGACGTGGAGTTGACGCTGCTCGATGCCGGAGAGCCGCTGGGCGTCGGAGAGCAGCCCAACACCGCCGAGCAGCTCGACGTGTGGCAGCGGCGGGTGGGCTTCCGCACCGTGGAGCTCGACCGGAGCGCCGACGCGCACGGCTCCGGATTCACCTTCGTCGTCAACGGCGAGCGCATCTTCGTACGCGGAGTGAACTGGATCCCCGACGACGTCCTGCCCTCCCGCGTCACCCCCGAGCGCTACCGGACCCGCCTGGAGCAGACCGCCGCGGCCAACGTGGACCTCGTGCGTATCTGGGGCGGCGGCATCTACGAGGACGAGGCCTTCTACGACGTCTGCGACGAACTGGGCCTGATGGTCTGGCAGGACTTCCTCTTCGCCTGCGCCGCCTACCCCGAGGAGCAGCCGCTGCGCGGAGAGGTCGAGGCGGAGGCGCGCGAGAACGTCGTACGCCTCATGCCGCACCCGAGCCTCGTGCTGTGGAACGGCAACAACGAGAACCTGTGGGGCTTTCGCGACTGGGAGTGGGAGGAGCCGCTCGCCGGCGACTCCTGGGGCGAGGGCTACTACCTGGGGCTGCTGCCGCGCGTGGTCGCCGAGCTCGATCCGACGCGGGCGTACACCGCGGGCAGCCCGTGGTCCGGCTCCTGGGACCACCACCCCAACGACCCGGACCACGGCACGTACCACTCGTGGGAGGCGTGGAACCGGCGGGACTACAGCGAGTACCTGGCGAACGTGCCGCGCTTTGTCGCCGAGTTCGGCTGGCAGGCGCCCCCCGCGCTGGCCACGCTGCGCCGCGCCCTGCCCGGTGAGCGGCTCGCGCCCGACTCCCCCGGCATGCTGCACCACCAGAAGGCCGAGGACGGCAACGGCAAGCTGAACCGTGGCGTCGAGCGCCATTTCGCGCTGCCCGAGGGCGACTTCGACCGCTGGCACTACCTCACCCAGGTCGTCCAGGCGCGTGCCGTCGCCGCCGGGATCGAGCACTGGCGGGCCCACTGGCCGCGCTGTGCGGGCACCGTCGTCTGGCAGATCAACGACTGCTGGCCCGTCAGCTCCTGGTCCGCGATCGACGGCGACGGACGCCTCAAGCCGCTCCACCACGAGCTGCGCCGCGTCTACGCCGACCGGCTCCTGACCCTCCAACCAGGCGTGGACGGAACCGAGTTGGTGCTGTCCAACCTGGCCGCCGAACCATGGGACACCGATGTCACGCTGCGTCTGCTGCGGACCGACGGCACCGTGGCCGCCCGTGTCTCCCTCGGGCTCACCGTGCCCGGGCGCGAGGTGCTGCGACTGCCCGTCCCGCCTCAGGTGCAGCCGGCCGCGGGCTCCGCGAAGGAGTATCTGGTGGCCGACGCCGAGGACCTGCGGGCCGTCCATCTCCCCGTACGGGACAAGGAGTTCGACTATCCGGCGCCCCGGTTCGACATCGCCGTGGAGACCGTGGGCGGCGATCCGGACACGCTGGACGTGGTGGTGAGCGCGCAGACGCTCGTACGGGATCTCCTGTTGCAGGCCGACCGCCTCGCTCCCCGTGCGACGGCCGACCGCGGCCTGCTCACCCTGCTCCCCGGGGAGCGGACGCGTATCCGGGTACGGGGAGCGGCGGGCGTCGGCGCGAACGCGATCCGGGCGGCCCTGTTCTGCGTGGAACCGGCGTGAGCGCACCCGCCCAGCGCATCACGATCAAGGAAGTCGCCGCCGCCGCGGGGGTGTCCAAAGGTGCGGTGTCGATCGCGTTCAACCACAAGCCCGGTCTGTCCGAGGCCACGCGAGAGCGCATCTTCACCGTCGCGCGGGAGCTGGGCTGGGCCCCCAACTCCTCCGCACGGAGCCTGTCGACGCGGCGGCCGGACACCATCGGCCTCGCGCTGTGCCGGCCGGCGCGGCTGCTCGGGCTCGAGCCGTTCTACATGGACTTCATCTCCGGGATCGAGAGCGTCCTCGCCGAGCGGTCCTGCTCGCTCCTGCTGCGCCTCGTCAGCAGTCTGGACGAGGAGATCGCGCTGCAGGAGGCGTGGTGGCGCGAACGCCAGGTCGGCGGATCCATCCTGGTCGACTTCCACCAGGACGATCCCCGTATCGCACCGCTCACCTCACTCGGTATCCCGGCGGTGGCGGTCGGTCATCCCGACCTCACCGGCGGGATCCCGTCGATCTGGACGGACGACGCGGCGGCGGTGGCCGAGGCGGTGCGCTATCTGGCCGCCCTCGGACACCGCCGCATCGCCCGGGTCGGCGGTCCTGCCGGACTCGGGCACAGCGCGATTCGCGAACGGGCCTTCCAGGACACGCTGCGCGCGCTCGGTCTGCCCCCGACCACCCCGGTGGCCACGGGATTCGCGGGCGAGGAAGGAGCGCGGGCGACCCGCTCGCTGCTGCTGCGGCCCGAGCGGCCGACCGCGATCGTCTACGACAACGACATCATGGCGGTCGCCGGACTCGGCGTCGCCGCCGAGATGGGGGTCACCGTGCCGGACGAACTGTCCCTGCTCGCCTGGGACGACTCCCAGCTGTGCCGCCTGACGCACCCGACGCTCTCGGCGATGAGCCACGACGTGCACGGCTTTGGGGCCGAGGTGGCACGCGAGCTGTTCGACGTCATCGCCGGCCGGCCGGTGCGTCCGCGCCCCGTGATGACACCCTCGCTCACGCCGCGCGGCTCCACGGCCTCGCTTCGTACGGCTGTCTCTTAAGCGGTACGCGGCGACTGCCTCTCAAGCGGTACGTGGCCGTCTCTCAGGCGGTACGCGGTGGGCTGGTGCTCGCCCGGGGCAGCAGGCGGGCGGCCGGCACCTGGCTGTGCCGTACCTCCTCCTTGCCGACCGCGGCGAGGAGCGTGCGGGCGGCGAGGGCTCCGTACTCGCCGATGTCCCGGGTGAGGGCGGTGAGTTGGGGGCGCACCGCCTGTGTGAAGGGCGAGTCGTCCCACGCCACGAGGGAGAGGTCCCGGGGGACCTCCAGGCTCAGCTCCTGTGCGACCGACAGGCCGGCGACGGCCATGATGTCGTTGTCGTAGACGATCGCGGTGGGCCGCTCCGGGGCGATGAGCAGCCGGCGGGTCGCGCGGGCGCCCTCCTCGCCGGAGTAGTCGGTGTGCACCACGGTCGGCGCGGGCAGCCCCGCGTCGCGGCAGCTCTCCTCGAAGGCGGCGTCGCGCACGGTGGTGTGCGCGAGCTGCGGCAGCCCGGCCACCCGGGCGATGGCGCGGTGTCCGAGGGCGGCGAGATAGGCGACGGTCTCGTGGACGCTCGCACCGTCGTCGGACCAGACCGCGGGCACGGCACCGGCCGCCTGCGGCGGGCCCAGGGCCACCACCGGCAGATCCATGGCGGCGAGCGCGGCCACCCGTACGTCGTCGTCGTGCAGGTCCACCAGGAGGGCGCCGTCCACCCTGCCCTCGCCCCACCAGCGGCGGTAGAGCTCGATCTCGTCGTCATGGCTCGAGACGGTCTGGAGCATGAGGGCGATGGAGCGCGGCGCGAGTTCGGACTCGATGCCGCCGATGAGTTCCATGAAGAAGGGCTCGACGCTCAGCGTCCGGGCCGGCCGGCACACGGCCAGGCCCACGGCCCGGGCCTGCGCGCCGTTGAGCGCCCGGGCGGCGCTGCTGGGCCGCCAGCCGACCTCCGCGGCAATCGCCTTGATACGGGCCCGGGTCTGCGCGGAGACGCCCGGCTGGTCGTTGAGGGCGTAGGAGACCGCGACCTTGGAGACCCCCGCCTGGCGCGCGATGTCCGCAATCGTCGGCCTCTTCATGCGCGCGCCCTCCTGCTGTACCGGTTCCGTACCTCAGCGGCCGACCCTACCGGTCGGCCGCTGAGGTCCGCGCTCCCGGTCACTGAACGCGGGTTCAGGAGGGCGTGCGGGTTCGTCGGGGTACTTCAGGAACTGATGGTGCAGGTCCTGCCGTCGAGGGTGAAGGCGGCCGGGACGGTGTTCGTTCCGGTGGAGGAGCCGTTGAGGCCGAAGCTCACCTGTCCGCCCGCGGGGATGGAGTGCGTCCAGGACTCAGGGGTGACATGGACCGCGGTGCCGTTCTGGGTGGCCCGGGCGTTCCACACCGAGTTGATCTTCTGCTGCCCCGTGAAGGCGAAGTCGAGCTTCCAGCCGTCGATCTGCCGGTCGGACGTGTTGCGGACGGTGATGTCGGCGTTGAACGAACTGCCCCAGTCGCTCAGTCGGTAGGTGACCGCGCAGGCGCCGCTGCCGGGGTCGGGGTCGGGGTCGGTGCCGCCGCCGAAGACACCGGCCTCCTTGGCGGTGGCCTTGATGCCGTCCGCGCCGTCGAACAGCCGCTTGCCCCAGTCGGAGGGCGCGTTCGCGTCGAAGTTCCGCACCAGGTCGAGGTACTCGACCCCGCTCCCGTTGCCGCTCCAGGACCAGCCCATGAAGCCGAGGTCCAGGGACCGGGTGGCGGCCAGGATGGCGTCCTCGTCCGGGTTCCCGTCCGAGTGCATGTCGCCGAACTCGCCGACCACGATGGGAAGTTGGGCGGCCACGTACCGGTTGAGGTAGTCGCTCACCTCGGCCGGGGTGTCGTAGACGCCGTACATGTGGATGTCGAACAGGATGTTGCGGTCCGGGTCGGCGGCCATCACGGCGGCCGCGTTGTCCCGCATGGTGAAGGACCAGTCCTGGCCCCAGTTGGGGGCGTCGACCATCAGCGTGTGGTCGAGGCCGCCGGCGCGCAGCCTGCCGACGGCCGTCTTCGTGTCGCCGGTCCAGGCGCCGTAATTCGCGTTGCCGTAGGGCTCGTTGCCGATGTTGACCAGGACGTACTTCTCCTGGCCGACGAGGGCGTCCTTGATGCTCAGCCAGTAGTCGACCGCCTTCGACAGCGGCGCGGCCGCGCCCGCCTCGCCGTAGCCCGTCGTGTCATGGGCCTCCAGGACGCAGATCAGGCGGTTCTGCTTGCACTCCTCGACGACATGGGCGACATCGGCGGTGTCGTTCCTGGTCCACTGGTCACCGGTGCTCAGGACGACCCGTACGGAATTGGCGCCCTTGGCCTTGATGTCGGCGAGCGCCTGGTCGGTCCTGTCGGGGTACCAGGTGTGCGCGTGGTTGACCCCGCGCAGGACGAAGTCCCGGTTGTCGGCGTCGAGCAAGCGGCCGTTCTGGATATGGAACCCGGGTGCGTCCGCGGCCTGTTGGGGCGGCGCGGGCTGTGCGGTCGGCGCGGGCTGTGCGGTCGGCCCGGGCTGTGCGGCCAGCGCGGACGGGGAGAGCGCCAGCGGTGTGGCGCAGGCGGCCAGTAAGGCGGCGACCGCGGCGGCGGCTCGTGTGCGTCTCATCTACTGCTCCTGGTTCGATCGGTGCGCGCCGGTGGTCGGGCCGCCGGCAGGGGCAGCCCTGGGCGCGACGTGGCAACAGGGGCGGTACGGGGCCGCGCCCGCTTAACCGGGCATGGCGGACCGGGACTGCCGGCTCGGCACCCGGTCGTCCGCCACCCGGGAACGCGAGCTGCGCACCCGGGCGGCGACACGGCCGAGCGGCACGCGGGGAGCTGCCGGAGGCACGTCCGACCTGCTGGAACGCAAGGCCGGACACCGGTTCGCACACTTCCGCTCGGCGACGGCCACGACATTAGGGGGCACGGAAAGCGAGCACAATGGTTTCTACAAAACCGGTTAAGTACACGCGCTTCCAGGGGAGTTCAGCCCGCGCACCGAGGCCCGCGCCGCCGCGGCGGCCCCCACCAGGCCGGCGTCCTGCGCGAGGGCCGCGGGCCTGACCTGGAGCCCGCGGACGAAGTCCAGCGTGGCGTACGAGTCGAGGTGCTGCCGGAGTGGCGCGAACAGCAGGTCACCGGCCTGCGCCACACCGCCGCCGACGACCACGGCCTCGATCTCGACCAGCGAGGCCGTGGCCGCGACGGCCGCCGCGAGCGCCCGCGCCGCACGGTCGAAGGCCGCGAGCGCCCGCGCATCGCCCTGCCCGGCGGCCGCCGCGACCGCCGCCGCCGTCGCCTCCTCGCCTCGCGGTGGCGTCCAGCCCGACGCCAGCGCCTGCCGGGCGATCGCACTCCCGCTGGCCAGCCCTTCGACGCAGCCGCGAGCGCCGCACGGGCAGAGGGAGCCGTCGAGATCCACACTGATGTGACCGATATGGCCGGCGTTGCCCGAACGCCCTTGATGCAGACGGCCGTTGAGGATCAGCCCGCCGCCGACGCCCGTCGAGACCACCATGCACAGCGCATGGCCGACATCGCGCGCGGCACCCTTCCAGTGCTCCGCCGCCGCCATCGCCACGGCGTCCCCGACCAGGACCGGCTCGAGCCCGGCGAACAGCGAGGGGTACGCGCGCACCTCGTCCACCAGCGGAAAGCCTCGCCAGGCAGGAATGTTGACCGGACTCACGGTGCCCTTCGCCGTATCCACCGGACCGGCGCTCGCGATACCGAGGCCGCGGATGACGCCCCAGGCGGGGTCCCCGGCCAGGCCGTCGAGGACGGCGTCGACCGCCCCCATGAGCACCCGCGCGGACTCGTGTGCGGGAGTCGGGCGCTGGGTGCGCCGCACCACACGCCCCTCCTCGTCGACGAGCGCCCCCGCGATCTTCGTACCGCCGATGTCCAACGCCGCGTACATGACCCTCCCTCTCCCGGCGCGAGGCGATTGTCCGGCGCCGTGTCACAGTGACTGCCCGAGAGAATACTTAACCGTTTAAGTTCGTGGTGCGGAAGGCCCGGCAACCTTCCGCGCATCGGCGGCGACCTACCTTCGTATGCGCCGGTCCGAACGCGGACGTACGAGAAAGAGACGAGACCCCCACCGTGCAGCACGCCCACCCCCTGACCCGCCCGGCCTGCCTGCTCGCCGCCGCGACCCTCACGCTCTGCATGGCCGGTGCGCCCGACGCCCGCGCCGCCGACGGCAGGGGCGATATCACCGCCGATGTGCTCGCCGGGCGGGACGTGCGGCTCACGGGTGACGCGGTGGTGCGGCTGCCCGGCGGGACCCATACGTATCCCGGTGTGCTGTCCGGCGAGGGCACCCTGCGCATCGCGGGCACCGGGACTCTGGTCCTGACGCGTGACAGCGACTTCACGCTCCCCGAGGCGCGGCAGCGTCAGCAGGTGCGTATCCAGGGCGGCAACCACCCGTACGTCACGGTGCGCCACCCGGACCCGCCGGCCGTCACGGTCGAGCGGGGCGCGACGCTCCAGTACGGCGACGGCAACACCGCCGGCCAGATCGGACACTTCCCGTACAACACCCCTGCCTACCGGCAGAACCAGAACAACATACGGGTCGACGGCACCCTGCGCCTGTCCCTGAAGAGCGCCTACAACCTCGGCACGATCAGCGGCTCCGGGCTCATCACGCAGCCCCGTTTCCTGTGGGGCACCTGGGATCTGTCGGGCACCCACCCCGGCTTCACCGGCACGATCGACAACGGCACCCAGGCGCAGGCCGGACGGCCCGAGTTCGCGCTCTCGCTGCCCGGCGTCCGCAAGGTCCTCAACCAGGGCACGTGGACGGTGGACACCCCGCTCGGGCAGACCGTGACCCAGCGCATGGACTTCTACCAGCGCGAGTACGGGAGCGACATCAACGTCCAGTCGAGGCCCGGCAGCAAGGTCGTCCTCACCGGTCAGTACAGCTGGGCCGACGGCGGCAGCGACGCCGCCCCCACCCTCAGCGATCCGGCGCTCAACTGGCGTCCCGCGCACAAGAACATCAACAAGCGCGGCACCAACATCAAGGGCGCGAACGTGCAGTGGGGCGACGGCACCACGGACAAGATCTTCATGCCGGGCACCGCCGAGACCGTGTACATCAACCTCCTTGCCGCGCGCGAGCGTTCACGGCTGACCTTCGCGTACAACGGCCCGGTCACACTCGGCGCCCCGATCGGCGGCGGTGTCTTCCATGACACGCTCTCCGCCCCCGGCCAGGGCGACATCGTCATCAAGGGCATCAAGGGCAACGACGTCACCTTCGCGGCGCGGCAGTTCTACGACGGGACGACGACCGTCGAGAAGGGTGCCGTGCTGCGTCTTGGCAGCGGGAAGGCGGGCGGCGACGGCGGTCTCCACCAAGGCGGTTCGCGGTACGGGCTGACCGTCGACGGGAGCGTGATCGCGCAGAACACGGACAAGCCGCTCGTCCTGTCCGGGATCAGCGGCTCCGGGGCGCTCACGCAGGCGGGCCGGGCACCGCTGCGGCTGACCGGACCGCCGGCGTACACGGGAGCGACCACGGTGCGGCGCGGCACCCTCGTACTGGAGCGCGGCACCCTGGCCGCGAGCCGCGCCGTGCGCCTCACCGGCGAGGGCGCCCGCCTCGATCTGACCCGGGTCGCAAACCAGACGCTGCGGCGCCTCGACGCGGTCTCCGGCAGCGAGGTCGCGTGGGGTGAGGAGGACCGGCTGACGGTACGCGGGTCCGGCCAGGCGCCGGCCGGGGTGCTGGCCGGGGCGCTGTCCGGCGGGGAGCTGTACAACTCCGGTGCGCTCCAAGGGTCGTTCACCCTGGACGGTGACTTCCGGCAGGCGAAGAGCGGGGAGCTGACGGTACGGGCCGGTGCCGCGCCGGCGAAGGTGAGCGGCAAGGTTTCCCTGGCCGGACTACTCACGGTGCGGGCTCCGGAAGGCGAGGCACCCGGCGAGGCGGTCCTGCTGGACATCACGGGCAAGCACCGCGCCACCGGCACCTTCAGCGGTCTGCGGGAGGGATCCCGTATCACCGTCGCGTCGACGCGATACCGCCTCACCTACCGGGGTGGCGACGGGAACGACATCACGCTCGTACGGGACTCGGGAAAGCCGGAGGTCGCGCCCTCGGCCGCCTCGGGGAGCGGCCCCGCCCGCGATGACGACGACGCCGGTCCATGGGTCTGGGCGGCGGCAGGCGCGATGCCGGCGGCAGCCCTCGCCTTCGCGGTCCTGCGCCGCCGACGCCGCGCCCCTGATGTGGCACCGGCTCCGGGGCGGCACCGGGCAGACTGATCAGTCAACCCCGTTGTGTCTACGGGGCGTTGGCCCACCCCTCGGTCAACTCCTCACCCCGACGTCCGATGCGTCTTGAGCGCCAAGTGCACCTGAAGCGCCTGGTCCCCATGGCGCCACTGCGGGCCCAGGAGCGCCGAGATGCGGTCGATGCGCTGGTAGAGGGTGTTGACGTGGACGTACAGCTCCGCGGCCGTGCGCGTAAGGCTGCCGTCGCAGGTGAAGTACGCGAGGGCCGTGCCGGTGAGGTCGCTGCCGCGGGACGCGTCGTGGTCGAGCAGCGGGCCGATGGTGCGGCGGACGAAACGGTCGAGCTCGCCGCGGTCGGCCCGGCCGATCAACAAGCCGTGGATTCCGAGGTCGTCACGGCAGGCGCCCTCGCCCACCCTGTCGAGCGCCACGAGGGCGTCCACGCAGCGGGCCGCGTCCCGATGGGCGCCCGCCACCCCTGCGGCGCCCGGAGCGGCACTCTCGGCGCCGACCGTGACCGCCCCCGAGGCCCCCGCACCCAGCGCTCCGGCGAGGCGGCGGGCGGCTTCGCCGGGGCCCGTACCGACCTCGGCGCCAGGTGCCGGGTCCGGATCCTGCGCCACCGGCAGCACCACCACCGCATCACCCCCGGCCTCCCACGCGATCCCACCCCTGCGTACGGCATACGCGCCCGCCAGATCCGCGATCCGGCGGCGGCGCCCGGTGTCCTCGGCCCGTGCCACCAGAACGACATGCGGACGGTGCAGATCGAGCCCGACCAGGGCGGCGCGGCGGGTGAGGCCCTCGGGGTCGCGGTGCGGGGCGCCGAGCAGCTCGTCGAGGAGCTCGCCGCGCAGGCGCTGTTCCGCCGCCGTGACCGAGCGCTCGTGCAGGAGCATCAACGCGACGGCCTGGGCGGCGCGTTCGAGCGCGTGCACATCGGAGGCGTCGAGACCGCCCCGTACGAACAACAGCGTGCCGAGGTGTTCGTCGGCGGCGATGACCGGGGTGGCGCACGCGGCACCCCGGGTCGCGGAGGCGCGCCGCGCGCGTGCGGTGGCCAACTCCCGTACGAACTCGGCCGGTTGGGGCGGATCGACACCCGCGTCCGCCAGGGAGCGCCCCTCCGCGTCCAGTACGGAGACGCTCCCCCGCAGCACCTCGGCCAGCGCGCGGGCGAGTTCCGCCGGGCCGCCGCCGTCGAGGGCGACCGCGGTGAGGCGCTCATGGACGGTGGCCGCCTTGCGCACCTCCTCGAAGAGCGTGGCGTTCTCGATGGCCAGCGCCGCGTGGTTGGCGAGGGAGATCAGGAGCTCGACCTCGTCGGGTGAGAAGGGGCGTACGCGGCGGTTCGCGGCGAACAGCACGCCGTAGACCTGGTCCCCGAACTTCAGCGGCACACCCTGGATGGCGACCAGGCCCTCGGCGCCGATGACCGAGTCCACGTAGTCGGAGTGCGCGAAGCGTTCGTCGTTGGGGTAGTCGGCCGTGTGGTACGGCTGGGCGGTCTCGGCGACCAGACCGCCGAGCCCCGTACCGACCGCGAGCCGGCCGGTCTTGAAGGCCTCCGTGGTGATCCCCTCGGTGACGTGGACATAGGTGTCGCCCTGTTCCTGGTCGTACAGGAGCAGATACGCGACGTCCGTGCCGACCAGGGTGCGGGCGCGGCGGACGATGGCCTGGAGCACGTCCTGCAGCGCGCGCAGGGAGGCGAGGTCGCCCGCGGTCTCGTACAGCGCGGCGAGCGCGGCCTCGCGGCTGCGGTGGGCGGCGAGCCGGGCGCGTAGCTCCAGGGCGTCGCCGACCAGGGAGTCCTCCGCGCCGCTCGCGCGCAAGGCGTCCTCGTCGGCCTCCTCGCACAGGAGCCGCAGGAGCGCGCCGTCGCCGCGTGTGGTGGTCACCCGGCCAGTGATACCGCACCGGCCGGGCTCCGACGCGGCGGTGTGGCGACCGTCACGCGACGTGGAGGATCTCCACTCATGACCCCGGTGCGGTGTGGTCATCCTCCATGGCGGCGGACGCCGCGTCCCGAGACCGTTGCTTGCGCGGCACCTTGTGCCGCGCCGCACCGGCTTCTGCCGCACCCCGACTCCCGCCGGCTCTCGGCGTTCCACCCTCGTTCCTGGAGCCCTCGTGAACCTCGTCCGACTCCTCACCGACACCGCCGCCCGCCACCCGGACCGCCCCGCCCTGCGGCTCGGCGGCAAGGTGGTCACGTATGCCCGGCTCGCCCGCGACTCCGCCCGCGCCGCCTCGTATCTCCTCTCGTACGGTCTGGAGCCCGGCGACCGCGTCGGCCTGAGCCTGCCCAACGTGCCCGAGTTCGCCGTCCTCTACTACGGCATCCTGCGTGCGGGCGGGGTCGTCGTCCCGATGAATCCGCTGCTCAAGGAGCGTGAGCGGGAGCATCTGGTGGCGGACTCGAGGGCGTTGATCACCCTTGACGCCGCCCGCGACTGGGGAGCGGAGCTCGCCGCGCACCCGCCCCTGGAGACCGTCGCCGAACGCGCCGCCGACGACACCGCGGTGCTGATCTACACCTCGGGTACGACGGGCCGGCCCAAAGGCGCCGAGCTGACGCACGCGAACCTGCTGCGCAACGTCGAGGCCACCAACTCCTCGCTGCTCCATCTCACCGAGCACGACGTGCTGTTCGGCGGTCTGCCGCTGTTCCACTCCTTCGGCCAGACCTGTGTCCTGAACACCGCGGTCGCGGCGGGCGCGAGCGTCACCCTGCTGCCGCGGTTCGATGCGGGTGAGGCGCTGGATCTGCTCGTACGGGACGCGGTGACCGTATGGGCCGGGGTGCCGACGATGTTCGGCGCCCTGCTCGGACATCCGTCGCTCGGGCCCGCGCACCGGGGGCGGCTGCGGCTCGCGGCCTCCGGTGGGGCGGCGCTTCCGGTGGAGGTCCTGCACGCCTTCGAGGAGGCCTTCGGCTGCCCGCTTCTGGAGGGATACGGGCTGTCGGAGACCTCGCCGGTCGCCTCGTTCAACCGGCTCGAAGGCCCCCGGCGGCCGGGCACGATCGGGCTGCCGATCGACGGTGTACGGATCCGTATCCAGGACGAGTCGGGGCGTGAACTGCCCGACGGGCGCACCGGCGAGGTCGCGGTCAGCGGCCACAACGTGATGAAGGGCTACTGGAACCGGCCCGAGGACACCGCCGAAGTGCTGCGCGACGGCTGGCTGCGCACCGGCGATCTCGGGGTGCGCGAGGCGGACGGCCTCTTCCGGATCGTCGGGCGGAAGAAGGAGCTGATCATCCGCGGTGGGTTCAACGTCTATCCGCGGGAGATCGAGGAGGTCCTCTACGAGCATCCTGCCGTCGCCGAGGCGGCCGTACTCGGCACGCCCCACCCGGAGTTGGGCGAGGAGGTCACCGCTGTGGTCGCCCTCAAGCCCGGCCGTGCCGTCGCGACTCCGCCCGACGAGCTGCTCGCGTTCGTCAAGGCGCGCGTCGCCCCGTACAAGTACCCGCGCGTGGTCGCGATCGCCGACGCGCTGCCCAAGGGACCGACCGGGAAGATCCTCAAGCGGGAGATCACCCCGCCGGTCCTGACGCCCCGAGGCCTGAAGGAGACCGTCCGATGAGACTCGCCCGTGCGACGAAGCCTGCCCGTCCGCTGCGACTTGCCCGTCCGATGAGACTCGCCACCCTCGCCCGCGGCGCGCTCACCGCCGCCCTGGCCCTGGTGGCCGTCACGGCCGTGCCCGCGCCCGCCGAGGCGGCCTTCGAACCGCCGCTGCCCGCCCTCAACATCACCGACACGTACGTGACCGGCATCTCGTCCGGCGGTTTCATGGCCTCACAGCTCCAGATCGCCAACTCGGCGACCTTCAAGGGCGCGGCGGTGTTCGCGGCGGGCCCGTACTACTGCGGTCAGGGCAGCATCCTGCACGGCCTCGCCGAGTGCACCGGGCTCGCGTCCACCGATCCGGCGGGGATCGTGGCCACCGCGCGGCGCTGGTCGGAGCAGGGGAAGATCGACCCGGTGGCGAACCTCGCGGGCAAGCCGGTCTACACGTACCACGGCACGAAGGACCCCCTGGTCAGCGAGCGGGTGAGTGACGAAGGGGTCGAGGTCCACCGGCAGTTGGGGGCGAGGATCGCGTACCACGACACCGATCCCGCGGGGCACGGCTGGCCGCGGCCGGACGGTGCGCTGCCGTGCGGGACGACCTTCTACCCGTTCCTGATCGACTGCGGCAACGATCCGCAGGGCGAACTGCTCACCCACTGGCTGGGCTCGGTCCGCCCGCCGGCCGCCGCACAGACCGGCACGCTGAGCGGGCACGACCAGGACCGCTACACCCCGGGCGGCTGGGCGCAGTTCTACAGCCTGGGGAGCAAGAGCTTCCTGTACACGCCCGACTCCTGCGCCGCCGGGAAGCCCTGCAAGCTGGTGGTCGCGCTGCACGGCTGCCTGAGCGACAACAAGTTCGTCGGCGACCGCTTCGCCCGCGAGTCCTACCTCAACGAGTACGCGGACACCAACGACCTGGTGGTCCTGTACCCGCAGACCGATATCAGCGTCGCGCGCGGCAATCCGCAGGGGTGCTGGGACTGGTGGGGATACACCGGCAGCGACTATGCACAGAAGTCCGCACCCCAGATGCGCATGATCATGAACGAGGTGCGGGCGCTCGGCGGCGCACGCTGACCGGGGCGCGCTCCCCTCTCCACCGTCCAACCACCCTTCACAGCACGGGAGTCACGCATGAACAAGCCGGTCGAGCTCGACCTCCCCGTCGACGGCGGCACCCTGCGGGTGCTCCGCTTCGGCGGCGGGCCGCGGGTCGCCGTCGCCGCGCACGGGATCACCGCGTCGGGGATGTCGTTCAGCGGGGTCGCGCGCCAACTGCCGGACGACTGGTCGCTGTTCGCGGTGGATCTGCGGGGGCGCGGCGGCAGCACCGGTACGCCGGGTCCGTACGGGATCGAGCAGCACGCCGCCGATGTGTGCGCAGCGGCCGAACGCTGGGGCGGCGGGGGCGAGGTGGCCCTCACCGGGCAGTCCATGGGGGCGTACGTGGCGCTGCGGGCGGCGGTCCGCCGGCCCGGGCTCTTCTCGCGGCTGCTCCTGATCGACGGCGGACTGCCGCTGCCCTTCCCCGAGGGCGCCGACCCGGACGCGGTGCTCGACGCGACGCTCGGCCCGGCGATCGCCCGGCTCGCGATGACCTACCCGGACGAGGCGGCGTACGTGGACTTCTTCCAGGCGCATCCGGCGCTCGGACCGTACTGGAGCGAGGACATCGAGGCGTATGTGCGCTACGACCTCATGGGTCCTGCGGGCGAGCTGCGCTCGCGGGCGCGTGAGGAGGCGGTGCGCCAGGACGGGCGTGAACTGCTGGTGCTGAACGCCGAGTTCGCGAAGAACGTGACGGAGCTGACGGTGCCGGCGCATTTGCTGTACGCGCCGAGGGGACTGTTCGACGCCGCACCCGGGATGCTGCCGGAACCGCTGGTGCGGCAGTTCGCCGGGCACCTCACGGTGGAGGAGGTGCCGGACTGCAACCACTACACGATCCTGATGGGCGAGGCGGCGGGGGTGGTGGC
>NZ_JAAKZW010000155.1 GCF_011044995.1 Streptomyces mesophilus | reverse complement strand
GGAGGGGGAGTGGTGGTGCTGTTCCTCCACGGGCTGCGCGGCACGGTTCTCTTCGCTGTAGTGAACTGTCGTACTCGCTTCAGGCATGGGAGTTCCCCAAATGGCTTGAATGGTGGTGAGTTCAACGCGCCGAGCGCCGTTGCAAGTGAAACTATGTGTTTGCTTGCGCAACGGTCAAGGGGGTTGCGGCACAGACTTTCCCAGCGGGACGCGCATCTGGGCCGACCGGCGGGCTTCGCGCAGGTGAGAGCCACCTCAGGCGTCCGGCCCCGGTCGCGTGCGAAGCGACCACACACAACTTCCGTGCGGCATCTACCCGTTGGGGCCGGGCGAACCGCGCCAGATCGGCCCGTACGCGATGTCCGCGCGCCTCAGCATTTTGCGGGTGGCCCTGATGCGTCTGCTGGGCCGCGGCCTCTGTGATGCGGATGTCTTCGCATCCGGGCCGGCCGCCCCGTACAGGAGGCGGAGCGTTGATGGCGGTGTGCCGTTCGGAGTTCATGCGTAGCCTTCCGTGCGGCGGTCGGTCTGCTTGTTGAGGTCGATTTGGCCGGCGGCCTGGGTAACGAAGGCCCGCAGGCGGTCGAGTTGGCTGTCGGCGGTGGCGGCTGCCTTGTCGATGGGTTGGGCCTGGGCGTTGGCGAGCGCGGCGTGCTCGAGCGCGGGCCGGTGTGCGGGCCGGGCCCAGCGCTTGAGGTCGTCGTCGAGGTGGGGGCCTTCGAGGAGCAGCGGGCCGATGCGGCGGCCGTCGACGGTGAACGAGGCGTAGTGGCGGAACTGGTCCAGGGCCACGACGCGCTCCGGGCTGGGGGAGTCGCCCCACTCGGCGGTGATCGCGGCGATCGCTGCGCGGGAGCCGGTGGTGGTCGACAGGCTGGAGGCGTTTTGCAGCAGGGACAGCTGCACGGGCCGCGGGAGGCGGGCCAGCAGCTGGGTCATGCCGTGCACCCGGAGTTTGAATTTGCGGAACTCCTCGACCATTTCGGCGAAGGTTTCCGGTGAGGCCCCGGTCAGGGTGATGAGCTCGTCGAAGTACAGGCGGAACGGACGACGTTGATCCTCGGGTGTATCTCTGCGGGAGCGGCCGGCGCGCAGTAGGTCGCGGGCGAGCATGGTGAGCAGCAGCCGGTCGTTGGGGGTGTTGCCCGGCGTGCATACCCAGATGACCATCCCGGCGTCCATCGCGGCGCGGATGTTGTAGGTGCCGACGCCTTGGCCGAGGAAAGCGCGGGTGACGGGGTTGCGGCCGAGGCGGCCCAGCGGGTTGAGGATCACGTTGAAGGCGTCCAGCGGGAGCGTCGGGAAGGTGCTGGTCCACCAGGCGTGCGTGTCCGCGTCCAGCCGGCTGCCGGCGACCGTAAGACACGCAGTGCGAAAGCCTGCGTCGGTGAGGAGCGGTCGGATGTGGAACAGCGTGGCCTGATCCTGGGCCCGGTCCTGTTGGCAGGCGGCCTGGTTGACCGCGACCAGCACGGACACGGCCTCGGTCAGGATCGTCAGGGCGCGGGGCGCTTCGACGTCCTGCCAGCCCAGCATCGTTGCGAACGCGTCGACCACCGCATCGGCGACCTGCACGCCGGCCGGGTGGCGGTGCATGTCGATCGGATTCCACGAGCTGACCCGTGCCTCATCGCCGGCGACGGTCAAGTCGATGAGGGCGATGCGCTGGGCGAGTTTCTCGTGCGCGAGGAAGGTGGAGGCCCGCGCCCACGAGTCGCGGTGCGGGTCGATGAACAACAGCCCGCCCCCGCCGTGCGCCACGCTGATCGCCTGCGCCAGTGCTCGTTCCGTCTTACCGCCGCCGGCCTTGCCGACCGCGACCTCGAACAAGGTCTGCTCTGCCCGGGTGGCGACCAGCCGCCGGCGCCCGTCCGGGCCGCGGTAGACGCCCTGCAGCAGCAACTTGGGGTCGTCGAAGTCGAAGGTGGGCAGCTCAGCCTCGAGCACCGGTAGCCGGGCGTGCCGGGTAGGCGGTTTGAACAGACCGGTCAGCTCGTCCAGGCGCAGCCAGTTGGGGCGCGGCGCCCGGCACTGCCCGGTCGCCCACCGCTGCTCAAATGACGTGAGGAAGGGCCAGCGGTCCGCGCCCACCCGCAGCGGACCGAACGTGAACCCGCGGGGGGACAGTTGCGCCCGCTCGCCGAACACGTCCAGGCCGGCCATCACCCGTGCCATCCGCGCCTGCGCGCGGCCCTGGGTGTTGGAGGAGCACTTCACCAGGATCTGCACCCGCACCAGTTGGGCGGACTCGGCGAGCTTGCCGAGCGCCTCGTCCCGATCCAGCCGGTGGGGCGATGGCATCACCAGCCCCCGCCCACCCGCCTGCGCGGTGCGGCCGCGGGCGAACAACCGCTGCATCTGGTGGCCGATGGAGTCGTCGATGACTGCCGCATCGCGGCGTGCCCACCGCGCGGCCTGCTCCGCCTCGCGCCGCTCGCGCTGGCGTGCCGTGGCCAGGGCTTGGAACCGACGGGTGCGCAGCGCCCACTTCGGGGCCTTTTGGAGATCGATGCAGATCTCCGCCAGGTCGCCGAGGTCCGCGCGAAGGTCGGCGACTCCGTCGATGAGCGGCTGCAGCGGATCCGGCTCCAGCGGCACCTCCCGCAGCGTGGCGATGGGATCCCCGCGTACCACGCACTCGGCCCGTACGACGTGCTCACGCTGCTCGTCGAGCAGGGGCTCGGCCTTCTCGATGCGCACATCCGGACCGAACGCACTGATCGTCAACAGGCGCTCCGCGCCCGCCGGGCCCTCCACCCGCGTCCGGAACGGGCTGGTGCCGTCCGCGCGGAATGCGAGCCGCACCACCTTGCTGCGCCGCGGCGCCCACCACGGCTGCATCCCCGACGCCCGAGCCAGCTGAATGCCGCGACGGAAGATCTCCTCCAGACTCGGCTCGAAGTGCTTGGCCGGATACAGCTCCAGCGCCATCCGCTTCTGGGACGCCTTGGCCGCCAGATGCCGGACGAGAACCTCGCCGCCCGCCCACAACGAGGCGCTGATGGCAACCAGGAGCCACCAGTGCTCCCGCAGCCACACCACGACAGCGATCACGGACCGGGCAAGGTCGAGACCCCAGCCTGCCGGGTCCTGACTGGCCTCTACGACGGCAGCGGTGTCCATATGGCCTCTCCCTTCTTGGAGGTGCGGGTGAACGTGATGTCGGTGATGCGGCCGTCGCTGTAGGTGCCGCCGCGATCGGCGCCCGCCCACACCAGGTGCACCAGCGCCTCATCCGGTGAGCTCCCGCGCCGTGCAATGGCCGCTTGGACTCGCACGCGGCTGAACGCCGGCGCCACGGCGCCCTGGCGCGCGAACAGCTGCGGCCACCTCGTACGGCCGAGCCCACTGACATCCGCGATCAGCACCGACCGGCCCGCCGCCACCAGCTCCCGTTCCGTGCGTGCGGGAAGGTCACGCGGCCAGGTTCGCTCGAGCAGCGCCTGAATCGCCGGATCGGCAGCCCGGCCTTCGCCGCGCGGCGGCAATTCCCGCGAGGCCTCGCCGGGCGCAGTTCGGTTCGCCGACGCGTGTGCGGTGCGCGAGCCCGCCGGACTGGGGGAGGGGGACAGTTGCTCACCGGGCGCTGTTTGGGCCCTGGACATGTTCGAAGACGTGAACAGAAGGATGGCGCCGATGGCGCAGACCACGGCACAGCAGGCCATGGGCCAGGGCGACTTGAGCGATGTCGACTTCTTGTTGGTCGTCACAGGAGGCGTGCCCCTCCCGCGTAGCCGGACATGGCGTCGACCGGGTCCAGGCGCACCTTCGTGCCGGGGCGGGCGGCGTTGACCATCTGTCCGCCGCCGACGTAAATCCCGACGTGGTAGATCGTCGAGTCCCGTTTCGGGGCGTAGCCGTAGAAAACCAAGTCCCCCGGCCGTAGCGCGCCCTTGCCTGCCGATTCGGGTATCCGCTTGCCGCTGCCGGCCTGGGCGGCGGCGGTGCGCGGCAGGCTGATGCCGGCCTGGGCGAACGCGTACACCGTCAGCCCTGAGCAGTCGAAGCCGTTGATGTGCGCTCCGGACTTGCCGCTGGGCGAGCAGCAGGTGCCGTACGACGTGCCGGACTTGTTGCCGCCGCCCCACGAGTACGGCACCCCGCGTTGGGCGAGCGCCGCTGCGATGACGATGCGGACCTTCTTCGGCGACCTACTCAGATCGGGGCCTTTGGCGGCGGCCTGGTACTGGCTGATCCAGTTCGACACGTTGTCCACGTACGCGTTCGACCGGTTGTACTGGAAGATCGCCGCCCGCAGCTGGGCCTTGTGCGTGAGGTCGCGGCCGCCTCCGCACAGGTAGATGGCCGCGCCGAGCGCCGCGTCGTACGCGTTGTGCGGATCGGCAGTCTCGTCACCGTTGTTGTCCTTCCCGGCGCCCTGCCAGGTGGAGGGCAGGAACTGGAACGGGCCGACGGCTCGTTCACCCGTGGCGGTGCCGTCCCATTTACCGCCGTCGGTATCGGGGAAGACGCTCGTGTTGCCGCCCGCCCCGGAGCCGTTGAGCAGCACGCCGACGATCTTGGGCCGGATGTCGCCGCTCGAAGCGATGGTGCGGCCGGTGGCGTGGTTGGACTCGACCTTCGCGATCCCGCCGAGGATCGGCCACGCCATGCCCTTGCATTTGGTGACGTGCCTGGTGACATTCTCGGCGGCCTTCTTGTATGCGGCCAGCATGCGCGGCGGGATGTCCGCCGCACTGCCGGCTTCGGCGAAGTCGTCGTCGCTGCCGTCTCCTTCACCCTGCAGCGCAGCGAGCGCACTGAGCCCGCCGGCGATCGGCGCGGCACAGCACACCGCGGCGAACATCAGCATGAAGATCAGACATCCGCAGCGTCCCCACCGGCGTCGCCGCGGGTGCGGCGCGTTCACGAGGTGTCCCCGTCGTCATCGCGGCGCGTCCGCTGCCGGCGGATCCGGTCCGCGTCGGGCTCGACGCGACGCCTCAACCGCTCAAAGCGCGCGGCTGCTTCCTCCCGCGAGCTGGTCTGCGGCGTGCGCCCGCCCGGCAGGACAGCCCCGCCCGACGACGAGAACGGCCTCGAGGGCGACGTCCGCGGCGCGGAGATGCGCCGTGACCCCATCGGCGGCCAGGCACTGCGCGGCGTGTCATCCGGCGGTCCGACATCCGGCGGCGGTTCGGACGCGGCGCGCACGGCCGTCGCGGAGTGGGACGAAGTAATGGACAAGCGTCGGGAGGTGAAGGGCCCGTCGCCGCCGTGGTCCGTGCCGTGCTCGGCGAGGTGACGCCCGGTCGCGCCGACAGTGGCATCGGACCAGGCGCGGCCGTCCTGCTGGACGGTGTTGCGCCACACGTTCCACTGCTGGCGAGCATCGGAGCGCAGATCCTGCGCGTGCCCGCGGCCGCGCCGGGTGTTCGCCGCCAATCCCACGGTCGACCCGTACGCCACCCGCCCACCGCGGTGCAGGATCCGGTAACCGCGCAGCCGCACCAGACGGTTGTGCGCCCGGGTGGACAGCAGAGTCCGGTCCGACCCCTGGGTGTGTAGCGGGTGGCCGTCCGCGTCGTTGATCTTCCCGTCGGCGCCTCGGTAGCGGTCCTGCGGTCCGCGCCGCAGCCCGTCATATCCGCCGGCGACGCTGCCCGGGTCGCCGTCCGCGGTGGGCTTACGCCACCGCTCCAACGCTTCGGCTCCGGGATGCTTGCCGACGGCCAGGCCCCAGGCGCCGCGCAGCCCGAGCCGCGCGCCAACCGACGCCAGACCGAGTGGGGCAAGTCCGCGGCCCGCTTCGCTCATGCCGGCGCCGAGCATCCGCTGCGGGTCGAACGGCATCCCGGCGCCATCCGTCATCGCGCCGAGGTGGCCCATCAGCCGGTGGCGGGTACCGAGCGCCCCAAACCCTCCGCCGCCGAAGGCCCTGCCACGCAAACCGCCGCCGTACCCGAAGCCGCCGCCCGCGCCGACGCCGTTCAACGCGAGTGCGGCACCGATCTCGGAGGTGTCGCCGGGCAGATGGGTGCCGCCGACTTTCGCGAACCGCATCCGCACTGCCATGGAGCGGCCCATCTGCGAGATCCGCGCCATGATCCACCGGTGGAACACCAGCCCCAGGAACGCGAGCACATCGAGGAGCAGGATCCGCTCGGCCACCAGGTCGGGGCCTTTGGTGAGCGCGGTGTCGATGGCCATGCCGAACAGCGGCAGGAACATACAGACCGCGAACATGGCCGCCACCGACACCGCGAACAGGGCGAGCCACTTCCAGATCACCTGCCGGTTCGGGCCGGGCAGCATGCCCCACACGAAGGTGATGCCGCCCATCGTGGCGGCGCCGATGTCGGCGCCCTCGGCGCCGAGCAGCGTCATCGCCGACGACAGCAGGATTGCGGTGATCATCAGGACGGCGAAGAGCAGCAGCAGCGCGGAGCAGACCCGCCACCAGTCCGCCTCCTTCGCGTAGGCGGCGGCCGCTTTGCCGACCGGGCCGGCCTTCTCCAGGTCCTTGAGGAACACCTGGAACTGGCCGTCCTCGTCACTGATGACCGGGCTGACGGTGTCCAGGAGTTCCCCGCCCGGGGTGAGCTCCGGCAGTTTCGGTGAGCCGTCGCCGACGTTGCCTTCCTGGCAGTACTTCTTCGCTGGCCCATAGATCAGGCTGCAGGGGTCGTCGCCTTCGGGAACTTGGTCCTTGTCGTAGCCGCCGACCACCCACTTCAGATGCAGGGCATACGCCTTACGGTCGGCAGGCTTGGACGGGTCGAGGATCCGGCCGTACTGGAGCAGCATGTACGGCTTGACGACCAGCGCGTTGGTGGTGGCGTCCTGGAGCGGCCGGGCCACCTCGGACGGCATGATCTTCTCGTCGCCGCGGCGCTGTTCACACGTCTGTTCGGCAGCGCCGGTGGAGGTGGAGCACTCGTCGAGTTCCTCGGCGGTGATGTGGCCGCCCCAGTTGTAGTTGCCGACCGCGGTGTGTGCGACTTCGGCGGCTGCCTGCTGGCTCTGGGCGAGGGGACCGTTCTCTGCCAGGAGGTAGTCGGGGCGTACGAACATGGACGCGGCGAACGCTGCGATCACCAGCGTGAGACCGATCTCGCCGAGGCCTTTGCCGACCTTGCCGCGCACGAACAGGATCAGTCCGAACACGAACGCCCACGCAAGCATCAGCCCTTTGAGGCCGAGGGTGTCGACGACGATGTCGTTGTAGACGTCGGCGATCTGCTGCGCGGGCTCGGCCAGCATGCTGATCAGCGGGAAGCGGAACGCGAACTCCACGGCCCAGCAGCCGAGTCCGACCAGGACCTGGATGAGGGAGAACAGCCCGGACAAGGCCATCGACGCGAACTGGCTGCTGAAGTCGACGAGGGACCCGCCGTCCGCGTGCAGCTCGTAGCCATTGATCGGCACACCCTCGGACGTGGTCACGTTCAGCGGGGAGAGAAGGTCTCCGCCGGATCCGCTTCCTGCGGCGTATGCCACCTGGGTGTTGACGATCAGGAACACCACGGTGAGCACCGCGACGTGCCGTACGGTGCGCCATGTTCCCTTGTCCGGGCGCCACATCACGGCCTCCGCGGAGCGGTGCGGATCCGGTACACGCTGAGCGCTGCGATGCCGGCGGCGGGCGGCAGCAGCATCCAGGCGTCAACCGCGGTGAACTCCGGCGCGGGTGCGGCGCTTTGCAACGCTCCGCGCGTGCAGTAGTCGCGGGCCGGGCCGACGATCAGGGCACACGGATCATCCGCGTTGCCGCTTGCCTGGGGCGTAGACGAGGCGAAGGCCTGCCCGGCGGTGGGCCACCAGCCGTCCGGCACCCCGAGCCCGACCATGCCGGCCACCGTCAGCGCGGCGGCCGCGACCGCGGCGACAGCGAGGCCGATCGCACGGCTCCGCGTCCGGTCCCCGATACGGGTGCTCATCGTGCGCCCTCCTTCTCCAGGCGCGTCCCGGCCGGCCGGTGGGCTGCGCCGGGCGCCGCGTGGCGCGGGGATCGCGTTGCCGTGGTCTCTTCGGGGGTGGTCTTGATGCTGTCGGCGATCCGCGTGACCGGGGGGATGGCGACCTTGATGCGGCCGGTGTTCATCCGCGGGCCGGTCAACAGGACTTCGCCGGCGCGGGGGTTGTTCTTCAGCGGTGTCCCGTTCGGGCCGCGCCGGACGGGGGAGAGCTTGGTGGTCACCAGCTCCACAAGTTCCTTGTTGTCGGGGTCGAGGCCGATGAACTCCAGCGCCCGGCGGGCGCGCTTCTTGTCGGTGATCCGCCCCAGGGCGCGATACGCCATCAGGCCCCGGTCCGGGCCGAGTTCCTCCTCGTCCTGGGCGGCGGCGATCAGGCCGGCGCCGTGCTTGCGGCCGTCGTGCAGGAACTCGGAGACGAGCGCGGAGCCTTCGGCGGAGTTGGTGAGCCACCACAACTCGTCTGCGGCCAGCGCGCAGAACCGGTTCGCGTCGCTGAATGCGACCTGCCGCGAGATCGCCGCGATCAGGTAGAGAACTGCCCGGCCGATCAGTGCCTCGAGTGGCTGCTGGTGCAGGACCTCGATGTTCCCGAACGCCTCCTTGGGCGGAAGGGTCAGCCCGGTGGTGGTGAACACGATCAGGTCCGAGGTCATGTGCTGGTCGAGCCGGACCACCGGCAGCGCCGGGTCGAAGATCATGGCGGCGAGGGGGTTGTGCGCGACGATGTCGAGCATGGTGCGTAGTGAGGCGGCGGTGTCGCCGAGCGATCCGCCCTGGCCTGCTATCTGCTCAACGGCATCGAGTACGAGCCGCATAGACGGCTGCGCCGATGCGGCGGCCATTTCGACCGCCCGGTGCAGCACGCCACCCTGCGAGCTCATCGGCCCGATCACCATCTGCAGCGTCAGGTAGCTCAGCGCGTAGTGCGAGGCCTGCGGATGCCCGGCGAAGATCCGCAGCGGGTCGATGGACAGCTCGGCGTCGACCACGTCGATGATCTGGCAGCGGCCCGTCGCGGCGGATCGCGCGAACGTCGCCCACTCCTTGAGCGGGGTGCGGTCGATGCAGATCGCCCGCTCACCACGGTCGACCACGCCGATGGTGAGGAGCTTTTCCATGACGCTTTTGCCGCCGCCGGGGTCGGCGACGATCCCGAAGCTCGCGGAGGCGTCCGAGCGCGGCGCGTTCGCCAGATTGATCATCACGGGGCGGGCGGTGCCGCAGTCCAGATCGAAGCCGATCAGCTGGCCGTTCGGGTCGCCGATCTCGATCGTGGTGAACGCCCCGCCCATCGCCCAGTCCTCGCTGAGCTGATGCTGGGTGAACTCCTTGACCGCCTGCGGTCGCACCGTCGCCGGCAGGGCGAGGGTGAACAGCGCTTCCTGCAGACCGGTCGGGCGCACCGCCCGGTAGTCGAGCTTGCCCAGCAGCGCCGCAAGGGACCGGGCCCGTGCGTCACACAGCTCCACGGTCGGCCCCCACACCGTCAGGGAGGTCACGGATTGCACCTCGACCTCGACTGATGTCCGCGACAGACGGGCGTCGAGCTCGCCCAAATCCTTGGCGGCCTGCAGTAGCGAGGACGGCATGCCGGTGGGGCGGGCGTCGTACTGGTCGGCCTGGTCGACGAGTTCGGTGCGCTTGCGCTGCACCTGCGCCTTGGCCTTCTCCGCCTCCACCAGCGTGAGGTCGATGACGTAGTCGACCGGGTACTCCAGCACCTCCAGCTGCGCGAACAGGTCCGCACTGTCGGCGGCCACGGCCGGCGGGCACTCGGCCAGCGCCAAGTGGGCCTGGAATCCGGTTCCTTGCTGGGTCTCCACCTCCAGCCACCGGCGCACCAGCGGCGACGACTTCGCGCCCTGCTTGGCCCGCCCGCGAGCCGACTTACGGCGGTCCACCACCTCCAGGTCTTCGTCCGAGGTGGGGCCGGTGCCGCCCTCGGCGATACGGACCTGCCCCAGCTCGGCATAGCTCGGCGAGCGCAACGTGCCCCCGCGGACCTGCCCGCCATACAGCCCGCTTGCCTCCGCGTCGGCGAGCAGCGGCTCGGCCAGGCCTCGGTGGATGGCGTGCTGCACCATCCACACCACCTCGGCCGGCCGCGCCGGCCGCAACGGGATCGCACCCGACAGCTGCGCCTCCACCTGGGCGGCCTGCTCCTGGTAGGAGGCGACCTCGTCACGATGGACCGGCTTGGCGCGCATGCCGAGCGAGGTGGACAGCTCCGCCCACACCGCGCCCGCAGCCGCCGACACGTTCAGCCCGCGTCCCTCGGCCTTGAGCGGCACCGCGAGCCACAGGGTGCGGCGGTGCATCTCCTGGTACTCCAGGACACTGAGCGCCGCCTCGACACTCTCCACCCACGGATGCACCCCGTCCGGCGTCAACTGCGCCGCATCCGGGTCCACACCGTCGACCATGGCCATGGCGACCTCACCCGGGTCGACCTGCGCACACAACCCGAACAACCTGGGCGCGCCGGACAGCGAGCGCACCAAGTGCGTGACCCGGCCCAGCAGTTGCTCGCGAACGGCGGCCGGCACATAGGTGCCCTGCACCATCTCCTCGCCCTCACCCGTCTCATCCGGGTCGGGGTGCAGCCGGTAGACCGCCCACACCGTGCCGTGCGTGGACCACACCAGATGACCGGCGATGTGCCGGATCGGCACCCTCACGAGGCACGCTCCTTCGACAGGGCGGCCGCGCGGGCCGCGAGCCGCTGCACGGACGACACCGGCCCGGTCGACGGGCCGGCCGCATTCGGTGCGCGGCGCGGAGCCTGGCCCGCGGGCCGTGGCTGCCGGTCAGGGCGCGGGCGTGGCGGCCGCGAACTGGTGGCCGCACGGCGCTGGGGGCGCTCAGGGCGCACCGGACGTACGGGAGTCGTACGGCGACGGGGACGGCGCCGGTCACCGGATGTGGGGGAGGGGAGGTCTTCGATGACGAACCCGCCCAGCAGCGGTTGCGGCCGCTTGTCCCGGGCGGGCTTCCCGCCGATCTGCCCGCCGGCGGGTTTGCACCAGAGCGTCACCCAGCCGCCGATTGCGGCGAGCGGAGCGCGGCCGGCGATGCGAGGGCGGCGTACCGCCCAGATCGCCAACAGCCAAGTGACAAGAGGGAGTGGGCCCAGTGCGGTCCACCACGACACCGTCATGATCAGCAGCAGGGCGCCGAGGACCGCGACAGCGATCTGCGCCGGGTTGTAGGGGCCGAACCACAACCGGAAATCGCCGATCTTGCCCAGCACCCACGGGTGGCGGCGCGCCGCGGTGTAGAAGCGGCCCACCCGCTGCGCGGCCTCCGCGCTCACAGCGCACCACCGCTGTCGGGTGCCGTACCCGTTCCCGCGACCGGGGGAGCGATCACCGCAGGCGCACCCTCGGTGCCGGCTTCCTTGATCTCCGTCTCGAACATGCCAGCGAGGTCGTTGCGGGCTGCGTACAGACCGAGCGCGATGATCATCAGGAGGAGGGCGCCGATGCCTGCCTTGATGGACATCCGTCGGCCTGCCTCGAGCGCGACGATGACGATCAAGATCGCGACTAGGGCCGCGGAGCCCCAGTCCTTGAGCATCTCGATGAAGGTGTCGCCCAGGTTCTGCAGCGGACCGGCGAGGAGAACGCCGTTCACGATCCGTCACCGCCCGTGCCCGTCGCCCCGGACAGCAGCGCGGCAACCTCCCAGCGGCCCGCCCGCGTCGACATCTCCAGCTCGTACGACAACGGCCACTCACCGGACGCGTCGGTCGCGGTCACCTCAACAAGGAGGCGGACCTTCGTGCCATCCGCAGGCACCTGCTCGGCGGCAGCCGCATCGATGTCGGCCGTAGCCTCCTGGACCTGGACCTCCTTGTAGCCGGCCGAAGTCACCCCATCCAGTGAGAGCCCCGGTGCGAGGTACCGGTCGACCTGCCCCTCGCCGGACAGATACGCCTTGAGGAACTCGCCCGCGGTGCGGGTCAGTTCACTGTCGGACGGCAGCGACACCCCGTACGCAGAAGCGGCCACCTCGGCGGTCACCGGACCAGCGACTCGGCCGGGCGCCTCCTCCACCGCGAACGCGCCGCCGCTCTTGTCGGCGACGACGGGCACTGCGAAGTAGCGCACCGTTCCGTCCGGGTACTGCGCAGCCACCGTCACAGACCAACGGCCATCGCGATGCTGCGCACTGCGCACCGCATGCACATCGCGCACCGGCTGCGCATCCGCGACCGGACCCGGCAACGCGACGGACGGGGCCATCGCCTGCGCAACGCGCGCCTGCGCATCCGCGTCCTTGCCGCCGCTGCGCAGCCACGCGGCGAGGAACACCTCGGCGTACCCCGACGGATCCGCAGGCGCGACGGGCAGCTTCACCGGCGTGGGCTTCGGCGCGGCCGACACGGTCGACGAGGGCGACATCACCGCCACCGTGAGCGCGAGCGGGCCGGTCGCGAGCGCGCCCAGCACGACCAGGCGGGTCAGCCGCACCCGGCGGTACATCGTGTGCAGGACCGCCCCCGCAGCCGTGGGAGGCGATCCGTCGCCTTCCCGGGCTTTGTCTGCAGGACTCATGCGAACTCCCAGGTCAGAAAAGTCTGTTGCTGACCTCGAGAAGACCCGCGCACCCCGACCAGACCGTCGACCAGTCGCCCCCGACCGGCATCACGAGACGGCCACAAAACACTGGTCGGGGTAGTGGTCGGCCCGACCAGTACCCCGACTACCCTGCTCAGGCCGCCGCCCGGTCTGCCTCCGCCCCACACCCGCCGCATAGGACGGGGTGCACCGTCCCGGCAGTCCTGGTGATCACCAATCAGGGGGTGCGAAGCGCCAGCCGAGCCATCGCGACCGATGCGCAGTACCGCACCGCGCATCACAACCCACGCGCCACTGCACAGGGTGCGGACCGCTGCGCAGCGGCGTGCGCAGCGCACACCGGACGCCACAGCAGAGGCACTGCGCAGCCGGACATCAACGTGTCCGACTCAGCTGCGCAGCCGTCGGTGCACACGGCCCGCCGAGCACAGGCCGGTGCGCAGGATGCGCAAACTGACTCGGCTGAGGGCCTGTTGGCGGTGGGGTGCGCGTCGGTCGCCCCGACCAGCGACCTCGGCGTGCGACGTCACCGGATCGTGACGCGTGGTCGGGGCACGCGGCCGGGGTTCTGGTCGGGGCTGCCCCGTGCACTGAAACCCATGAGCCTCGCGTCAGTCCTGCGGTTCAGCGCCGCAGCCGTTGCCCGACTGCACCCGGCAGTCCCTCCGCGGTCCGCCAGCGCCTCGCACGATGCCGCCAGTGAGGGCAGCGCACGATGAGCGGCTTCGGGCACGGCGTCCAGCGCGGCGCGATGGCCGCGGACCACTTCACGCAGATCTCCAATGCCCTGTTCCGCGACCCGCGGTTGAGCTTCAAGGCCAAAGGGATCTTCGGGTTGATCTCCACCCACCGCGACGGCTGGTGCATCACCGTGAGTGAACTCGCGCGCCGCGGCCGCGAGGGACGCGAAGCCGTCGCCAGCGGGCTGAAAGAACTCGAGCAGCACGGCTACCTGACCCGCGAACGCGCACGCCGCCCGGACGGCACCCTCGCCGACGCCGTCTACGCCATCACCGACATGCCGGCCCACCTCTACGACCTCCTGGACACGCCCACCGCCGAGCCGCGAAGAACCCCCAGGTCAGAACCTAAAACGGGTTATCCAGCACAGGCTGAACCTGCACAGGCTGAACCGGCAACTAAGAACACCAGGCTCAAGAAGACCAACAAGCAGAAGACCAACAAGCAGAAGACCAACCCCCATCCGTCCGTCCGTACCGCGCGCCCGCGCGAGACGGAAACGGGACGGACGGACGGCAATGCCCTCGGTATTCAGGTGCTGCTCGCCATCGGCGCCCGACGCCCCGAACTCCTGCTCACCGGACAGGCCTTGCACGACCAGGGCCAGGTCGTCACCGAGATGCTGCGCGACGGATGGACCCTCGAGCAACTGGAGCACATCATCACCGGCTGGCCACTGCCCGAGCCGGTCCTCACCTCCGTCGGCGCGATCATCGCCGCTCGCCTGTGCACCGCACGCACCACACCACCGCCCGCGAGCGCACCCGCCCGTGAGCACCCCGCGCCGCGCGCCGAGTGGACCGCCGCGGACCGCACCGTCGCCGAAGCCCTCACCCTGCGCGTGCTGCCCGAGTGCGCCGGCTGCGGACATCCAGGCCCCGCACCCGACAGCAACCTGTGCCCCGCCTGCCTCGACTGGCCGTTCTGCCGCACCTGCACCGGGCCCAGCCGGCGCCGCGCCCACCCCGAAGGCACCGGCCATTGCCTCACCTGCGCATCGCACCAGGCTGCTGCCTGACGAGACCTTGGAGCTGCTGATGGACCTGAAACTCGACCGCGATCGGACGCTCTGCTGCGCGTGCTGGATGGGCTACCACTCGTGGCGCAGGATCGTGTGCACGACCGAGTCACGCCACTTACCGGCCTTCTGGATGTGCTCGCGCAAGGTGTAGTCCTCCGCCATGCCAGCCTGGGCCATGGTCTTGGCGGAAGCCGCATTCGCCGGCGAGCGTGCGCCCCAGATGCGGTGCAGCTCAAGCTCGGCGAACCCGAGTTCCAGCAGCAGGCGCACCGTCTCCTGGCCGTAGCCGACACCCCACGTATCGGGGCGCAGGGCAAAGCCGATGGTGGCTGCCTGGTGCTGATGGGGGTCGATTGCCAGGCGGGCGAACCCGATCAGCTCCTTCGTATCGCTCTCCTGCACCGCGAGCGCGTACTCGCCGCGTGGGGTGCTCCGGGACGCAGCGATCGACCGAACGATGACATCCGCCACCTGCTCGCGCGAGCGTGGCTCGAACGACATGTGCTCTGCCACCTCGACGTTTCCGTAGATCGCCAGCACGGCGTCTACGTCATCAATCGTGAACTCGCGGAGCTCCAGGCGCTGGCTGCTGAGGCGGACCGGGTGCACGTTGCTGGCCTCCATCTTCGGCCGGGAGTTCATTGGGCGCGCGAGCTACTGCTGGGCCTTCGGCTCAGTCCAGTAGTCACCCAGCATCTCGGTCGGCCATGTCGGTTGTGTGACTTCGCCGCGGGGGCCCATTTCCTTGAAGTACGCCACGAGATGGAGCACTGGCGTGCCATCTACGGCGTCAAGGTCTTCGACGTGCAGATCGCGGCCCTCGATCTTGAGCAGCCGGGGATGGGAAACGGCGATCTGTGCTGGGTGCCGGTGGTTGTGGTGTGCGTACGTACCCGTCTTGGGGTACTGCGGGTCGTTGCGGGCATGACGCGCCCCGAGATGCACATCGTCGGGGCTGGCCTTGTGGAACTTCCAGACAACCTCGAGGTGAGAGAACTCCTCCACCCCCTCAAGGGTGGACAGCGGTTGGTCCGCGTTCAGCCGGATGATCGACTTCACGCCGCCCCAGTAGTCGTCACTCACTTCCGTGCGCTCGCTGACGACGGTGGCGATCGGCTTCAGCATGTAACCCTGCGCGGATTCGGACATGGACGGCCCCTCCTCGGTGGTCAGTCAGGGATCTCGTCTCAGGTCCCCCTCGTCATGCTCCGGTCACGCTACCTGGCGCAAGACGGCGGCCGTTTTGACTTCCAGATCCGCGATTGCGGGAATCCCGCGGTAACGGAACGGGCTGATCGTTCGGCGCATGGTGGTGACCGTGTCCAGTGCCCGCCGGGACTGCACCCCCTCCATCGCGTCCAGTGCCCGGTCGCGCAGGCTGCCTCGACTCCGTCCGTCCGGGCCTGCACAGCCCCCAGGTATCCCAGGGTGACCGCGTGCGCTCTGGCGTACGCCGTGGCCTTACAGGTGCGGACCGAGCGCTTGAACTCGCACTGGGCGCCGGCGAAGTCACCGATGTCCCGAAGCGTGCACGCGGTCTCGTGCGCGAGGTAGCCCGCCACGAGGTCACCGTGTCACTCCCCCGGGTCACCCCGGTTGCGAACAGCTCTTCGTGCGGATTCCTGCTGTCGTAGGGCGCGAACGGCGATCAGGAAACCATCCACGCCCTCAGCGAGCAGGGTCAGCAGTCCTAGCCCCAGGAAGGGCCGCATCCTCCCAGAGTCTCGACAGCTATCTGCTCAAGACGCTGCTGGTGAAGACGACGCTGCACAACCAACTCCTCCCGCCGCATATCGAGTTCAGCTTGGAGGTTCCTGATCCTGTCGGAGAGCAGGTCTGTCACCTCCACGCTGATCGCCGGAGACGCTCCGTGGCCGCCTTCGTCGGGGCTCTCTCTCGCTCTGTAACGCCATGCCCTCATCCAAGTCTGGCGCCAGACAGGAAGTTCCCTTTCTGGGATGCCACAGATCTCAAGGAAGATCATGAACTGGGCGAGTTCCAGCGTTGCTCGGCCGCGGAGCATTCGCTGCACCGTGCTGCGGGGTAGCCGGCCGAGACCAGCTCGGCGTTCCATTTCCGCGACCGGTATTGCTCCGCCCTTGTAGTAGACCTCGCGCAAGGCCTCCAACAGGTCTGCCGGTTCAGTGATCAGCTCAGGCGGCGGAACGTGCGGCCGCCGAGTGGGGGAGAGGTTGCAGTGCTCCATCCAGCGGGCGTCCCGCCATAGATCGCGGCCTACGACTACATCAGCGCCGCATGCACGGGCGTAGGACTCCACCACCTGCAGGCGAGGGATTCGTTCTCCTGTGGTCGCCCTTTGGAGGGTCGTCGCGGAGTATTCGGTCGCTGCCGCAAGCTCGGAGTACGACAGCTCAGCCGTGCTGCGTTGGTGGCGGAGCCAAACTGCCAGCTGGCTAAGGGCCTTGTTGGCAGTTACGACGGGCTTCTCTTGGCGTCCCATGCCGCTCTCGCTCAGAGTGCGCTCGGCGCCAGCGGCGCGCGACGGGCGAGATAGGTACCAACGATCCCGGTGCCGGTAAGGATCTCCAGGGCGACGAGGGTTGGCGTTCCGGCGAGAGTCAAGGCGACGGCCGCGATGACGACGATGATGACGACGGAGGCCTCTGCACCGTTGAGGCGTATCGGCGTGCCCGTTTCGACGCAGAGGGCGGAGCGGGGTGCGCGTGGGTGCTCGTTCATGGGTACTCCCGGATGATGAGGCGGTGGCGTACAGCGACCCCACCGGCTGCGAACTCCATGCCACTCCCGGGCGCTGCCAGGCACCCGGTTATGTGCACGCCATGGTGCCCTAGTGGCCCAACGTCAGGGGGTGTTGGTGGCCACTGGGGGCGGGATTGATTCATCTACGGCCCAACTGCATTCTGACGCGGGCTGACGCCGCGTGGGAGTGAGGCGGCGTCAGCCGCTTGACCTGGGACAACGCACCCGAGGCATCGGACCCTGTTGCCCATTTGGGCAACAGGGTCTAGTTGATGCAGGGGCAGCCCTTGTTTGCTTGATGTGAATGCCCAGACGTGCAACGCTCCCTACCTAGGGAATGTCGGGATGAACGAGCCACCCGGAATGTGCTGCGGACTCCAACTTCCATCAGCAGAGTGGTCCGACTGACACCCACATCGTGTGCCAGCACGAGGGTGTCCCACGACGAAGGGCGGACCCTTGTGGGTCCGCCCTTCGTCGTGGGCCTCGTCGGCCGGCTCGTGGGCGAGGTGCGACGACGGCGTTGCTGCGGTTCTTGCGTCCCGCCGCGCGGCTGAGGGTTTTGTGGCCGCCGCCGTCCGGGATGCGGCCGAGTTTCTTCGCGTCGATGTGGACCAGCTCGCCCGGCCGGGCCCGCTCGTAGGGGCGGACCGGCTCGCCGGTGGCCCGATCCAGGGTGGCCAGGGCAGGCAACTGGTGGCGGGCCAGGATCCGCTGCGTCGTCGAGGCGGCGATGCGGCAGCGGACGGCCAGCCGCAGGGGCCCGATGCGATGTTCCTGTCGCAGCCGTATGACCTGCGCTTCGATGGCGGCCGGCGTACGGCGCGGTTGGTGGTGCGGGCGGCTGGATCGGTCACACATTCCGTCCTTGCCCAGTTGTCGGTAGCGGCTGGCCCAGCGGGCTGCGGTGGTGTGGCTGACCTGGAACTTTCCGCAGCCTGGTGCAGCGGCCAGCCTTCCTCAACCACGCACCGAGTCAGACGCAGCCCCCAGTCGGCGGCAACGGGGCATTACGGTGGACCATGAGGGCCTCCTGACATTCGGCGTCGATGTCGCAATTCACACCGAACCCAGAAGGCCCTCACCCATGCAAGACCACCCCGCTGTCACCAACGCCCCCGGGCAGCACACCTAGACGAGTAGTTCCGATTTCGGGGTTCTCAGACGAGGGGAGGGTGTCCAACATCGGGTTGTGACGACCGATTTAGACACCCTCTTGACGGCACTGTACGTGCATGTCGATGACCGTTTGAAGACCCCGCGGTGGCGTGGGCGTCCGCCCCTGCTGACCGACGCCGAGCTGGTGACGCTGGCGGTGGCCCAAGCCGTGCTGGGCTTTCACTGTGAGGCCCGCTGGCTGCGCTTCGCCCACGCTCACCTGCACCGGATGTTCCCGTACCTGCCGCAACGGCCGGCCTACAACAAGCGGCTACGAGCGGCTCTTCCGCTGGTCAAACGGGCCATCCGGTCGCTGGCCGCGGACTGCGACCTGTGGCTGGACGATGTGTGGATCGTGGACTCCACACCCGTCGAATGCGCCCGTTCCCGGGAGACCGTGCGCCGCTCCGATCTGGCCGGCTGGGCCGGTTACGGCTACTGCCGCTCGCACTCCCGCTTCTACTGGGGCCTGAAGCTGCACCTGGTGTGCACGCCAGGTGGTCTCCCCGTCACCTGGGCCCTGGCCGATCCGAAGGTCGACGAACGGCAGGTGCTGGCCGCCCTGCTCGACGCCGAGCCCGAACTTGCCGCCGCCCGGCCAGGCTTGTTGATCCTGGCCGACAAGGGCTACATCGCCGCCGAACTCGACCGGTTCCTGACCGCTCGCGGGGTGAGTCTGCTGCGGCCCTCCTACCGCAACCGCGGCACCCCACGGCCAGGAGAAGCCCAGCTCAAAACCGTGCGACAGCTGATCGAGTCGGTCAACGACACCCTCAAGGGCCAACTCGACCTCGAACAGCACGGCGGCCGCAGCATCGAAGGCGTCGGCGTCCGAGTAGCCCAGCGGATCCTAGCGATGACCTGCGCAATCTGGCACAACCGCACCATCGGCGCACCCATCACCAGGTCACTGATCGCCTACGATTCCTAATCTCGTTGTCAAGCTGCGACTGTGACGGGTGGTATTGCCTCGTAGCACCGTCCGTCACGGAGCAAAGCCCACAAGACATTCACGCGCCGTCGGGCGAGGGCAAGGACTGCCTGGGT
>NZ_JAAKZW010000154.1 GCF_011044995.1 Streptomyces mesophilus | reverse complement strand
GGCCGCCGCCCCTCCGCCCCCGCGACCAAGTCCTCCGCGATCCGTGTGCGCGCGTACAGCACCACGCGGCCCGCGCGGTGGGCGGAGACCAGGCCGGACTCCCGTAGCGCGGACAGGTGTTGGGAGACTCCGCCCGGGGTGAGGCCCGTGCGCAGAGCAAGGTCGGTGGTGGAGGCGGGGGACGTGAGTTCCGTGAGGAGGCGGGCGCGGGACGCTCCGAGGACCTTGGCAAGGGTGGCGGACTCGGGGTCGGGGCGCGGCGACCAGAGCTCTCCCACGCCGCGCGGCGGATAACGCAGCGTCGGCTGGTCCACCATGTCCGTCGTCCAGAACACCCGAGGCCAGACGAAGGCCGACGGCCCGAGCAGCAGCCCCCGTCCGTCGAGCCGTCGCACCCCGTGCAGGAACCGGTGCCTGACGTGCAGGGTGCCGGAATCCCAGGACAGCTGGGGGTCCAGGTCCTCGAAGAGGCGCCGGGTGCCGCCCTCGGCGAAGCGCCGGGCGCGGTACTGGATGTCGGCCTCCAGGAGGCCGAGGATGCGCGGCCAGTACGGCGCCATCGCCAGTTCCCAGTACGCGGAGATCAGATCGGCCAGCCGGCCCAGACCGCGCTCCGGGTCCGCGCGCAGCGCCCGCACACCGGGCTGCGCCTGCGAGGGCCCGGCGCGCAGCCGTTCCGGCGCAGTGGCGCGCAGCGTGGCGAGTTCGACGTCGAGGGAGGGGCCGGGGGTGGTCGGCGGCGGCGTCAGGAAGCCGGGGACCGAGCTGGTTCCCGGCGGCACGAGCGCCGCGAGCGGGGTCAGGTCCAGGCGCGCGGCGGCGATCCTGGACCGCACCTGCGCGGTCCAGGTCCGGTGCAGATGCTGTTCGTCCGCGCCGAGCAGGATCCGTACGCCGGCGACGACCTCCCAGAGCGGGGAGATCGAGAAGCGGGTGCGGGCCACGTCCTCGGCCGAGAACTCGATCTCCAGCATGCGCCCGCCCTCCGAGGGTCCACCGCCGACCCTGCTCAGATTCAGCTCAGACTAAAACATTGGCACAGGCCAGCGACGCCGGGGCACCGTGCTGGTCATGCCCACCCTTTCCCCGTGGCGGATCCGCGACTTCCGCACGCTGTTCTCCGCCTCCGCCCTGAGCGTCCTCGGCATGAACGTCTCCTACGTCGCCGTCCCCCTGCTCGCCCTCCTGGCCCTGGACGCGAGCGCGGGCCAGGTCGGTCTCCTCGCCGCCCTCGGCACGCTGGCGTTCCTGGTGATCGGACTGCCCGCGGGCGCGTGGGTCGACCGCCTTGCGCACCGCAAGGTCCTGGTCGTCGCGGCCCTGTGCAGGGGCACCTTGCTGGTGTCCGTACCGCTGGCGTGGTGGCTCGATGTGCTCACGTTCGGGCAGCTGTGCGCGGTGGTCCTGCTCGACGGTGTCTGCACGGTCTTCTTCGACGTGACCGCGCAGAGCACCCTGCCTCGCGTCGTCGGCCCCGACTCCCTCGTGCCGGCCAACGCGGCGCTCGTCAGCCTGCAGGCGGCCGGCAGTATCACGGGACGGGGCGCCGGCGGCGGCCTCGTGCAGTTCCTCAGCGCGCCGGTGGCGCTGGCCTGCGCGGCCGTGGGCTACCTGATTGCGGGGTTCCGGCTGATGCGGCTCAAGAGCACGGACGACGAGCCCGTACGGAAAGCCGGACCCGAGCCGGTTACCAGCCTGCGTACCCAGATCGCCGAAGGCCTGCGGCATGTCCTGGGCGACGCCGAACTGCGCGCCCTGGCCCTCACCGGCACCCTCAGCAACCTCGGCGGCGTCATGATCAACACGATGCTGCCGGTGCTCTTCGCCCGCGAACTCCACCTGTCCGCAGGTCTGTTGGGCGTGTACTGGGCCATCGGCGGAGTCGGGATCTTCCTCGGCGCCTGGTGCGCCCGCCCGCTCGCCGCCCGGTTCGGCTTCGGCCGCTGCCTCGCCCTGGTGAACCTGTGCGTGGCGCCGGTGGGGCTCCTCGTGCCGCTCATCGACCGCGGCGCGGGATTGTGGGTGGCATCGGGCGCGTGGCTTCTGTTCACCCTCACGACCGGCCTGGGCAACGTGCTCGGCGTCAGCCTGCGCCAGCGCCTGACCCCCGCACCGCTGCTCGGCCGGATGAACGCCACCTTCCGCTTCATGCTGATGGGCGCGATGGCCGTCGCGGGGGCCCTGTCCGGCCTCATCGGCGAGTACGTCTCCCTGCGCGCGGCCCTGTGGTCCGGCGCCGTCTGCCTCTGCCTGAGCGGACTGCCCCTGATCCTGTCCCCGGTCAGGCACCGCCGCGCACTCCCGGGCGACACCGGGCCCGTACGGGAGCATCTCAACCAGTCCGCGCAGACGCCCCGTTGACGGACGCTACGACTTCGTCCGCTCCCACCCCGGCCGCTCCTTGCGCGACCCCAGCTGCGTCTCGTCCCGGCTGCGGTAGACCACGTACGGGCGGAACAGGTACTGCACGGGCGCGCTGAACATGTGCACCAGGCGCGTGAACGGGATCAGGGCGAACAGCAGCAGGCCGATGACGGCGTGGATCTGGTACGTGAGCGGGACGCCCACCATCTTGTCCACGTCGGGCTGCAAGGTGAACAGGGAGCGGGCCCAGGGCGCGATCGTCAGACGGTAGTCGTAGCCGTGCGAGGGGCTGGAGTTGGTGAGCTTGGCCCACATGCCCATCACGATCGCGGCGAGCAGCACCAGGTACATGACCTTGTCGTTGGCCGTGGTCGCCTTGAAGACCGGGGTGTTGGTGCGGCGCCGGTAGAGCAGCAGCGCGATACCGAGCACCGCGAGCACACCCGCCGCCGTGCCGCCGTACAGCGACATCTGGTGGTACAGGTGCTCGTCCATGCCGACCTTGTCGGTCCAGGACTCGGGGATGAACAGACCCATCAGATGTCCGACGAGCACGAAGAGCAGCCCGTAGTGGAACATCGGCGAGGCGATGTTGAGCAGCTTCGACTCGTAGACCTGCGAGGAGCGGGTGGTCCAGCCGAACTTGTCGTACTTGAAGCGCCAGAACGTGCCCGCGATCAGGAGCGCGACGGCGACGTACGGCAGGACCCCCCAAAGGAGCGTGTTCATGACGGCTCTCCCACGAGCGTGAAGGGTTCGAGGCCTACGGTTTCGATGGGCGGTCCGCACTTGGCCATCGCCATCGCGGCCGCCTTGTCCTTGGGGGACGGGCCGGGCAGCGTGCGGCAGACGGCATCGAGCACGCTCGCGTAGGGCGTGCCGTGATCGGTGAGGGCGAGGCGCAACAGTTCGAGGCCCGGGCGGAATTCGAGCAGCAGCCGGGCGTCGACCTGCGCCGAGAATTCGAGCACCGCCGGCAGGAAGTCCGGCAGCTCCTCGTCGGAGAACTCCAGACCGTGCTCGCGGTACACCTGCTTGAAGCCGACCAAGGTCATGCCGCGCCGCCGGGTGTCGCCGTCGCGCCACCAGCTCAGGTACAGGCTGTGCCGGTTCTTGAAGTCGAAGACCTTGACGTAGTGCGCGGCGAGTTCGGTGGGGTCCGTCGCGTCGGCGAAGTCGAGGAAGTCCCGCAACTGCGGGGCGGCTTGACGCAGCAGCGGCAGGCGGGCGCGGAACTCGTCGTCGGGGTACGAAAGGCAGAGTGAAGCTGCCTGGTAGAGGACCGCGTGCTTCACTGCTGCTCCCTCACATCGGCCGGTTCTTCGTCGGAGGTCTGGCGTTTGCGGGCCGCGTGGAAGTTCTCGATCGAGACCAGCGGCAGCTGCTTCTTGCCGGAGCCGGAGTCCTGGCCGAAGGGCCCGTCGCCGCCCATGCCGGGACCGCCCTCGTGGTCCAGCGAGCAGGTGTCGGGGACCGCGGACTCCTCCAGGGCCTTCGCGTCGCCGACGGCCGCGGTCGGGATCACGTAGCGGTCCTCGTACTTGGCGATCGCGAGGAGCCGGTACATCTCCTCGATCTCCTGCGCGCTCATGCCCACCGAATCGGCGATCGTATGGTCGGGCACGTCACCGAGGTTGATGGCCCGCATGTGCGAGCGCATCGCCGCCAGCTTGTTCAGGGAGGACCGCACGGGGGCGATATCGCCGGCCGTGAAGATCTCCGCGAGGTATTCGAGGGGGATACGGAGGGTGTCGATCGCGCCGAACAGGTTGTCCGCGTCCTCACCGTCGTGGCCCGTCTCGGTGAGCGCGTCGACGACGGGGGAGAGCGGCGGGATGTACCAGACCATCGGCATGGTGCGGTACTCCGGGTGCAGCGGGAGCGCGACCTTGTACTTGCTGATCAGCGCGCGTACGGGGGAGCGGCGGGCCGCCTCCATCCAGTCGTACGGGATGTCCGCGGCCTCGGCGGCCCGCTGGACCTCGGGGTCGTCGGGGTCGAGGAACACGCCCAACTGGGCCTCGTACAGCGCCTTGTCGTCCTTCGTGGAGGCGGCCTCGGTCACCTTGTCGGCGTCGTACAGGATGACGCCGAGGTAGCGGAGCCGGCCGACGCAGGTCTCCGAGCAGACCGTGGGCAGACCGACCTCGACGCGCGGGTAGCACATCGTGCACTTCTCGGCCTTGCCGGTGGAGTGGTTGAAGTAGACCTTCTTGTACGGGCAGCCCGTCACGCACTGCCGCCAGCCGCGGCAGCGGTCCTGGTCGACGAGCACGATGCCGTCCTCGTTGCGCTTGTACATCGCGCCCGAGGGGCAGGAGGCCACGCACGCCGGGTTGAGGCAGTGCTCGCAGATGCGCGGCAGATAGAACATGAAGGTCTGCTCGAACGCGAACTTGACCTTCTCCGCGGCCTGTTCACGGACCTTCTCGACCATCGGGTCCTGCGGCCCGTGCTCGACCGCACCCGCCAGGTTGTCGTCCCAGTTCGAGGACCACTCGATCTTCATCGGCTTGCCCGTGATCAGCGAACGGGGCTCCGCCACCGGGTAGTCGTCGCCGAGCGGGGCGTCGGTGAGGTTCTTGTAGTCGTACGTCCAGGGCTCGTAGTAGTCCTTGATCTCCGGCAGCTTCGGGTTGGAGAAGATGTGCGCGAGCTTTTTGAACCGGCCGCCGTTCTTGAGCTTGAGGGCGCCGCGCTTGTTGAGGACCCAGCCGCCCTGCCACTTCTCCTGGTCCTCGTACCGCCGCGGGTAGCCCTGGCCGGGCCGGGTCTCGACGTTGTTGAACCAGACGTACTCCATGCCGGTCCGGTTGGTCCACGCCTGCTTGCAGGTAACCGAGCAGGTGTGGCAGCCGATGCACTTGTCGAGGTTCATGACCATGGCTACTTGGGCCATTACGCGCATGTCAGTACTCCACGTCCTGCGAGCGGCGACGGATGACCGTGACCTCGTCGCGTTGGTTGCCCGTCGGGCCGAGGTAGTTGAAGGCCCAGGAGAGCTGCGCGTAGCCGCCGATGAGATGGCTGGGCTTCATCAGGACCCGGGTGAGCGAGTTGTGGATGCCGCCGCGCTTGCCGGTGGTCTCCGTCTTCGGGACGCCCACCGTGCGTTCCTGCGCGTGGTGCATGTAGACCGTGCCCTGCGGCATCCGGTGCGAGACGATCGCGCGGGCCACGACCACACCGTTGCGGTTGACCGCCTCGATCCAGTCGTTGTCCTTCACGCCGATCGCGTCCGCGTCCTGCGGGGACATCCAGATGTTCTGGCCGCCGCGCGAGAGCGACAGCATGAACAGGTTGTCCTGGTACTCGGAGTGGATGGACCACTTGTTGTGCGGGGTGAGGTAGCGGACGGTGACTTCCTTGGTGCCGTCGACGCCGAGCCTTGGTTCGCCGAACAGGCGGTGCATGTCCAGCGGTGGCTTGTAGACGATCAGCGCCTCGCCGAGCTCGTGCATCCAGTCGTGGTCGAGGAAGAAGTGCTGGCGTCCGGTGAGCGTGTGCCAGGGCTTCAAGTGCTCGGTGTTGAGCGTGAAGGCCGTATAGCGGCGGCCGCCCGACTCGCTGCCCGACCACTCGGGCGAGGTGATCACCGGTACGGGGGCGGCCTGTGTGTCCGCGTACGTGATGCGCTTGCCCTCGTGCTCGGCGGCGAGGTGCGCCATCTCCTGTCCGGTGCGCTTCTCCAGGGTGTGGAAGCCCTGGGTGGCGAGGCGTCCGTTGGTCGTGCCGGACAGGGCGAGGATGGTGTTCGCCGCCTTGATCGCGGTGTCGAGCAGCGGCCGTCCGTCCGCGGGGCCCCCGCGTACCGTGCCGTTGCGCTGCTTGAGCTCCTCGACTTCCTGGTCGGGGTGGAGCGCGATGCCCTTCGCGGGCAGGCCCAGCTTCTCGACCAGCGGGCCGAGCGCCGCGAACTTCTCGCCGATCGCGGTGTAGTCCCGCTCGACCACGGTGAGGTTCGGCATGGTCTTGCCGGGCACCGGCTCGCACTCGCCGCGCTTCCAGTCGAGCACCACACCGCCGGGCTGGGCGATCTCGCCCGGGGTGTCGTGCTGCAGCGCGGTCGCCACCAGGTCCTTGCGCGTGCCGAGGTGGGGGCGGGCCAGCTCGCTGAACTTACGGGCCAGTCCGAGGAAGGTGTCGAAGTCGGTGCGGGCCTGCCACGGCGGGTTCACCGCGGGGGTGAACGAGTGCACGTAGGGGTGCATGTCCGTGGTCGACAGGTCGTGCTTCTCGTACCAAGTGGCGGCGGGCAGCACGACGTCGGACAGGAGCGTGGACGAGGTCTGCCGGAAGTCCAGGGAAAGCAGCAGGTCGAGCTTTCCTTCCGGTGCCTCCTCGTGCCACTTCACATCCCGTGGCCGTACGTCGGGACCGGCCTCCTCGGCCCGCAGCGAGGAGTGGGTGCCGAGCAGGTGCTTGGTGAAGTACTCGGCGCCCTTCGCGGACGAACCCAGGAGGTTGGCGCGCCACAGGGTGACGACCCGGGGCCAGTTCTCCTCGGCGTCCGGGTCCTCGCAGGCGAACTTCAGCGTCCCGGCCTTCAGTTCCGCGACCGTGTCCGCCACGGGGTCGGCGGACTCGGCGAGGTCGAGGGGGTTGCGGTTGAAGGTCGGATACGAGGGCATCCAGCCCGAACGCGCAGACAGGGCAAGGCAGTCCGCGCCCGTCATCCCCTCGAAGCGGCCCTCGCCGAGCGGCGAGGCGAGGACGTCGGCCTGGAACTTGTCGTAGCGCCACTGGTCGGTGTTGAGGAACCAGTACGCGGCGCCGATCATCTGCCGCGGCGGCCGAGACCAGTCGCCGGCTCCGGCGAGCGTCGCCCAGCCGGTCACCGGACGGCACTTCTCCTGGCCGACATAGTGCGCCCAGCCGCCGCCGTTGCGGCCCTGGCAGCCGGTGAGCTGGAGCAGGGCGAGGAAGGAGCGGTAGATCTGCTCGGAGTGGAACCAGTGGTTCGTGCCGGCGCCCATCAGGATCATGCAGCGGCCGCGGGACTTCTCGGCGGTCCGGGCGAACTCCCGGGCGATCTTGACGGCCTGCGCGGCGGGTACGGAGGTGTGCGCCTCCTGCCAGGCCGGGGTGCCGGGGGTCTCCGCGTCGTCGTACGAGGCGGGCCACTGGCCGGGCAGACCGTCGCGCGCGACACCGTACTGGGCGAGCTGCAGATCGAAGACCGTGGTGACCAGGGGGCCGTCCTGGCCGCCGAGCCGCGTGGCCGGGACACCGCGCGAAAGGATCTCGCCGCGGCCCTGGCCGTGTTCGCCGCCCTCGGTGTCGAAGCGGGGGAGCAGCACCTCGACGCCGGTCGCGAACTCCGTGCCGTGCAGGGAGAGTTGCGGGGTGATCGAGCCGAGCTGAAGGTTCCACTTGCCCATGCCGGACTCGGTCCAGCGAAAGCCCAGGGAGCCGTTGGGGACGGCCGGCTGACCGGTGGTCTCGTCGAGGACGACGGTCTTCCACTCGGCGGCCTCGCTGTCCTGCCCGATGTCGCTGGCGCGCAGGAACTTCGAGGGGACGTACGCGCCGTCCTTCTCGACGAGCGTCACCAGGAACGGCAGGTCGGTGTACTTGCGCACGTAGTCGTCGAAGAAGTCGGTCTTCTTGTCGACGAAGAACTCCTTGAGGATGACGTGCCCCATGGAGATCGCGAGCGCCGCGTCCGTGCCGGGGTGCGGGTGCAGCCACTCGTCGGCGAACTTCGCGTTGTCCGCGTAGTCGGGCGCGACCACGACCACCTTCTGGCCGCGGTAGCGCGCCTCGGCCATCCAGTGCGCGTCGGGGGTGCGGGTCACGGGGACGTTGGAGCCCCACATCATCAGATACGCGGCGTCCCACCAGTCGCCCGACTCGGGCACGTCCGTCTGGTCGCCGAAGACCTGCGGGGAGGCGACGGGGAGGTCCGCGTACCAGTCGTAGAAGGAGAGCATCGGGGCGCCGATGAGACTCATGAACCGGGCGCCCGCCGCGTGCGAGACCATCGACATCGCGGGGATCGGCGAGAAGCCGGCGACACGGTCCGGGCCGTGCTGCTTGATGGTGTGGACGTGCGCGGCCGCGACGATCTCGAGCGACTCGTCCCACGTGGCGCGCACCAACCCGCCCTTGCCGCGGGCCTGTTGGTACGTCCTGCGCCGCTCCGGATCGCCCTGGATGTCCGCCCAGGCCAGGACCGGGTCACCGAGCCGGGCCTTCGCCTCGCGGTACATCTCCAGGAGGACACCGCGGATGTACGGGTAGCGCACGCGCGTCGGCGAGTACGTGTACCAGGAGAACGCGGCGCCGCGGGGGCAGCCGCGCGGCTCGTACTCGGGGCGGTCCGGGCCCACCGACGGATAGTCCGTCTGCTGGGTCTCCCACGTGATGATGCCGTCCTTGACGTACACCTTCCAGCGGCAGGAACCGGTGCAGTTCACGCCGTGCGTGGAGTTCACGACCTTGTCGTGGCTCCAGCGGTCCCGGTAGAAGGTGTCGGCCTGCCGACCGCCCTTGAGCTGCACGCTGTGCATATCGGGGGCGGCCTCGCCGCGCCGGAAGAACTTCCCGGCGCGCAACAGCGCGGCGCCCGGCTCGGTCACTTGGTCGGTCACCGCTCGGCTCCCTCGGTCGGCGCGTGCGGACACGTATGAGGCGACGGTAGGTCTGCTGATCGGGCCCCACATGTTGGCGGGGGCCGTCCGGGGCGGGCGGCTACCGGGAGTGACCGGCCGGCGGTGGTGTAGCCCGCTCCACCCTGTATCGGCCAGTGGGCACCGTCGTCGCGGCCCCGGAGCGCTTGCCAGGATGGATCACGTCAAGCACCGCCCGCCCACCACCTCGGAGTCCGTCATGAAGCCCCTGCTGTGGCTGCTGCTCGTCGTCGCCCTCATCGTCAACGTCTCCACCAGCTTCCTGTGGGAGGGCCTCACCCAGGTCGCCGTGTCCATACCGACCGGCGTGCTCTTCCTCGGTTCCGCCGTCGGCCTGTGGCTGCTGCGCGACAAGCAGCAGGCCTAGGGTCCGGCCCGGCGCCTAGCCTGATGACCATGGACGCGGCGATACGCAGAGCATGGCTCGCCACCCGGCACCTGCTGATCGGTGCCGCGGTGAGCCTCGCCTGCTATCTGATGCTCGGTCTGCTGCTGCTCGGGCTCGTGGCGACCCTGCTGATCGTCGGCGCCGGCATCCTGCCCGAGACCGTGCAGACCGTACGGCGCTTCGCGTCCTTCGAGCGGCGCCGGGTCGGGGCGCGCACAGGGGAAGGGGTGCCGCAGGCGTATCTGCCGCTGACCGGACCGGTCGCCGAACGGCTCCGGCACGCGACCACCGATCCCGCCACCTACCGCGACCTGCGCTGGGTCCTCGCGCAGCTGGTCTACGGCCTGGTGCTCTGCTACCTCTCCCTGATCCTCTGGCTGCCCGCGATCATCGTCGACGGCATCTGGTGCGGCGTGCTCGGCCGGCGGCCCGTGGTGCTGCCCGTCTTCGACGTCCTCGCCGATCTGTCCTGCTCCTGGTCCCGAGGACTGCTCCAGCCGCCGCCCGGCGCCGACCTCGCCCAGCGCGTCGAGCAGCTCACCGAGACCCGCGCCGGAGCGGTCGCCGCGCACGGCGCCGAACTGCGCCGCATCGAGCGCGATCTGCATGACGGCGCGCAGGCCCGGCTCGTCTCCCTGTCCATGCGGATCGGTCTCGCCAAGCGCGCGTACGACCGCGATCCCGAAGCCGCCCGCAAACTCCTGGACGACGCCCAGGACCAGGCCGAACAGGCCCTCGCGGAACTGCGTCATGTCGTACGGGGCATCCATCCGCCCGTGCTCACCGACCGCGGCCTCGACGGGGCGGTCCGGGCGCTCGCGGCCTCCAGCGGGCTGAGCGTGGAGGTGGCGGCCGACGGAGTGACCGACGGTCCTCGCGCACCCGCCGCCGTGGAGGCCGCCGCGTACTTCGTGGTCGCGGAGGCCCTCACCAACGCGGCCAAGCACAGCGGGGCGACCCGCGCAGAGGTCGCACTCACACGCACCCCGGGGATGCTCCGGGTGCTCGTACGCGACCACGGCTGCGGGGGAGCGGACGAGTCCGCGGGCAGCGGACTGATCGGGGTACGGCGCCGCGTCGCCGCGCTGGATGGCACCGTGTCCCTGACGAGCCCCGCCGGAGGGCCGACCGAGATCGAAGTGGAGCTGCCGTGCGCCTGGTGATCGCCGAGGACAACGCCTTGTTGCGCGAAGGGCTCGTACTGCTCCTCCAGTCGGCCGGTCACGACGTGGCCGGCGTCGCGTCGACCGGCCCGGAGATCCTGCCACAGCTGCTCGAACACCGCCCGGACGCAGCGGTGTTGGACGTACGGATGCCGCCCGGCTTCCGGGACGAGGGGCTGCGGGCGGCCCTCGCGGCCCGCGAGTCGCTGCCGGACCTGCCGGTTCTCGTCCTGTCCCAGTACGTCGAGGAGACCTACGCCGCCGAGCTGCTCGGCGGGGGTGCGCGCGGGGTCGGATATCTCCTGAAGGACCGGGTCGGCCGGGTCGACGAGTTCCTCGACGCGCTGGAACGGGTGGCGTCCGGCGGTACGGCGCTCGACCCCGAGGTCGTGACGGAGCTCCTCTCACGCCGGCGCCAGGGCTCCCCGCTGGACTCCCTCACGGCACGCGAACGCGAGGTGCTCCAGCTCATGGCCGAGGGCCACGACAACGCCACGATCGCCAAGTCCCTGGTGATCACGGAGCGTTCGGTCCACAAACACATCGGCAACGTCTTCACGAAGCTGGACCTCCCACCTACGGAGGGCGGTCACCGGCGGGTGCGGGCGGTGCTGGCGTACCTGAACGGGTAAGTCCTGCCGGACAGGGCTTGCCTTCGCGTGCACTTCAACAGGCAGAGTCCTCCTCAACGCCCCGCACTCAGCGGGCACGTTGAGGAGGACCCCCAATGCGTTACCGCACCCTTGGCACCAACCCCGCCACCCACCGCAAGGTCAGCGTCCTCAGCCTCGGCGCCATGCTCTTCGGCACCCGCACCGACGAGGCCACCGCCTTCGCCATCCTCGACCGCTTCGTCGAGGCGGGCGGCACCTTCATCGACACGTCCAACAACTACGCGTTCTGGAACACGGGCAGCCAGGGCGGCGAGAGCGAGACCATCATCGGCAACTGGCGCCGCAGCCGCGGCATCGGCGACGAGATCGTCATCGCCACCAAGCTCGGCGCCCGCCCGCTCGCACCCGGCACCAGCTACACCGACAACGCCGAGGGCCTGAGCGCCAAGGTGATCCGCGAGTCCGCGGAGGCCAGCCGCGAGCGTCTCGGCGTGGAGAAGCTCGATCTCCTGTACGCGCACATCGAGGACCCGGACACCGGCCTCACCGAGACCGTGGAGGGCTTCGCCGCGCTCGTCGAGGAGGGCACCGTCGGCCTCCTCGGCGTCAGCAACCACTGGGCCTGGAAGGTCGAGCGCGCCCGCGCCATCGCGGCCGCCGCGGGGCTGCCCGGCTACGAGGTGCTCCAGTACCACCACACGTATCTGCGCCGCCGCACCGACATCCCCGGCCAGCTCTCGCAGGACGGCGACATCGGGGTGTTCTCGGGGGAGCTGCAGAACTACGTGCGCAACAACCCCGCACTCACCCTGGTCGCGTACAGCCCGCTGCTCACCGGCGCCTACACCCGTACCGACAAGCCCATCGACTATCCCCTCGAGCACGCCGGCACCCCCGCGCGCCGGGCTGTGCTCGACGAGGTGGTGAAGGAGACCGGGGCGAGTGCCAACCAGGTGGTCCTGTCCTGGCTGATCGACAGCGACATCCCGACCATCCCGCTCGCGGGGGCGTCCTCGCTCGCCCAGCTGGACGAGAACCTGGCCGCCGCCGATCTGGTGCTCACCGAGGACCAGCGGGCCAGGCTCGACGCCGTCCACTGAGCATCACCGTGAGGCCTTGCGCGCCTGTCCGCGGGCGCATCTCCGCGGGGGCGCACGGAGCTCACCGCGAGGCCCCGCGGACCGGCAGCAGCGTGCCCGCGAAGGCTGTCGCCGTCACCACGACGGCGATCAACGCGGCCTGGGCGAGGGGGAGATACGGCAGCGCCCGGGCCGTGGCGAAGCTGAACGCGAGCAGCGGCACCGCGGCCACCGCCGTCCCCAAGGCCAGCCCGGTCAGTGCCACCACGGCCGCCTCGGCGCGCAGCATCCCGCGCACCTGGGCCCGCCCGGCACCGACCCGGCGCAGCAGCCGCAGCGCCGGGCGGCGGCCCACGGAGATCAGGGTGAGCGTGCTCAGCACGGCGAGCATGGTGAAGCCGCCGATGGCCGCGACCGCGATCCGGCCGAGCCGGTCGTTCAACGCCTGGTCGGGGAGCGTGAGATGCAGGGGGCGGGCGACGGTCACGTCGGCGCCGGGGACCTTGCCCAGTCCGTCACGTACCGACGCTGCGTCGTCCGTCGCGACCAGGACCTCCGCGGTGTCCGGTGAGGTCATATGGCGGGTCAGTTCGTCGTGGGAGAACAGCAACTCGCCGAGAGCCAGGCCACGTTCATGGACGGCCACCACCTTCAGCGTGCGCTGCGCACCGTCGCCGAAACGCACCTGCGTCCGGGAGCCGACGTGCAGGTCTTGCGCGCGGGAGCGGTCACTGCCGACCGAGACCGTGCCCGGGCGCAGCTCGTCCAGCGATCCCTGTACCGGCCCCGGGTCCAGGGTGCGGGTCAGGCCCTCGGGCGTGACACCAAGTACCGGAAGCCGGTCGAGCTTCGGCGCACCGGCCTCTTTGCCGGCCACGACGACGGTGCCGCGGACGAGCCCCGTGGCGGCCGCGACTCCCGGCATGCGGCGGATCTCCTCGGGTGATCCGCCGCCGGTGACGCGCAGTTCGGCGTGCAGGGCGGCGGCGGCCTGGCGCTCACCGGCGCGCTGCATCGTCGTGCCCGCGCCGAGCTGCACCACCACGAACGCCGTCACCAGCGCGATCGGAGTGATCGCCGCCCCGAAGCGTGCGGTGTTCGCCGTCAACTCCGAAGCGGCCAGCCTCCCTTGAGGTCCGCGCCGCCGCAGGATCCGGCCGAGGACGGCCAGCGCACCACGGGCGATCCACGGTCCGAGCACCGCACAGCCGATCACCATCGTGAGGGCGGCCGTACTCGCCGCCATCGCGGCCGCGGCCCCGCTCTGCGCTGCGGATGCGCCCGCCGAGCCGACCCCGAGACCCAGCAGGACGAGACCGGCGATACGGCGCCCCTTGCCCGGATCGCGGGACGCGCCGTGCGCCTCGCCCAAGGCCTGGGCCGGCCGGACGCGTGCGGCACGCGCGCAGCCGAGAAGGGCGGCCAGTCGCGCTGCCCCGACCGTCAGCCCGGCCGTGACCAGGGGAGCAGCGAACAGCCAGACAGGTGTGGGCAGTTCGAGCCCGGCGGGCAGCGCGCCACCGGAACGCAGGAGGTGGAGCAGCCCGAAGAACGCCGGTACGGAAGCGAGCGCGCCGAGCAGCGCGGGACGTACCGCCACCCGCAGCACCTCGCGCCCCACGGAGGCGCGCAGTTGCCGGGGCGACGCCCCCACCGCGCGCAACAGGGCCAGCTCGGCGGCTCGTTGACGCAACGCCTGCGCCACCAGCGAGGAGATCACGAGGAAGGCGACCAGGACGACGGTGGCCGCGATGGCACCGAGCAGTTCCAGCGCGCCCGTCCGGGCCGCCGGAGCCTCCAGCCGCTCGGCGAGTCCGCGGCCGTCACCGGTCAGCACCCGCAAGGGCCGCACATCGTCCTTCGCCCGGTGCGGCGCGCTCACATCACGGGCGCCCGCCGCGTCGAGAGCGGTACGCGTCCGCTCGTACAACTCGGTCCGGCTGACGCCGGGTTCGGGCAGCAGCCCGATGGCGTCCACGGACCCCGGGTGGCCGGCGAGCGTGCGGGCCTGTGCCTGCGTGAAGTACACGGAGCCCTTGCCTTGTGCGACGCCCACGATCTCGTACGTCCGCGCAGTGCCGTGCGCGCTCAGGCCGATCCGCTCGCCGGGCGAGCGTCCCTGATCCGCCGAGACGACGATCTCGCCGCGCCGGGCCGGTGCGCGTCCCTCCAGAAGCTTGTACGGGGCCAACCGGGCCACGTCCCAAGGGTGCCCGTCCAGAAGCCGGCCGCCGGAAGCAAGGGGTACGGACACGTCGGGCACGACCGCCCGTACGCCGGCCACGTCCCGCAGCACATCGAGCGTCGCGTCCGGCAGCCGTACGCGCTCCGTCAGAGCGGCCGTCGCCGTCTCGGGCTCGGAACCCCACGGCTTCGCCGTATAGCGGGTGGTCTGGTCACCGGCCACCACGACCGGCGCGCCGGCGTACCGCTCCACGCGCGCGTGCCCCAACGCCGTCGACGCGAGCGTGAGCGCGAAGGAGCCGAGCAGGGCGGAGGTCCCCAGCAGGGCCGCCGCGACCGCCCACCAGGCCCGGCGGTGGGCACGGTGGGCCCGGGCGGCGAGGAGGCTTTGAGGGCCCCTCATGACCCGTTCCGGTGCCCGGACCGGTTCCACCGACCGCTGCCCGCCGTGCCGCCCAACTCCCGCAGCACCTCCCGCACATGCTCTGCCTCCGGCCGCTCGACACGGCCCACGAGCCGCCCCTCGTGCAGGAACACCGCCTCGTCCGCCCACTGCGCCGCCGCCGGATCGTGCGTCACCATCACGACCGTGCGGCCCCGCTCGTCCACCGCGGCCCGCAGCAGCGCGAGCACCTCCGCGGCCGTCACCGGGTCCAGGGCGCCGGTCGGTTCATCGGCGAAGACCACCGCGGGCTCGGTGACCAGGGCGCGGGCGAGCGCCACCCGCTGCTGCTGACCGCCCGAGAGCCGGGCGGGGGAGTCGCCGGCGCGGCCGGCGAGCCCGACCGCGGTCAGGGCCCGCAGCGCCTCGTCCTCCCAGGGGCCCTCCTGTCCCGCGAGGAGCAGCGGCAGACCCGCGTTCTCCAGGACGGTGAGCGACGGCACCAGGTTCAGCGCCTGAAAGACAAAGCCCACACGGTCGCGCCGTACGCGCGTCAGCGTGGCCTCGTTCAGCCCCGAGAGATCCCGGCCACCGATACGCACCGTCCCCGACGTCGGGCGGTCCAGGCCCGCCGCGCACTGCAGCAGAGTCGACTTCCCGGACCCGGAACGGCCCATGACGGCGACGAATCGTCCGGCGGGGATCCGCAGCGTGACGTCCTCGAGGGCCCGCACCCCTTCGCCGAACGCGCGGCTCACCCCGTCCAGTTCCAGGGCCGCGACCGGCTCGGCCACCACCGTCCCACTCGCGAGCCCACCCGTACGCCGCCTGAACATCCCGTCCGCCTTCCTGAGCCGAATCGTCCAGGAAAACCGTCGCAACCCACGGGCCCCCGGCACGAGACAGCAGCCTCCCCACGTGGGGGTGTAGCGGTCTCCACCATTTCTCGGACGTCAGCGGGTCTTGTTGAACTGCTCAGGCCCAAGTCGATGACTTGGCCGCCCTTTTGGTCTCACGGGCCCTCGGCCGACTGACCAAGTGATGTGGGGTGGTCGCCGGCAAGGGCCTCGCCGAAGAGCCGTCCGGCGAGTTCGACGCAGCGCATCCGGGCCGGAGAGAAGTCGTAGGGCATCTTGGTGATCGCTGCGGCGGCACTCATCCCTGCGCCCTCCTCACCTTTCAGGTCGGCGTCGTAGATCTCGAAGATTTCCTCCTCGGCCGCATCGAGGCCGGCTGCCTCGATGGCCTGACTCAGGGCCATTTGGTGAGCGCATCGCTGCACGGCGAGCTCTTCGACGCGCGGGTCGTCGGGTTCGACGCCGTCGTCGAGGGCGGCCTCGGCGGCCTCAAGGCGGTCCTCCTCGGCCCGCAGGTCGGGGTGGGTGGCCAGCACGATGAACGCGTCAGCCTGGAGGGCGGCGCCCAGCGGCCCGAAGATCCGTTCCGTGACCAGCAGGGCGTCCAGGTCGGAGGGGCGCAACGCGCCCGGGGGCAGGTGACTGAGCCGGTCCGTGACCAGTTCGGAGAGCAGCCCCAGCGGGCTGCCTACCACCTGAAGGCGCTGGACAGCCGCGCGCCGTCGTTTGATGACGGCCTCCTGCGCCGCCAAGGTTTCCTCCAGCCTGCTCAGGACCGACTCGATATCCGGGCCTTGGTCCAGGGCTGCGTCTCCGGTTTCGTCCCGGGCTTCGCCGAAGGCGGACCGCATGTCGTCCAGGCTGATACCGGCATCAGCCATCTTGCGGATCCACAGCAGGCGGATCATGTCGTCATAGCCGTAGCGGCGGCGGCCGTCCCCACCGCGCTCGGGCTCCGGCAGCAGACCGATCTCGTGGTAGTGGCGGATGGCGCGTGGGGTGATCCCGGCGAACGCGGCGGCATCACCGATCTTGACCTGCCGGGGAGGCGTGAGGGAGGGGTACATCGCAGACAGAGCCTTTCGTGCTGTGACGCCCCGACCCCATCACATGCCGCTACGGCATGTGCAACAACCTCATCCAGGTGCAACCCGGCCCGCCTGCCGAAACCGACACCGACGACGCCCGACCCCGTACGGCCGAGGGCCAGAGCACGCTGAGTGCGCTGATCAGTGCCCGAGGTACGCGCCTCAGCATTACCTCCCACGTAATCGACCACCCCACCCCCCGCCCGGCATGGTGTTCTCACCGGCCACCGGGGCGGCGCACTCCGATCCCGGCGGCCGGCCCACCACCCACCCGTTTCGCGTCGGAGGTATCCCATGTCTGCATCGTCGATGACCACCATCGCCGGCCCCCTGCGCACCCGCGAACCCCGCGCCGCGCTCCGGCTCTTCCTCGGGCTCGACGCCGTCGTCACCGGGGCGAACGGTCTTGCCTACGCCGTCGCCTCCGGGCCGCTCGGGCGGTTCCTCGGGATCGACTCGGGGCTGCTGCTCGCGCTCGGCCTCGGGCTCATCGCGTACGCGGCCGGGGTCGCTCTGATCGCCGCACGCCGGGAGCCGCCCGTGCTGCCCGTGCGCGCCGTCGTCGAGATCAACCTGGCCTGGGCGGTGATGAGCCTTGTCGCCCTCGTGCTCTGGTTCAGTCCCAGTACCGCCGGCACCGTGTGGATCCCGATGCAGGCCCTGACCGTGGCCGGTTTCGCGGCGCTCCAGTACACCGCCCTGCGGGCGATGATGAAGCGCTGAACGGCAGGCTCAAGGAAGCATCGACTGAAGGTACTTGACCGTCGCCGGGTCGGCCGGGAGCAATGTCTCGATGGCCAGCTCGGCGACGGTCACGTCCATGGGCGTGTTGAACGTCGAGATCGACGACACGAAGGACAGCGTCCGCCCGTCGTGCTCCACCCGCAGCGGCAACGCCACATAGGGGACAGGGGAGTTGTCGACCGCGCTCTCGCCCGGGTCGTCCACGGGATACGCCGCGACCTCCTCGTACAGCGCACGCAGCGCATCCGAACGGCGCAGGGCGATCTGCCGCTCCATCTGATGCAGCAGATGCCCGCGCCATTCGGCGAGATTGCGGATCTTCGGCGCGAGGCCACGCGGGTGCAGCGTCAGCCGCATCGCGTTGAGCGGTGTCGTGAGCACCTCCTCGGACATGCCGTCCATCAGCATCGCGATCCCGCGGTTCGCGGCGATCACGTTGTACGTGGCGTCCACGATCAGCGCCGGGTACGGCTCGTAGCCGTGGATGAGTTGTTCGAGCCCCTCGCGCAGGGTGCCGAGCTCGTCGAGGGGGGTCTCCGGGTAGTGCGGGGCGTAACCGGCCGCGAGCAGCAGGGCGTTGCGCTCACGTACAGGTACGTCGAGATGCTCGGCGATCCGCAGCAGGAAGTCCTCGCTGGGGCGCGAACGCCCGGTCTCCACAAAGCTGATGTGCCGCGCGGAGGAGTCGGCGCGCAGGGCCAGCTCGAGCTGGCTGATCCGGCGCTGCTCACGCCAGGCACGCAGCAGTGGTCCCGCACCCTTGGTCATGTGTACGACCGTAGAGCATCCGTCGTCGCAGCTCTGTGGCAGGCTGAAAGTGGCCGGACGCGTGATCGGCGCGTCTTTCCGGCGCGTATCTGAGGAGTACGTCATGCCTGTGGAACCGCTGTCGCAGAAGGACATCGAGGAACGCCTGCGCGAGCTGCCCGGCTGGTCCGTGGCGGAGGGGCGGCTGGAACGTTCGTACCGTCTCGGCTCGCACTTCGCCGCCACCGCGATGGTGGTGCACATCGCCCAGGTCCAGGAGGAGTTGGACCACCACTCGGACCTCGCCCTCGGCTACAACACGGTCGGCCTGTCCGTGAACACGCACAGCGCGGGCGGCGCCGTCACCGAGCTCGACTTCGCGCTCGCCGAGCGCGTGGAGGCGCTGGCCGCCGGACACGGAGCGAGCTGAGTGCTGGACTACACCGCCGAGGCGGCCGTCTACGACCGTACGCGCGGTGGGATTCCGCGGGCGGAAGCCGCTGCCGCGGCGGTACGGGAGTTGCTGCCGCCGGACGCCGCGCTGCTGCTCGACGTGGCCTGCGGTACGGGGATCGTGACGGAGCGGCTCGCCGGCCCCGGGCTGCGTGTCGTGGGTGTGGACGCGGCGTTCGGGATGGCGGCGCGGGCGGTGGAGCGGCTGCCGGGTTCCGTCGTGCTCGGTGACGGGTGCCGGCTGCCGTTCGCGTCCGGCGGTTTCGACGCGGTCAGCCTGATCTGGCTGCTGCATCTGGTGCCGGACGCGGAGCCGGTGCTCGCGGAGTGCGCACGGGTGCTGCGGCCCGGCGGGGTGCTCCTGGCGACCGTGGACAAGGATGCGGGCCATGACGTGGGCTCGGACATCGACGCGGTGTTCGCACCGCATCTGCGCCCGCAGGCGTCGGACGCGTCGGACCGGGTCTTCGCGCTCGGGCGTGCGCACGGGCTGCGTC
>NZ_JAAKZW010000153.1 GCF_011044995.1 Streptomyces mesophilus | reverse complement strand
GTGCCGGGGGTGTCGGGGGTGTCGGGGGCGGACCGTACGACAGTTTCTGCCGACTGCCGGCCGTCGGCCTGCACGGCGCCCGAAGTGACGAGCAGGGCGCCCAGCGCGAGCACCGAAACCTTCCACGCTGCTCTCATGCGTCAGCCTCACCTCTCGGATCAGATATCGCGTCTCGTATATGAGATATGGCGAAGGACGCGACGAAGCTAGGCCGGGCACGGGTATTCGTCAACGGCTCTGACAAACTCCGTTCCCCCAGGGCCTGGTCACCTGGGGGAACGTCAACTGGCGCCGAACGAGCCGGAGTTACCAGGTCTTCCCGGCCTGCTCCCGGATCGTGTGGTTGATGCGGTTGAAGAAGTTGGTCAGGGCGATCTCCAGGGTGATCGCGCCCAGCTGCTCCTCGGTGAAATGGTCGGCGGCCGCGTCCCAGATCTCGTCCGTCACTCCGGGGGCGCCGTCCTGGATACGGGTGGCGGCCTCGGTGAGCGCGAGGGCGGCCCGCTCCTCATCGGTGAAGAAGGGCGTCTCGCGCCAGGTGCCCGCGGTGTGCAGCCGCTCGTCCGTCTCGCCCGCCTTCTTCGCCGCGGTCACCGAGGCGTGGACGCAGGGTGCGCAGCCGTTGATCTGGCTGGCGCGCAGATGCACCAGGCTGAGCACCCGGTGATCCACACCGCCGGCGCCAATCGCCTTGTACAGGTGCTGGATCGCGGTGGTCACGTCGGGGTTCGGCGCGCTCTTCATACGTGCTTCCATCAGGATGCTCCTCACTCGTTACCCGGACCCGTTCGGGCCCGTCATCACCCATGACGGAGCACTTCGCAGGAAGGTAACAACATGCCCGAACCCCGCCCGGCCGAGCCGGTGGCGCAGGCCTTCGAGGACCAGCGCGGCAGGCTGCACGCGGTCGCCCACCGGATGCTCGGCTCGCACGCGGACGCCGAGGACGTGGTCCAGGAGGCCTGGCTGCGCCTCGCGCGGCAGGACACCGCGGCCATCGACAACTTGGGCGGCTGGCTGACCACGGTCGTCAGCCGGCTCAGCCTGGACGTGCTGCGCTCGCGCAAGACCCATCCCCAGGCCTCGTACGACGATCAGTTGCCGGAGCTCGTGGTGACCCTCGGAATCGACCCCGCGCCCGCCCCCGAGGAGACCGCGGCGCTCGCCGACTCGGTCGGGGCCGCGCTCCTCGTCGTACTGGAGTCGCTCGGGCCGAACGAGCGGCTCGCGTTCGTCCTGCACGACCTGTTCGCGGTGCCGTTCGACGAGATCGGCCGGATCCTCGGCAAGTCGACCGACGCGGCGAAGATGATGGCCAGCCGTGCCCGGCGCAAGGTGCAGTCGGCCGAGCGACCCGAGGAGACCGGGCCCGAGCAGCGTGCGGTGGTCCGCGCCTTCCTGGCGGCCTCCCGCAGCGGAAACTTCGACGACCTCCTGCGCGTGCTCGACCCCGAGGTCCGCCTGAGCGTCGACACCGGGGGCGAGCCGGTCGTGGTCCTCGGCGCCACCAAGGTCGCGGCCAACGCCCGCTTCGGCGCGGGCGGGGCCACGATCGGGCGCCCGGCGCTGGTCGACGGCCGCCTCGGGCTTGTCGCCTGGGGTGCGGACGGCCGGGTCATGTCGGTGCTCGCGTTCACGGTCACCGGCGACCGGATCACCGGCATCGACGTGGTGTCCGACCCGGTCAGGCTCGCCCGCCTCGACCTGCCGGCTCCGCCGCTTCCTTGAGCACGCCGCGGTGCACGGGGAGCCGGCGCAGGGCGACGGCTCCCAGCGCGACGTGCAGCACGCTCGCCACGACCACGACGACATGCAGCGCCATGACGAACGCGGCCTTCGCGTCCTGGGCCGCGGCCGGTACGAGGGAGGGCAACCGGAGGGTCTGGTCGAGGGTCGGGGCGAGGCCCGGACCCTCGAGACGGAACAGCAGCGCGGCGAGCGAGCCGAGGAGTGCGATGCCGAGCGCGTTGCCGATCTCGTTGCCGGTCTCGGCGATCGCACCGGCCGACCCGGCCCGCTCCGGGGGCACCGCCGCGACCGCGGTGTCCGCGACCACGCTGAAGGAGATCCCGTATCCCACCGCGGCGACCGTGGTCGACGCCACGTACCAGACGATCCCGCCCGAGACCGCCGTGGGGAGCAGCAGCAACAGGCCGCCCGCGATGGAGAAGTGGCAGACGACGAGCGCGGCCCGCTTGCCGATGCGGTCGACGAGCGCCGGCGTGAGCAGGCACGCGAGCGTGAGCACCGTCGCGCCGGGCAGCGCCAGGAGCGCCGCGTGCAGGACGCTCAGATCCAGTACGGACTGGAGGTAGATCCCCGACAGGAATGCCGTGGCCGACCACGCGGCCAGGGGCAGCAGGCCGGTGATGATCGCGAGGGTGAAGAGGCGGTCACGGAAGAGGGAGAAGTCGATCAGCGGGTGCGCGAGGCGCTGTTGGCGCAGCACGAAGTACGTGAGGGTCGCGCCACCGAGCAGCAGCGTGGCGAAGGGCAGAGGCGACATCCCCTCGGCGGCAAGGTGCTTGACGCCGTAGATCGTGAGCAGCAGCCCGCCGACCGAGGTCACCACGCTCGCCGCGTCGACGCGGCCGGTGCCGCTCGACCGGACCTCCCGCAGGAGAACCGGCGCGAGCAGCAGGAACGCGGCGATGACGGGGAGGTTGACCAGGAAGACCGACCCCCACCAGTACGGTCCGAGCAGGGCGCCGCCCACGATCGGGCCGATGGCGAAGCCGGCCGCGAAGGCGGCGGCGAAGATGCCGATGGCCTGCGCGCGGCGCCGGGCGTCGGGGAACAGTTCGCTCAGGACGGCGAGCGCCGAGGGCAGCAGGGTCGCACCGGCCACCCCCATGAGGGTCCGGCAGGCGATGAGGAGTTCCGGGTTCGGTGCGAACGCGGCCCCGGCGGATCCGAGTCCGAATACGGTCGCACCGGCCATCAGGAGCCTGAGCCGGCCGTAGCGGTCACCGATGCTGCCGAAGGCGACGAGCAGGGCGCCGACGGCGAAGCCGTAGCTGTCCAGGATCCACAGCGCCTGGTCGGCGCTCGGCGAGAGGTCCTGGCTGATCCGCGGCATCGCCAGGAACAGGATCGAACCGTCCATGGAGACGAGGAGCACCGGGCCGAGGATCACCGCGAGCCCCAGCCAGGCCCGCAGGCCGGTGGTGTCGGGTGGACGCTGTTCGGTCATGCCCGGGACGTCGTACGCACGCTGTCGAGTCATGCCGACGACGCTCCCGCGCGCTCCGAAGGGCAGCCATCCCCGTGCCGTGGGTACACCCGGCAGGTACACCCACGCGACCGGGCCGCGACCTAGGCTCGGGCGCATGGACAGCCTCGGAACGTTCCTCAAGAACCGTCGCGACCGGATCACTCCGGCCGAGATCGGCCTGCGCACCTACGGCACGTCCCGCCGCGTGCCCGGGCTTCGACGCGAGGAGCTCGCCCAGCTGGCAGGGGTGAGCGCGGGGTACTACACGCGCCTGGAACAAGGACTGGCCGAGAGCGCGTCCGGGCAGGTGCTCGACGCGCTCGCCCGGGTGCTGCGGCTCGATCAGGTGGAGCGGGCGCATCTGCACAATCTCGCCCGGCAGTCCGTACGTCCCGGCCTTGCCGAACCGCCCCGCGAGGAGCCGCACCCCCGCGTCCTCGCCCTGCTGCGCTCCCTCGGCGATGCCACGCCCGCGGTCGTCCTCGGCAGGCGCGGCGACGTCCTCGCGTGGAACCGCTCCGGGCACGCGCTGACCGCCGAGCACCTCCCGTACGAGGCACCGGAGCGCTCCGGCCGGCGCCCGTCGGTCCCGCGGATGTTCTTCCTCGACCCCCACGTGCGCGCCCAGTACCGCAACTGGCCCGAGCTCTCCCGTATCCACGTCGCCTACCTGCGGCTGACCGCGGGCCGCCACCCCACCGACGCCCGCCTCGCGGAACTGATCGGCGAACTCACCATGCACAGCGACGAGTTCGCCGCCTTGTGGGCGACGGGCGACGTGTCCGACTGCACCGTCGGCACCATGGAGCTGCACCACCCCACGGTCGGCGCGCTGAGCGTGGACTACCAGGTCTGGCTCCAGCCCGACAGCCCCGACCACCGCGTCGAGCTCTACACACCCAACGACCCTTCGTCGGCCGACGCGTTGCGCGTACTGACGTAGCGGCGCGGACGGGCCGGTGGGTCCCAGGGCCTGACCACAAGACAGACCCTAGGGCCGCCCGGCCGGTGCTTCGGAGCGCTCGGCTGCCCGGAGCCGGACCAGGACGGTGCCGATGACCTTGTCCTCGGGGCAGTAGCCCCACTGCTTCGAGTCCGACGAGCCCGGCCGCTCGCCGAGCAGCACGAGCATGCCCACCGGCACGCGGGGTCCCGCGCACCGGTGGGCCCAGTCGGGTACGGGCTCTCCTGCGACGGCCACGACATGCTTCACGTACCAGGAAGTGGGTGTGTCCCCGGCGGGCGGCCGCCAGCCGTGCTCGGGGTGGGGGGCGACCACGACCGCCATCCGGCCGGAGGCGAGGCGCCGCCGGCCGCGCAGCATCAGGACCCGGTCGCCGGGCATGAGCGTGGGCGACATGCTGTACCCGCGGACGGTCACGGCCACCAGGCGCCCGCGCAGCAACAGCAGCGCGAGCAGCGGCAGTCCGGCCGCGGTGAGGAGCGCGGCCGCGGTCACCGGACGGTCTCCTCGACGCCCTGGTCCACGGCGTACCCCTCGGCCTGCGTGGTGAACAGCTCGGCGTACGCGCCGCCCAGCGACATCAACTCCCCATGCGTGCCCGCCTCCCGTACGGTTCCGTCGGCGATGACCACGATGTGGTCGGCGGCGCGTGCGGTGCCCATGCGGTGCGAGACGAGGATGCTCGTCTCGCCCTGGCGCAGTGCGGTGAGCCGGTCGTGGATATGGCGTTCGGCGACCGCGTCGAGGCCGGTGCCGGGCTCGTCGAGGATCATGAGGTCCCGTCCGGAGCGCATCAACGCACGGGCGAGCGCGAGCCGTTGCCACTGGCCGCCCGACAACTGGACGCCTGCGGCGCTCTCTTCGGTGTCGTCGGGGAAGAACATCCGGCTGAGCATGGTGTCGTAGCCCTGCGGAAGGCGGTCGAGCGCCGAGTGGATGTCCGCGTCCGCGGCGGCGGCGTGGATACGGGCCGGGTCGCGCAGGGCGTCGAGGTCGCCGAGCCCGATGTTCTCGCCGGCGGTCAGGTCGTACTCCATGGGGTCCTGGAAGACGACGCTGATCCGTCGGCGCAGCAGGTCGGCGGGCATGTCCCTGAGGTCGGTGCCGTCCCAGAGGATGCTGCCGCGCTGCGGGTCGTAGAGCCGGCAGAGCAGTTTCACGAGGGTGCTCTTGCCGGCCCCGTTGAGTCCGACGACGGCCAGGCTCGTGCCGTACGGAATGGTCAGGTCGACGCCGCGCAGGATCCACGGTCCGTCGTCGGTGTAGCGGAACCAGACGTCACGGAGTTCGATGGCCCGGCTCAGGGGCGGCGGTTCGACCGGGGCGGCCGGTGCGGGGAGGTCGTCCTCGACCTGGGTGACGTACAGGAAGTGGGCGAACATCAGGGCCGTCTGGTGGCTCTGGGCAATGCTGGACACCAGGCTGATGAGCGCGCTCTGCACACCGGCGAGCGCGGCCACAAGCAGCGATACGTCACCGGCGCTGAGGCCGCCGGTCGCGGCCTGGTGCACACCCCACACGAGCGCCCCGGTGGAGACGGCCGCGCCGAGGACGGCGAGTGCGGTCTCGTGCCGTACGAGCCGCCGGTCGAGGTGCTCCTCCTGGCTGTTGATGCCGTCGAGGTCGTCGCGCAGCCGCTGGGCGAAGTAGGAGCCGAGCCCGTAGAGGCGGATCTCCTTCGCCGCCTGGGTGTCGGTGAGCAGCCCCCGGTAGAAGATCTGGCGGCGGGCGAGATTGCTGGTGCGCCAGAACATGTCCGCGCGGTGGCGGCTGTTGGCCAGCTGGGCGAACAGGGCGGGCACGGCCGCAGCCACCACGATCAGGGCCAGGGCGGGGCTGATGAGCAGCAGGCTGCCGAGGAAGCCCGTCATGGTGAGGACGCCCTGGGCGCCTTGGAGCGCGGCGGCGACGAGGCGATCGGCTCCCTGGGCGCTCTGGACGGCGAGCTGGAGGCGGTCGTGGAACGCGGGCTGTTCGAGCCGGGAAAGACCGCTGAGCCGGTTGACGGCTTCGAGCAGATCGCTCTGGGCGCAGGTGGCGGTGGCACGCCGGATCCTGCTGTCGGCATACGAGGCGACGGCCGAGCCGGCCGCGAGCGCCACCGTCAGCAGGCCGATGCCGGCGGCGGCCCAGGTCAGGTCGGCGACGCGGAAGCCGTCCGAAGTGAGGCTGTCCACCACGTACTTGAGCAGCCAGGACGCGGCGATGGGAGCCGTGCCCGCGACGACGACGGTGGCCACCCGGGTGGCGAGGGCACCCGGGCAGGCGCGCAGGGTGAGGGCGAAGACGGCGGCCAGGCCCCGCAGCACTTCGGTGCGGCGCGGTTTCGGCCTGCCGTCAGGGCCCGGTGCGGAAGGCCCGCTCATACGGTGGTGAGGTCGAGCGCGGTGAGGGAGCCGTTGCCGATACCGGTCTCGGTGACGGTCCCGTCCGCGTCCAGGAGGACGAACGAGGGATGGTGGCGTACGCCGAAGGTCTGGGCGAGCGGACCGTTCGGTGCTTCGACGGTGGTCAGCTCCGTGAACGGCGCGACCGCTTCGAGCAGCGGCCCCGCGGCATCGGGCGCGCCGTTGACGACGGCCACGACGCGGGCTCCCGCCGGGGCGTTCGCCTCGGCCCAGCGCTGGACGGCGGGAAGGCTCTCACGGGTGGGACCGCAGTCCGGGCGCAGGAAGCACAGAAGCGCGGGATGTCCGGCGAGAGTGGCGTCGCTGAACTCGCCCTGGGGCGTGTGCAGCGTGAACTGCGGTGTGTGGTCGCCCTCTTGTACGGCGAGGGCGGGCTCGCCCGGGGGCGCGGCGGCCCGCGCCTTGGCCGGGGCGGCGACGGCGGCCCGCCAGCGTTTGACGACCGCGACGGTGAGGAGGGCGTTCGCGAGGGTGATCGCGGCGAGCAGGGCGAGGCCGGCTACGGCGTAGCTCACGGGGTCGTCCTTTCGGGAGCGGCGGGGGTGACGAGGGCGCGGGCCGGGCGGACGGAGCTCAGCGCCGGCCGCTCGTGCCGGCAAAGAAGGCGGCGAGGTCGTCCGTGAAGACGGCAAGCACGGTGAGGTAACCGGCCGCGGCGGCCGCGAGGGCAAATGCCGGAGCGGTGAGGTCCGTCGAGGTGCCCTGGCCGAGCGCGATCGCGGCGCCGAGCAGCGCGAGCCCGGTGAGCAGTGCGTTGCGGGCTACGTGCCAGGAGCCCATCGGCACCGTGGTCCTGCTGCCGAAGCAGGGGCAGCCGGCGGTGGTGCCACGCCGCATGGCGGTGACCGCAACGGCACAGAACGCCGCGCACAAGGCCCCGGCGAGACCCAGGCCGGCGACCAGCGTGCCGGGTACGGCGAGCAGGACGGCCGCGAGGAGTTCGGCCGCCGGTACGAGAACGGTGAGCGCGGGCCGGGCGGACGCCGGCAGGAACGGGAAGCCGGCGAGCGCGGCGGCGAACGCGCGGCGGTCGCGGACCTTGGCGAGGCCGGCCACGGCGAGCGCACCGATCAGGGTCAGACGGCAGACGAGCAGCAGGTCGGACATGGTGACTCCGAGGGGTACGGGGGCCGGACGGACCGCACACGAAGGGAACGGGGCGGGCCGCACGCGGCCCGCCCCTCGGGTGTCAGCAGTAGCTGAAGGAACCGCAGCTGACCGTGCACTTGGGGGTGTAGCAACAACGGCGGCAGTGCTGGCCGTTGGAGGTCCACTGGGTCCAGCAGTCCGGCGGGCAGCCCGCCTCGGCCTCGGCCTTGGGCAGGATCCGCTCGATGAGACGGCCGGCCCCGGCCTTGAGTGTCCGCATGGTTCTCCTCTTCCTGTGGGGTGGGGATGTGCGTACTCCGCGGTGCGGCCGCGATCCACGGCCGCACCGGGGCTCAGGAGGCCGCCGGTACCGGTTCGCGGTCGGCGGCGGGGGCGGTGACGACACCGTCCAGGTAGCGCAGGAACGTGGGGAACGCGGGCACCTTCAGGGCGCGGAAGAGGCCTGAGGCCTCGGGGTGCACCACGATCTCGTCGGCGATGGAGCCGAGTTCGGCAGCCAGCGGGCTGCCGACGGCCTCTTCCCCCATCACGAGGGCCACGGTCCGGCCGCCCGACGCACGGGCGCGGGCGGCCTGTTCGGTGAACCCGGGAAGGCTGTCCGTACAGGCGGGACAGTCGTGGGAGAAGACGCCGAGCAGAAGCTCCCCGGCACCGAAGTCGTCCCGGGACAGAGTCCGACCGCTCAGCGCGGTGACATCGAACTCAGGGAGCTGGTCGCCGAGTTGAGGCCCTCCGTCCGCGAAGACCTCACGGCGGCGGACGGCTTCGAGCTCCTGCCAGCGGCGCAGGATGACGACGAGCAGGACGACGTTGAGCGCGGCGATGGTGCCGACGAGCACCAGTCCGGCGATGACGTAAGGCAAGTTCCGACCCCCTGGCGCGGATGGGCGCAGATGCAGGAGGGATCAGTGTGGAAGGTGGTGCCTGTCGGGAGAATGCCAAGATCTTGCCAGGAACATGACGGGGTGAGCATGATGCCGCCATGCTTGCCACGGGGTCGGATTTCCGGGTGCTCGGCACCGTCGAATGGACCGTAGACGGACGCCCGGCGGCCATCGGCCGCCGCCGCGAGCGGCTGCTGCTCGGCCTGCTCCTGGTGGAACTCGGCCGGCCGCTCCCGATGGACCGGCTCAGCGATCTGCTGTCCGACGAGGACGAACGGCCGCGTCCGAGGGCCGACTTGTACGTGGACGTGTGCCGGTTACGAGCCAGTCTGCGCCAGGGCGGCGGCGACGGCTGCGTACAACTGGTGCGCAGCGGCTCCACGTACACGCTCACCGGCGACCGGCAGCTGGTCGATCTGCACCGCTTCACCGACCTCGTCGGCCAGGCCCAGCGCGCCACGGCCCCGCAGGAGGTGTCGCGCCTGGCCTCTCTCGCGCTGGCGGAGTGGCGGGGCGGCGTCCTCGAGGACGTGGCCTCCGACCGCATACGGCACGGAGTCGGCGCGGCCTTCGAGGAGCTGCACCTGACGGCCCAACTCATGCATGTGGCCGCCGAGTTCGACCTGGGCAACTACTGGCCGCTCGCCGCGGAGCTGGCCCGCCTCACCGAGGACCACCCGCAGCACGAGACCCTGCTCGCGTTCCGCGCGGCCACCCTCTACGCGTGCGGCCGCCGCGCGGACGCGCTGAATCTCCTGTCGTCGGCAAGGGCCCGGATGACCGCTCAGCTGGGCCTTGACCTGACCCGCGAACTCAAGGACCTCCAGGACGCGATCCTGCGCGACGACCCCGTGCACCCGCGCATGTTCCGCCGGGGTGCGCTCGGCACCGTATGACAGGTGTCCCGCGCATGGTCAGGGCCGCAGCCACCAGGGACTCGTATACGCGACACCGAAGTCGTTGCAGGCATGGCCCGCCGGCCCCGGAGTGCCGTTGGCCACCGACGGATCGGAGACGCGCAGGACGACCCAGGCACCGTCGGCGGCGTTCAGCGGGACGGTGAGGTCGGCGACCGCGCCGTTCACGGTGTCGACCACCTCGACGACCGTCGGGACCCGCGTACCGGGCCGGAGCACCTGGACCCGCAGCGGCTTGCCCTCCCAGTCCGGGCCGCGATCGATGTCCACGAGGAACCGGATGTCGCCGGAGGCCTGCGGAATGGTGCTGCCCATCCGCACGCCGTTGGCCGTGGCGTCCACCCGCAGCCCGGAGACCCGCGTGGCGAACGAACGCCGGGCCCGCATCGCCTCGAAGACGGCAGCACGGGTGTTCTCGGTGACCCACAGACCACTGCGGCCCTTGCCCTCGTGGAACCCCCACGTGGTGCCGTGCTCGTCGGTGACGCCCGTGAGACCGGGCCGCCAGCCGGAGTTGAGGCAGACGCACAGGGGCGAGGCCTTGCCGGACGACCAGCCCTCGAAGAGGTAGTCGTCGGTGCGGTTGAACATCTCCAGGCCGACCATCTGCTGCAGCACCGAGGGCTTGAAGGCGAACTCGTTGAACCGTCCGGGCTCACGCCCGGGATGGTTGAAGCTGGCCAGTCCGCCGGGCCGGGCCGCCAGCCAGTTGTACAGGTTGCCGGGGCCCGCGGCCCTGAGCAGATCGGCGAAGTCGCCGGTGTTCCAGACGTTGATATGGCCCTCGAGCGGGCTCGACCACTCGAAGCCGCGCACCGCGGTGAACTGCCCCGGATCGTTGGCCGCGTCCGCGAGTTGCCCCTGGGTGCTCCACTCCCCCGAGCTCAGCCCGTCGATGGCGAACAGGGTCGCGTGATCCGTGAGCGCCGCGACATCGAGCCCGGCCTCGCGCATCGACCCGAACGCGGCCTGCGCCGAGCCGTCACCGTCGGACATCACGGTGTGGTTGTGCATATCGGCATGGACGAGCGTCGTGCCCTGCGTCAGCTTCGAGGTGCGCGAGGCGGCGACGAGCGGCACCGCGGAGCCGGCCTGGGTCGCATGGGCGGCCCGCGCGGTGCCGGGCACGGCGGCGAGCATCAGGAGCCCGCCGGCGGAGGACAGCAGGGCGCGTCTCCCGACGCCTCCGTGGTGGTGATCGACTTGGCCGTACGGGGTGGTGGAGTCGGCGTGGCCGTGACCGCGGTCTCGGTCGTGTCCGTGGTCGCATGAGTGCGCGTGGTGGGGAGTCATGGCGCGCAAGCTAGCGCGAGCATGCCAAGGGCGATACGGCCCGGAGCGTACGACGGGGCAAACACTTCCGTACGGGCCAACTCACCTTGCCGATAAGGGCGTTGGCCTTACTTGGAGGCCCACCAGGTGGAGTCGGCGAGGGCGGTGAAACCGAGCGACTCGTACAGCGGCCGTCCGAGCCGTGAGGCGGTCAGCGTCACCGGCAGATCCGCCATGGGCGCGAGCGCACCCAGCATGACGGCCCGCCCGACACCGCGGGAGCGGTGCCCCGCCGGGGTGCCGACCCAGTAGAGGCTGCCGATCCCCTCGTCGACGACGGTCACACAGGCACCGACCGGCTCACCGTCGAGCACGGCGAGGAACACGTCCACACCCGGCTGCTCCAGCAGCGCCGGAGGGAACAACTCCCCGGGGCGGTGGGGCTCGAACCGGTCGAGCCCGAACCCCGCGATCACCATCCGCTCGGCGGCGTGCAGGTCGTGGGGCTGCCGTACGCGGGTCACGTCCATCGCGGGCGGCCCGACGGGACCCGGCTCGCGCAGCATCACCGGCATCTGCCAGTTCCTCAAGCCCAGATGGCCCAGGTCGGTCGCGCCGAACGGGTCCTCGGCATCCACCGGGCCGCTCGCGCGCTCCGCAAGCCCGGTCAACTCGGCGAGCTCCGCCGCGTCGAGATCGGGCTCCTGCACCAGGAACCGCGTCCCGGCCCGCTCATCACCGAGCACGGCGAGGAAGCCGCGGCGGTGCACCACCTCGTGACCACGGGACTTCCCGGTCGCGGCCCAGAAGGCGGCGGAGTTCCGCGCCTGGCGCCGGGCCGCCGCCTCACCGATCGCACGGGTCATGGACCACTCACTTTCACTCCGGCAGGTCGACGCCCCAACCTACTGATCACCCGTTCCCACCGAAACGGAATTCGGGGAACGGAGCATCCTGGACGGTCCCGTACCACGCGGCCTCCGCCTCCTGCCGGTTCGCCCGCGCGGCCAGGGCAAGGACCTCCCAGGCCTGCGCCTCCAAGGTGGACAGTCCCAACTGGCGCGCGTACGCGATGCCTTGCACCACCGCGCGGACCGCATCGCCCACCCGCCCGGCCAGCCGATAGCACTCACCGAGCATCAACAGCGGCGGGACCAGGCCCCGTCCCCCGCCTTCCCGGGTGCGCCGGTACAGGGCGGTGGCCAGGCGGAAGGCCGTCTCAGCGAGGTCGACCGCGGTCTTCGGGCGGTCGCAGTCCGTGACCACCCCGATCAGGCGCGCGAGCTTTCCCCCGAACGCCTTGAGCATCCAGTTGTCGAGGTCGCCGACGAGCCCGTCGCACAGTTGCGCGAACTCCACGATCTCCTCGAGGACGTACTCCCGCTTGGACGAATCCGCCACCATGTTGAAGATGTTGCAGAGTGCGGCCGCCATGTTCGTCCGCCACTCGACGTCCGCCTGGTCGGACATCTCCCGTAGTACGGCGACCAGTTCACGGGCGTACGGCACGGCCTCGTCGTAGCGCTCGGCCTCGGCCAGCCGCCGCACCGCGTCGTTGACGGCCCACAGCAGGTGGGAACGCACCTCGTCGGACCGGTCCACGGGGGCACGCTGCAACACGATCAGCGCCTCGATCGTCTTCAGCGCACCGGACGGATCACCCGCCGCGTCCAGGTGATCGGCAAGGGCCGTCAACGCCCGTGCCAGGTAGGGCTCATAGAGCCGCCGGTCGACCTTGCAGAGGTTGCGGTACAGGCTGACGGCCTCGTCCGCCTGCCGCACGTCGCGGGGCTCGCCCGTGCCATGGTCCATGACCATGTGCATGGCCTTCTCCTCACCCGAAGCGTCGGCTACCGGCAGATGCACGGTCGTGACGAGCGCCGGCAGATACACCCAGGGCTTGGACTCCCGCAGATGACCGTAGAGCTGGCTGACCAGCAGGGCCACCTGCGTCACCTGGCGCGAGTCGTCGCCAGGGGTCCTGATGCTGCGGGACATGAAGCTGCGCACCGACGAGACGAAGTGGGGGAGATGAGCCGCCGGGTTGCTGCGGGTCAGCGACTCGTAGATCTCGACCACCTCGTACGCGGCCTCCATGGCGCTCGGATCGCCCGCCACCCAGCGGAAGCCGACCAGATTGTGCAGGGAGAGGGCGAGGCCCGGGAGATGGATGTCGGGGCGCGCGGCGGCCAGTTCACGGCGGACGGCGACGACTCGTTCGCCCTCGGCCAGCGCCTCGTCGTGGCGGCCTGCGTGGTGCAGCGCCGTGGCCAGGTTCGCCTGCCAGCGCGCGCGGTCGGCGCGCAGGCCGTCGGTCGCGCCCCGCCCCGCCGTGCCCTCCGCTTCCTCGGCGGCGACGAGGGTGTCGTACGAGCGGGTGACCCACGCGATGCGCTCCACCGCCTCCTCGTGCCTGCCCAGCTCCATCAACCGCAGCCCGAGCGTGCCGATGGCGCGGAGCAAGGGCCCGATGGACAGGTCCTCGTCCTCAAGGGAGTTGAGGGTCTCGAAGGCCTGCTGAGCGCGCTGGGCCGCTTCTCGCGTCCGTCCGTTCGCCGCCAGCTCCACCGTCAACGCCTGGTACAGGCTGGCGAGTTCGCGCCGATGCTCGGCACTGTCTGCCGGTAGCGCCTCCCGTAGCGCGACGGCCTCCTCCAGGTTCCGCAACGAGAGGCCGCGGCGGCCCACGCCCTCAAGCCGCGCGCTCTCGTCCTGCAACGCGCCGGCCAGCCGCCGGCGGTTCGCCTCCGAGCCGTCGGCGGCCACCGCGCCGCGCCAGTGGGCGGCGACGTCCGCGGCGATCTCGGCCGCGAGGTGGGCGAGCCGCTGGCTGTGGAGCGGTATCGCGTCGACGAGCCGGACGAGTTCCGCTGTCGCGAGCCTGCCGCGGTCGAGCCCGGTCAGGGCGTCGAGCAGCGGGCCGGGGTTCTCCGTCTCGGCGACCACCCGTACCGCCTCCGGCAGGTTCTCCCCCAACGCGGGGACCAGCGCCCGGACGCGGTCGTCGACATCGCTCTGGTGCAGCCCGGCCCGGGCGAGCACGGTGAGTCCCCTGCGTATCTGCTGAGGTGCACACCGTTCCACCATGCTGCCGAGCAGGTCCGCGCCGTTTCTGAGCTCGTCCGCCACGAGGTACTCGGCGAGCAGGTCGGGCTGGAGCGAACCCCAGTAGGCCCCGGCCTCCCCGCTCGGCGCGGGATAGAGGTCCTTCAGCCAGAGGCGGATGCGCAGCTGCTGGTCCTCGTCCGTGGCGGACAGGCCGGGCAGTGCGGCGAGCAGCCGCTCCGCCTGCGGCTCGTCGGCCGCGCCGTACAGTGCGGCCGCGGCCACGGCCCGCCGCTGGGTGCGCTCGTGCGCCTGGATGCCCGCGGCCCTCGCCGCCTTGCTCCAGTACCGCTCCTCATGGTCCAGGATCACTTCCTCCGCCCGGCGGTCGCCGATGTCGCGTGCGGGCTCGAGGAGGGCGGCGAGCGCCTCCATCTGGACGGCCAGCGCCGCGTCGTAGCGCTCGTGCCGCAGATCGGGCGGAGCCGGCTCGGGGCTCCGCCAGCCGGGCAGAGCTGCCTCCAGGCGTACGGCGAAGTCCGTCCAGGCGTCCTCGTAGAGCTGCCGCCTGCCCTGCGGTGAGCGCTCCAGCGGGGCGAGTTCCGCCACTTCGGCGGTGTGCAGCAGCTCGTCGGACTGACGGCGGACCTGCTCCCACCAGTCGCCCGCCGAACGGGATATGAGGAGCAGCCTGAGGGCCGTTCCGTGCTGGGCCGAGGCCATGGCGTCGACGAGTTCCTCGATCTGCCCGGGGCGGTCGAGGGTCCGGCGCGGCCTGGTTTCGGCGTAGTCGACGACGAGAAGCGTGGGCCGGGCGGCCTGCCTGATCAGACCGGCGACGGCCGCGGTGTCCGCGGGCGTCGTCGCCTCCAGGAATCCGCAACTCCAGTCGGCACCCAGGCGCGTCATCAGCTCCAGCGCGAGCCGGGTCTTGCCCTGCCCGCCCGGGCCGCTGAGCATGCGGACGGGCGGGCTCGCCTCCTCGCCGCACCAGTCCATGAGCCGGCGGAGCTCGTCCTCCCGTCCGTGGAAACGTGCGGCCTTGTTCTCGGCCCGCAACAGCGATACGGGAGAGAACGAGCTGCTGGGACGGCGCGCGGGCCTGGCGAGGAACGGACTGAACTCCACGGGTTCGACGGACGGGCCGGTGCCGAGTGCCGCGCGAAAGCCTTGATCGGCGAACAACGTGTCGACCGGGCGGCAGACCAGCCGGCCGTCGCCCGCGGGCCCGGTCGCGAGGACCACCGCGGTCACCAGTCCGTTGCACAGCACCGCCGCGCCCGACATGCCCTGCCAGGCCGCCCGGCTCAGCGGGTGATCCGGCCGTACGAAGAGGTATCCGGCCCGCGTGCCGGTGCCGGGAACGATGCTGCCCGGCATCCGCTCCAGGTCTCTGAGCAAGGTCCCGGGGGTCTCCGTCGCGTACGACTGGACGGCGGCGAACCCGGTGAACTCGCACCGGACGTCCGGGGACAGAGTGGTCAACCGCCCCCAGCGGGCGGCAGGTTCGCGGCGGTTCGCCGCGTCCGACTCCGGCTCCGGCACTGGCTCCGGCTTCGGCTTCGGCTCCGAGAGCGGCTGTTCGGTCGTCAGGAGGGCCACGTCATGGGCGTCGGTGCCGTCGGGGTCCGGCCAGACGACCGTGGCCTCACACCACTGGCCGCCTGCCGCGGAACGCGTCAGGATGCTCGTGCGGTGGCGTACGGCGCGGGGAGCCTCCTGGAAGATCCGGTCCGTGTCGCGCACCCCGGCGGCGACCACGTGCAGCGCGGTCAGCACATGCCGGGGGCCCACCAGATAGCCCGAGCCGTAGCCGCCGTCGCACCACACCTCCACGACCCGGCCGTCGATCACCCGCGGCTACCTGGGAAGCCCGGTGACCGAAGGGTCCGACACGTGGGGCGACCCGCCGTTCACCGTGTCCTTGGGCTTGAGCACGAGCTTGACGCGATGCGCCGTGGCGGTCGAACTCCCGTGGCCGGCACCCGCACCGACCACCCACACCTTGACGCTGCCCTCCCGCCGGTCGTCCTCGGTCACGGTGACCGTGAACTCCAACTCGATGTCGCCGAGCTCGAATTGGATCCGCTGGCCGACGGATCGGCCCATCGATTCGCCGAGTTGCTCACGGATCGCATCGACCACCGCGGTCAGTTCCAGCCCCGACATGACGCCCCCACCCTGGTGAGTGATCCCCCGATGCCCGCCCTACCCGTCAAGGACGAAGAACCAACCGCTCCGGTTGCGTGACAGACGCGGCCGGCCCGGCAGGACAAGGCACTTGTCCTGCCGGGCCGGCGCGAGATGCGTCAGGGCAGAGCGACGTACGGCGCGAGGAACGCACGTGCGCCCGGAGTGTCCAGGCGGTACGTGACATTCGTGGCGTAGCACGGTGTGTCACCGGTGATCGTCGTGGACACCAGGGTCCGCTTGCCGCCCAGCGTGGCGAAGTTGGGGCCGCCCGAATCCCCGTAGCAGGCACCGCCGTTGCCCTGCGGCGCGGTCATGGCCAGGCGCACCCAGGCGTCGTTGAGGGCGTTGAAGGTCACCGGTGCCTTCATGCGCACACCGCCACCGGGGTGGGTGTGGCCGCCCGGTCCGCGCCGGGCCTCCTGCGTGCCGTATCCGGCGACGACGAAGTCGGTGGAGTTCAGGCCCTGCGCACCGAGCGCGGACAGCTGGCCGGCCTTCGGCAGCGTGGCGGGCGTGAAGGACCAGCGGGCCTTGATCGCGGCGGCGGACACCTGGACGACGGCGATGTCGTGGGTGTCGGACGCCGGACCCGGATAGGCGGGGTCGTGATGCTCGACGCCCGGCACCGCAACGGCCTTCGCGACGGCGGCGGGATCGCCCGGGTACTGCCCGGCCGCCTTGTCGAGCGCACCCTGCACGTCCTGTTCCAGGGAGACGTAGAACTTCACGTTCTCGGGCCAGTCGGTGGTGCAGTGCGCCGCGGTGAGGAACGTATCGGCGTCGACCATGGTGCCGGAACACACCCAGTCGACCCGGTCGGGCGTCGCCGGGTCGCCATCGGCATCCCAGGTCGCGACGAGCGCCCCGACCTCGGTGCGCTCCGGCGCGGGCGTGGCGTTGTAGGAGTTGATCGCCGACGAGGGTACGGCGACGGCGATCACGGTGGCACAGGCCGCTGCGGTGACAGCCGTGGCAGCACGTATACGGGACAAGTCGAACCCCTCTGGTAAGTGGAACGTGATTGCCCTGTGGGGGATCCACAGTGAAGCGCCCACGCTCCACCTTCCGCAAGGGCAGGAGGCGTCGGGCAGGCAGCCCGATGCGCCTGGCCCGACTCCGGGGCCGACAAGGAAACGGCCGCATCCCCCGTAGGGACGCGGCCGTTTCACGTGCGGAATGCCGTCAGACGTTGAAGCGGAACTCCACCACATCGCCGTCCTGCATCACATACTCCTTGCCTTCCATCCGCGCCTTGCCCTTCGCGCGGGCCTCGGCCACCGAACCCATCTCGACCAGGTCGTCGAACGAAATGACCTCGGCCTTGATGAAGCCCTTCTGGAAGTCCGTGTGGATGACGCCGGCCGCCTCGGGGGCCGTGGCGCCCTTCTTGATGGTCCAGGCGCGGGATTCCTTCGGGCCGGCCGTCAAGTAGGTCTGCAGGCCGAGGGTGTTGAAGCCGACGCGGGCGAGGGTGGCGAGGCCGGGCTCCTCGGCGCCGACGGACTGGAGGAGCTCGAGGGCGTCCTCGGCGTCGAGTTCGGCGAGGTCCTGCTCGAGCTTCGCGTTCAGGAAGATGGCCTCCGCCGGAGCGACCAGGGCGCTCTGCTCCGCCTTGAAGGCGTCGTCCGTGAGCTCGTCCTCGTCGACGTTGAAGACGTAGAGGAAGGGCTTGGTCGTCAGCAGGTGCAGGTCGTGCAGGAGCTCCGCCTTCTCCGAGCCCTGGAGGATGCCCGCGGAGAAGAGGGTGTCGCCCTTCTCCAGAATCTCCTTGGCGGCCTCGACGGCGGCGACCTTCGGGCCGATGTCCTTCTTGATGCGCGACTCCTTCTGGAGGCGCGGCAGGACCTTCTCGATGGTCTGGAGGTCGGCGAGGATCAGCTCGGTGTTGATCGTCTCAATGTCGTCCTTGGGCGAGACCTTGCCGTCGACGTGCACGACGTTCTCGTCCTTGAAGGCGCGGATGACCTGGCAGATCGCGTCGGACTCACGGATGTTCGCGAGGAACTTGTTGCCCAGGCCCTCGCCCTCCGAGGCGCCGCGCACGATGCCCGCGATGTCCACGAAGTCGACCGTCGCCGGGAGGATCTTCTGCGAACCGAAGATCTCGGCGAGCTTGGTCAGCCGCTCGTCGGGCACACCGACCACACCGACGTTGGGCTCGATCGTCGCGAACGGGTAGTTGGCCGCGAGGACGTCGTTCTTGGTCAGGGCGTTGAACAGGGTCGACTTGCCGACGTTGGGCAGACCGACGATTCCGATCGTGAGCGACACGTTTGACCGACTTCCCGTACGTACGTAATGGGTGATGAGTGAGGGCTACACAGGCAGCCCTCGCGGGCGGGCCGACACACCAGTTTAGGGCCGCCGCGGGGTGGGTGCGGTCCCGGCTGTCAAGGCGGGCGGTCCGGGAGGCTGCGGAACGGACGGTCAGGCACTGGGACGGGCGTTCTCGGCGTTGTGACGGGCGTTCTCGGCGCTCCGGACGTGACCGACAGTGGTCCGACGTAACGTGGAGGAATGGAGACAGAGATCTTCGGTGTGGACATTGGCGGGTCCGGGATCAAGGGCGCCCCGGTCGATCTGGCGCGCGGGGACCTGTCGCAGCCCCGGCACAAGGTGCTCACACCGCATCCGGCGACGCCCGAGGCCGTGGCCGGGTGCGTCAGCGAAGTCGTCGAGCATTTCGGCTGGTCGGGGCCGGTCGGTGTGACGTTCCCGGGGGTCGTCACGGGCGGCTCCACGATTCGTACGGCCGCCAATGTGGACAAGGGCTGGGTCGACGTCGATGCGCGCGAGCTGCTGAGCGGGGCCATCGGGGGCCTGCCGGTGACCGTGCTCAATGACGCGGACGCGGCCGGTCTGGCCGAGATGCGGGTCGGCGCCGGCAAGGGGCGCGGCGGGACGGTGATGCTGCTCACGTTCGGTACGGGGATCGGCAGCGCGCTCTTCGTCGACGGGCGCCTCGTGCCCAATACGGAGCTGGGGCACCTGGAGCTGCACGGGCACGACGCCGAGAAGCGGGCGTCCACGAAGGCGCGCGACGACGAGCAGTTGACCTGGGAGCACTGGGCCCGCCGTGTGCAGAAGTATCTGGCGCACCTGGAGATGCTGTTCTCGCCGGAGCTGTTCATCATCGGCGGCGGTGTGAGCCGCAAGTCCGCGAAGTTCCTGCCGTTGATCGAGGGGATCAAGGCGGAGCTGGTGCCGGCCGAGCTGCTCAACAACGCGGGGATCGTGGGCGCCGCGATGGCGGCGCACGAGGACCACGCCTAGGGCCACGCCTGGGACGGGGTCATCCGAACGCAACGCCAAGCCGCGCCAAAAGCGCGTGTCCCACGCCCGTAATGCCGCGAAGGCCTGCCTACGTTGGGTCGGTGGAGCAACACAGCACTCGGCCCGCCCGTGAC
>NZ_JAAKZW010000152.1 GCF_011044995.1 Streptomyces mesophilus | reverse complement strand
AGCCCACGGAGACGGGCGGGCGGAGCCCATGAAGACGAGTGGGCAGAGCCCATGAAGACGGGCGGGCGAAGCCCATGGAGACGGCCGCCACCGCCGCCGTCTGGGACGGACGGGCGAGCGGCGGCCGGTCTCGGCCGAGGCGGCTGCCTCAGTTCGTGGTCAGGTCGGGAACCGTCGGCAGCTTGACGCCGGGGTCCGTCGGCAGCTTGTGGCTGGACGCCGTGACCAGGTCGAGCAGGGTCGGAACCTTGGGCATCTTGCCCTTGAGGTGGTCCGTCTTGGCCGCGTCGCGGATCACGGCGGCGTGGCCGATCGTCACGTCGGCGACGTTCGGGCCGAGCACGCTGGCGTGGATCGCGTTGACGTAACCGCTCGTGGCGCGCGGGTCGTACGCGTACGAGCCGTTCTTGCCCTTGGTGGGCACACCCTTGGCGTCGGTGGTGATCTGCTCGTTGGTCTGCGCGATGATCGGGGCGGCGTCGTTGCCGGTGCCCGGGATGGTCGCGCCGAGGTTGACCGCCCAGATCGGCGGAATCTCGATGAGCTTCGTACCGAAGAGCGTGATCTCACCGCTGGCCGCGCCGCCCTGGAACTCCACGGCCCGGCCCGGCAGCGAGCGCGCGTGCACGTCGATCGCGTCGACGCTCACACCGAGACCCGAAAGGGGCGTGCCCCCGAAGGGGTTCTCGACGTAGGGCAGACCGATGTGCACGGAGCCGCCGCCGGCGTTCGCGTACGAGGCGCCCGGGACCGGGAAGGTCTTCTTGCTCGACTTGTTCACCGGCAGCTTGTTGGTGAGGGCCTTGGAGTACAGCGCCGACACCTTGCCGAGGCCGACGCCGCCCGGGGCGAGGTTGACCAGCTCGTTGCCGCCCTCCATCTCGCGGGGCGCCTTGGGAGTGCCTGGCGAGGCCGACTCGAACAGGCGGGCGTTGATCAACCGCCCGATGCCCGTGACCCCGATGACCCAGGCGTTCGCCTGGACGCCGTCCTTGGTCTCGACGACCGTGCCCCAGTCGTACGAGGGCTCCTTCTCGTCGGCGTGTGCGGTACCCATGGCGGTGACCGCCACCGTCAGTGCGAGCCCGGCCGCGGTCGCGGCGCGCAGACCCGTGGTGTGCCATGCAGACATAGCCACCCAATTCCTTCCCTACGGATGAAGGTCGATAAATCGACCACTGTCCGTAAGCGCACCATCGCACTGGGTGACGTGCACGCCATGGGAAGGCATCCGGGTGCAGCCCGCGCGGGCGGACCGGCGCCGGGCCGGTCAGTCCACGACCTCGCCGACCCGCTCCTTCTCGGCCAGCCGGATCACACAGACCGTGATCGCGATCATCAGCGAGGGGTCGGCCTCCTCCCGTACGACGTCGACGCCGTACGTCTCGCGCACCCGCAGCCACCGCCGCGAGATGTGCGCGAGCATCTCGCCCTCGTACTCGACGACGAACTCGCGGTCGAGGATCTTGCCGCTGACGTCCAGCTCGGTGCCGTCGACCAGCTGGACGCGGTAGTGATTGCGCAGCAGCGAGAACCGCTTCTTCTTGACCGTGGCGAGCGCCTCGCCGCCGCGCTCGATGGTCATCGCGTCCCGCAGGCTGAACATCTTGGCGCGGATGTCGATGAGCACCCGCCCCTCGGGATCCTTGAGCTCGAAGGTCTCCTTGATCCGCATGGCCTTGCCGTCGACGAAGAAGGCCTTGCGGCCCTGCTCGTCCTCGATCCAGTAGTCGTCACCGATGGCGAAGAGCTTGTCGCGCACGAGATATTTCATGCCGGGATCCGTACCCGCTGACCGGCTGACGGGCATGCGCCGCCCGGGTGGCAAGCTTGAACCATGAACGACGCAGCCCCGGCCCCCCGCCGCGCCCGAGTCCGTGCCCCCGAGCTGACCGGCAAGGGCGGCTGGCTGAACACAGGAGGCAAGGAGCTCGCCCTCGCCGACCTGCGCGGACGCATCGTCATCCTCGACTTCTGGACGTTCTGCTGCATCAACTGCCTGCACGTCCTCGACGAGCTCCGCGAGCTGGAGCAGAAGCACGCGGACACCGTCGTGATCATCGGGGTGCACTCGCCGAAGTTCGTGCACGAGGCCGAGCACGCGGCCGTCGTCGACGCGGTCGAGCGCTATGAGGTGCACCACCCGGTGCTGGACGATCCGGAGCTCGCGACCTGGAAGCAGTACGCCGTGCGGGCCTGGCCGACGCTCGTCGTCATCGACCCCGAGGGCTATGTCGTCGCGCAGCACGCCGGCGAGGGCCATGCGCACGCGATCGAGAAGCTGGTCGAGGAGCTCGAGGCCGAGCACGAGGCGAAGGGGACGCTGCGGCGCGGCGACGGCCCCTATGTCGCGCCCGAGCCGGTCGCCACCGATCTGCGTTTCCCGGGCAAGGCGCTGCTGCTGCCCAGCGGTAATTTCCTCGTCTCCGACTCGACCCGGCACCAGCTGGTGGAGATGGCCTCCGACGGCGAGACGGTCGTACGGCGGATCGGCAGCGGTGAACGCGGCTTCGGCGAGGGGGAGTTCAGCGAGCCGCAGGGCCTGGCGCTGCTGCCCGACGGGCGCGTGATCATCGCCGATACGGTCAATCACGCGCTGCGGACGTACGACCCGTCGACCGGCGCGATCGAGACCGTGGCCGGCACCGGACGCCAGTGGTGGCAGGGGTCGCCCACCTCGGGCCCGGCGCGCGAAGTGGACCTCTCCTCGCCGTGGGACGTGGCGTGGTTCGACGGGCTGGTCTGGATCGCCATGGCCGGTGTGCACCAGTTGTGGACCTACGACCCGGAGGCCGGGACGGTCCAGGTCGCGGCGGGCACGACCAACGAGGGGCTGGTCGACGGACCCGCGGCCGAGGCCTGGTTCGCGCAGCCCTCCGGGCTCGAGGCCACCGAGGACCGGCTGTGGATCGCGGACTCGGAGACCAGCGCGCTGCGCTGGATCGACCGCGACCGGATCGTGCACACGGCCGTCGGCACCGGTCTCTTCGACTTCGGCCACCGCGACGGCGCCGCCGAACAGGCCCTGCTCCAGCACCCGTTGGGCGTCACCGCGCTCCCCGACGGATCGGTCGCGGTCAGCGACACGTACAACCACGCGCTGCGCCGCTACGACCCGGCGACCGGCGAGGTCACCACCCTGGCGACCGACCTTCGCGAGCCCTCCGACGCGGTCCTGGTCGGCGAGGACATCGTGGTCGTCGAGTCCGCCCGCCACCGCCTCACCCGGCTCCGGCTGCCCGAAGAGGCCGTACGGGTGGAGGCGGTCGCCCACCGTACGCAGCGCGCCGCGACCGAAGTCGCCCCCGGCAAGCTCACGTTGGACGTGGTCTTCCAGGCTCCGACCGGCCAGAAGCTCGACACCCGCTACGGCCCGTCCACCCGTCTGCTCGTCTCGTCCACCCCGCCCGAGCTGCTGCTCGCGGGCGAGGGCGCGGGCACGGACCTGGCCCGCGACCTTGAGCTGAACCCGGCCGTCGCCGAGGGTGTCCTGCACGTATCGGCCATGGCCGCCTCGTGCGACGACGACCCGGCGAACGAATACCCCGCCTGCCACGTCCACCAGCAGGACTGGGGCGTCCCGGTCCGCCTCACCGAGGGCGCGACGGACCGGCTGGCGCTGGTCCTTGCGGGGATGGACGCGTAGCCCCGAACGTGTGGTCCCGAAGGGGCCCTAGCTGAGCGCCAGGTCCATCTCCTGCTGCCAGTAGGACACCTTGGGCTCGTAGATGAACAGGTCGTTCACCTTGACGGTGTCCGGCTCGCCGAGCTGGACCGTCGAGCCGTCGGCGCCGACCTTCTTGATCAGGTCGACGGAGAGGGTCTTGGCGTGCGGCTTGGTGCCGTCGTCCGCCTGGTCCGCCGGGCTCGTGTTGAGCCCGGCGTACGCGGAGGCGCCGGGCTTCAGCGTGACGACGGCCTGCGGCCTGGTGTCCTCACGGCCCTCTGCCGTGCCGTCGAGGTCGGGGCCGAAGCTGACGACCGGGTAGTGCAGCACCGTGCAGGTGCGCTTGCCGGTGTTGGTGAGCGTGATCAGCTGGTAGTTGACCGGGCGCGGAGCGGCGGTGACAGTCAGCTCGGTCTCCGCGTCGGTGCACGGACCCGTCCTGCCGCCGCCGCCCGTGGCCGGCTTGGAGGGCTTGCCGGCGGGGACGGTCTTGCCGCCGTCGTCCTTGGTCGGGGTGTCCGACGGGTCCTGCGTCTTGCCCGACCCCTTCGAGGAATCCTTCGACGAACCCTTCGAGGACGAACTGCCCCCGGACGAGTTGGACGACTTGCGCCCGGACCCGGAGTCCGAGCAGCCGGTCAGGACCATACCGACAGCGGCCGTTCCCGCGATGACGAGCGCGGCGCGCCGACGCAACGTACCCATGAATCAATCCCCCGTGCTTGAAGTGCGGTCAGCGGGTACGGAGTTCGTACCGCCCCGCGCTCCAAGACGAGGATCGCCGCGCGTCAGTTCCCTCGGACCTCGTCCGTACGCCTCACTCGTAGGTACGCCCGGTCTGACGGTCGTCGACCACGGTGCCGCCGGGGGTGATGACCCGCCGCTTGCGTGCCGCCGAGCTGAAGGCCGCGACACCGATGATCCCGACGAGCATCAGGATGATGCCCACGATGTCGAGGTTGACCCCCTGCATCTCCCAGTTGGTCGCGAACGTGAGGATGGCGCCGCCTGCGATCAGCAGGATGCATCCGCCCATGCCCATGACTTCCGCCTCCCTGTACATGGCTGTTCCGGCACTCCGGGTACCCGGCGCCGGAACAGCCATGCAGAAAAGGGGAGTTCAGGACTCCAGGAAGGCCGCGAGCGCGCTCGCGAGCAGATGCGGATCGTCGGATCCGCACAGCTCGCGCGCGCTGTGCATCGACAGGATCGCGACACCGATGTCGACGGTCTTGATGCCGTGCCGCGCCGCCGTGATCGGGCCGATCGTGGTGCCGCAGGGCATCGCGTTGTTCGAGACGAAGTGCTGGTACGGGACGCCCGCGCGCTCACACGCGTCGACGAAGACCGCACGGCCCGAACCGTCCGTCGCGTAGCGGTTGTTGACGTTGACCTTGAGGATCGGGCCGCCGTTGGCGCGCGGGTGGTGCGTCGGGTCGTGGCGCTCCCCGTAGTTGGGGTGGATCGCGTGGCCGGTGTCGGAGGACAGGCAGACGGTGCCGGCGAAGGCGCGGGCCTTGTCCTCGTAGCTGCCGCCGCGCGCGAACACCGAACGCTCGAGCACGCTGCCGAGCAGCGGCCCGTCGGCGCCGGTGTCGGACTGGGACCCGTTCTCCTCGTGGTCGAAGGCGGCGAGGACCGGGATGTACGAGAGGTCGCCGGAGGCAGAGGCGGCGGTCAGCGCGGCCGTCGCGGCGTGCAGGGAGAGGAGGTTGTCCATCCGCGGCCCTGCGAGGAGCTCCTGGTCGCGGCCGAGATAGGCGGGCGGCTCGATGGAGTGCACCATCAGGTCCCAGCCGGTCACGTCACCGGCCGCGATCCCGTTCTCCTCCTCGAGGAAGGAGATCAGATCGCCCTCGTGCGGCTCGCCCAGGCCCCAGATGGGCTGCATGTGCTTCTGCTTGTCGAGCTGCAGCCCCTTCTCGTAGATGGAGCGGTCCATGTGGATCGCGAGCTGCGGGACGCGCAGGAGCGGCCGGCCGACGTTGACCAGGCGGGTCGTGCCGTCCCGCAGCGACAGCCGTCCCGCGAGTCCGAGATCGCGGTCGAGCCAGGAGTTGAGCAGCGGTCCGCCGTAGATCTCCACGGCGACCTGCCGCCAGCCGTACGCACCGGTGTCCGGCAGCGGCTTCACGCGCAGGTTGGGGGAGTCGGTGTGGGCGCCGACGATACGGAACGGGGTGTGCGCCGAGGCGCCCTCCGGCACGTACCAGGCGATGATCGCGCCACCGCGCAGGACGTACTTGCCGCCGCTCGTGCCATCCCACTCGGCCGCCTCGTCGACCTGACGGAACCCGGCCTTCTCCAGCCGCTCGGCGGCGCTCGCCACCGCGTGGTACGGCGTGGGGCTCGCGGAGAGGAAGGTGATCAGGTCGTCGGTGTGGCCTCGGTCGAACCGGGCGGCTGCGCTGCTGCTCATGGCTTCACCTTAACGACGCTCTCGGACGCGCTCCCGGGAGCCGTGGCTTCAGTCGCCGAGGGCCGCGGAGGGATCCTCGCCGCGCCCTGCCTGCTCGGCTCGTTCGGTGACCACACGGGCGAGGTCGATGACGGCGTCGGTGTCGAGCTTGCCGTCCGGGGCCGCCTCGCCGGTGATCTGCAGGACGGTCGCACCCACCCGCACCTGGATCTGCGCGGCCGGACCCCCACTGCGACCGTATTCGGTCTGCAGGGCGTAGTGCTCGTCGCCGAGCGTCCCGGCGTCGAGCCCCTTGGACTTGCCCACCGACTCCTCGACGCGCTCCCACAGCCGGTCGTACGCGGGTTCCGCACCGGCCGCGTCCTCGGCCGCGAAGACGCTGACGAGCACCGAGAACTCCTTGCCCGGATCGGTGTACGTGCTCTGGGCGAAGGAGCGCAGACCGTCACACGCGCTCTTCTGGCCGCCGCACAACGTCGTCCTGGACACCTCGGGCAGGGGCTCGGCCGGCAACCGGGCCGCGACCTTCCAGCCGGACATCGCCTCGGCGTCCGGCAGCACGGCGTCCACCTGCTTCTTGCTCAGCGGCTTGTCCGCGGACTCGTCCCCGCCACCCCCGCCGCATCCCGCGAGCAGCACCGCTGCCGCGCCGAGTACCGCGATCCGCCCGTACCTCTTGCCGTTCATACCCCGCCCCTGGTCGAAGACGTCCGATCATACGGACGGCCCGTCCCCCGACCGGGACGGGCCGTCACGCACAGCGGACGATCGCGATGATCAAAGAGCGACGATCAGAAAGCGGCCTCGTCCAGGTCCATCAGGTCCAGGTCCACGCCCTCGGCGAGCTTGCGCGCACCCGTCACGCCCGGCAGGACGTTGGCGGCGAAGAACTTCGCGGCCGCGATCTTGCCGGTGTAGAAGGACTTGTCCTTCGCGGACGCGTTCGGCAGCTTCTCGGCGGCCACCGCGGCGCCCTTGAGGAGCAGGTAGCCGACGACCACGTCACCGGAGGCGAGCAGCAGACGGGTCGTGTTGAGACCCACCTTGTAGATCGAGCGGACGTCCTGCTCGGTGGCCGCGAGGTCCGTGAGCATCAGGCCGACGATGGCCTCCAGCTCGACGGCCGCCTTGGCCAGCTGCTCGCGCGCGACGGACAGCTCCTCGCCGCCCGTACCGACCGCGAGGAACTTCTTGATGTCCTCGGCCAGCGCGTTGAGCGCGGCACCCTGGTTGCGGACGATCTTCCGGAAGAAGTAGTCCTGGCCCTGGATCGCGGTCGTGCCCTCGTACAGGGTGTCGATCTTCGCGTCCCGGATGTACTGCTCGATCGGGTACTCCTGCAGATAGCCGGAGCCGCCGAAGATCTGCAGCGACTGCGCGAGCTGCTCGTACGCCTTCTCCGAGCCGTAGCCCTTCACGATCGGCAGGAGCAGGTCGTTGAGGGCCTCGAGCTGCGCGGTGTCCTCACCGGCCGCTTCCTTGATCATGATCTCGTCCTGCACGGCCGCGGTGTGCAGGACGAGCGCGCGCATGCCCTCCGCGTACGCCTTCTGCGTCATCAGCGAGCGGCGTACGTCGGGGTGGTGCGTGATGGTGACCTTCGGCGCGGACTTGTCCATGAACTGCGCGAGGTCCGGACCCTGCACGCGCTCCTTGGCGTACTCCAGGGCGTTCAGGTAGCCGGTGGAGAGCGTGGAGATCGCCTTCGTGCCGACCATCATGCGGGCGAACTCGATGATGCGGAACATCTGGCGGATGCCGTCGTGCTTGTCACCGATCAGCCAGCCCACGGCCGGGTTGCCGGCCTGGTCGCCGAAGGTCATCTCGCAGGTGTTGGAGGCCTTGAGGCCCATCTTGTGCTCGACGTTCGTCGCGTACACACCGTTGCGCTCGCCCAGCTCGCCGGTCTCGAAGTCGAAGTGGAACTTCGGCACGAGGAAGAGCGACAGACCCTTGGTGCCGGGGCCGTGGCCTTCGGGGCGGGCGAGGACGTAGTGGAGGATGTTCTCCTCCATGTCGTGCTCACCGGACGTGATGAAGCGCTTCACGCCCGTGATGTGCCAGGAGCCGTCCGCCTGCTGCACGGCCTTGGTGCGGCCGGCGCCGACATCCGAACCGGCATCCGGCTCGGTGAGGACCATCGTCGAGCCCCAGAGCTTGTCGACGGCGATCTGCGCCCACTTCTTCTGCTCCTCGGTGCCCTCCTCGAAGAGGATCCGGGCGAACGCCGGACCGGAGGAGTACATCCAGATCGCCGGGTTCGCGCCGAGCACCAGCTCCGCGTACGACCAGATCAGGGACGGCGGCGCGGTGGTGCCGCCGATCTCCTCGGGCAGGCCAAGACGCCAGTACTCGGAGTCCATGAAGGCCTTGTAGGACTTCTTGAAGGAGGCCGGGACCGGGGCCGTGTTGGTCTCCGGGTCGAAGACCGGGGGGTTGCGGTCGGCGTCGATGAAGGACTCGGCCAGCTCGTTCTCCGCGAGGCGGGTGAGCTCGGCGAGTACGTCCTTGGCGGTCTCGGTGTCCATCTCCGCGAACGGGCCGGTGCCGTACAGCTTGTCGCGCCCGAGCACCTCGAAGAGGTTGAACTCGATGTCGCGGAGATTCGACTTGTAGTGCCCCATGGCGACGGCTCCGTAAAAGTCCGGGAGGAGGTGGATCCCGGCAGGTGAACCGACAGGATCCTCGTATGCGTACCAGCTAGTAGCTCCGATGATGCTACCCGTCGGTAATAAGATGCAACCCCAAACCGGCCATCTGTGACCCAGTACGCTCGACCCCATGTACGGCTACGACCAGAGCCCCGGTGGGCAGCAGCAGTACGCACCGCCCATGCCCCCGCCGCAGCAGCCGATGGGCGGCGGCATGCCCGGTGCCGCGTACGGCCAGCAGGCCCCGCTCTACCCCGAGCCGTCCCCGCCCTCGCTCGCCGACGCGGTGCGCGCCTTCACCACCGGCTCGATGGCGGCCGAGGACTTCCAGCAGATCTTCGCGACCTCCAAGGTCTACTGCCCGCGCGGCGACAATCCCGGCTTCCTGGCGCTGCACAACACCCAGCAGCCGGTCATCCCGATGTTCACCTCGCTCAAGGAGCTGCGGCGGTACGCGGGCAAGGAGTCCAAGTACTTCGTGATCACCGGCGCCGAGGTCATCGACCTGCTGCCGACGGGGTACGGCTTCGTGCTCGACATGGAGGGTGAGCACCGGATGGTCTTCGACGCGAAGGCCGTGGAGCAGATGGTCGACTTCGCGATGCGGCGGATGTACGGCTAGCAGGCATGCGTACGCGTGGACGCCCGGGAGGAATACCTCCCGGGCGTTCTCCGTTCCAGGTGGCAGAAAGTTCGAGATTCAACTATTCTCGGATCAGAAGGAGGTACCGACCATGCCTGCAGTAACCGTCGAGAACCCGTTGACCCTGCCCAAGGTGGCCGCTCCCGCCGACGCGGTGGCGCGCAAGGTCCTTGCCGTGGCGACCGCGCCGACCGGCTTCGAGGGCGAGGGCTTCCCGGTGCGCCGCGCGTTCGCGGGCATCAACTACAAGTACCTCGACCCGTTCATCATGATGGATCAGATGGGCGAGGTGGAGTACGCGCCGGGTGAGCCCAAGGGCACCCCGTGGCACCCCCACCGCGGCTTCGAGACCGTCACGTATCTGATCGACGGGACCTTCATCCACCAGGACTCCAACGGTGGCGGCGGCACCATCCGCAACGGTGACACCCAGTGGATGACCGCGGGTTCGGGCCTCCTGCACATCGAGGCTCCGCCGGAGGACCTCGTGATGTCCGGCGGTCTCTTCCACGGCCTGCAGCTGTGGGTGAACCTGCCCGCCAAGGACAAGATGATGGACCCCCGCTACCAGGACATCCGCGGCGGCCAGGTCCAGCTGCTCAGCTCCCCCGACGGCGGCGCGCTGCTCCGTGTCATCGCCGGTGAGCTGGACGGGCACGAGGGTCCGGGCATCACGCACACCCCGATCACGATGATCCACGCGACCGTACGGCCGGGTGCCTCGGTGACGCTGCCCTGGCGCAGCGACTTCAACGGGCTCGCGTACGTCCTGGCCGGTCGGGGCACCGTCGGCGAGGAGCGGCGTCCGATCCACAAGGGTCAGACCGCGGTCTTCGGCGACGGGGGCGCGCTGACCGTCCGTGCGGACGAGAAGCAGGACGGGAACACCCCGGACCTCGAGGTCGTCCTGCTCGGCGGCCGGCCGATCCGTGAGCCGATGGCGCACTACGGGCCGTTCGTGATGAACACCCAGGCGGAGCTGCAGCAGGCCTTCGAGGACTTCCAGAAGGGCCGGCTCGGCACCGTGCCCGCCGTGCACGGGATGTAGGAATCGGCGTGCGCCTTGCAGGACCGGGGTGCGCGCGATGCGGGACCGGACGTACGCACGCGCCGCGGCCGTGCCGGGTCAGCCTTCGGAGGTGGCCCGCCCGGCCGCGGCGCGCCGGTATTCGGCGTTGAGGCGCTGGGCGTCTTCCAGCTGGTCCTCGAGGATGACGATGCGGCATGCGGCCTCGACCGGGGTCCCCTGGTCGACGAGTTCGCGGGCGCGTGCGGCGATCCGCAGCTGGTAGCGCGAGTAGCGGCGGTGGCCGCCCTCCGAGCGCAGGGGCGTGATCAGGCGTGCCTCTCCGATGGCCCGGAGGAAACCGGGCGTGGTGCCGAGCATCTCGGCGGCCCGCCCCATCGTGTAGGCGGGGTAGTCGTCGTCGTCCAGACGACCGCTGAGCGGGGAATCTGCTGTCATGTCACCTCGTTGAACCAACGCGTCGAGGGGCCCTGGCGCCGTACGGCACCAGGGCCCCGAAGGAAATTGAACACCATCTGCCGGCCCTACTGTGGCGCCGACCTACTGTTTCCGCCGCCCGGCCCGGGAGCGGGGCGGGCGAACGAGGATCGCGGATGCGTGACCGGGGACCACCTTCCATTCCGGGGTCTTGCGGTACCCGGGCCGGTGACGATCCGAGGGCCCGGGCGATCCTGATGGCGTCTGGTTCCTCCGTTCTTCCTCAGTACTTCCACTTGCTCACGTGCGAACTTCAGGTACAGCCACCTGGCAGTTCGTGTCTGCCAGGCCCTCTTCGACTCGTATCTACGAGAGAAAGCTTAGCCACGCTGGCTCGCAATGTCTACTTCGGCGAGCACAGATTTCTGCTTGCGGGGGCGGCATGCAAAGAGGCCCCGCCGACGGTGTCGGCGGGGCCTCGAAGCTGTTCGGTACTGCTCTGGGAATGTCCCCCGTCAGAGGGACTCGGAGGTCGTGCCGAGAGCGGCGGACGCCTCCTGGAGCGGGGTGAGGGCCTGCGGGGGCGTCTCGACGTCGTCGCGGCAGGTGAAGCCGAGACGGGTCATGGCACGGGAGACCTCACCGGCGGAGAAGTCACGGCGGTCCTGCCGCGTGACGACCGCGCCCACCTGCTTGAGCGGGTAGTGACGGCGGCCGATGAGCACCGAACCGGCCGTGATCGGCTCGGGCTTGATGCCCTTCATCGAGGCGATCACACCGTCTTTGGTGAGGTCGAAGGGGAAACGGGCGATGACGACGCGCATGATGCCTCACAGGTTGGTAAGAGGGTTGCCGCGTGACGGGCTCTAAGTAGAACGGTCCGATGGCGCCGAGCGAAAGCTCTAAGCGGCGCCGGAGGCCGGACGGTCCTGAGACCGGCGCTGTGTCGCCGGCCTCCCGGTGCGTCGGGCCTGAGCCGGGCGGCTGCGCCGCCCCCGGGTCGAGGACGCGGAGCGCTTGGGACGTTCCGCGGGGACCGGCGCCGCGATGATGACCGGGACACCCGAAGGCTCCTGGGCGCCGGTGATACGGGTCAGCTCCGCGTCGCCGGACCGTACTTGGGTGGTCTGCGGGGTGATGCCCGCATCGGCCATCAGCCGGCTCATCTGGCGGCGCTGGTCGGGCGTCACCAGGGTGACGACACTGCCGGACTCACCGGCGCGTGCGGTGCGGCCGCCCCGGTGCAGGTAGTCCTTGTGATCGGTGGGCGGGTCCACGTTCACGACCAGGTCGAGCTGGTCGACGTGGATGCCGCGCGCGGCGACGTTGGTCGCCACCAGGACCGTCACATGACCGTCCTTGAACTGGGCCAGGGTGCGGTTGCGCTGCGGCTGGGACTTGCCGCCGTGCAGCGCGGCCGCACGCACACCGCTGTTCAGCAGGTGCTTGGTCAGCTTGTCGACGGTGTGCTTCGTGTCCAGGAACATGATCACGCGGCCCTCGCGGGCGGCGATCTCCGTCGTCGTCCGGTACTTGTCGGGACCGGAGACATGCAGGACGTGGTGCTCCATCGTCGTGACGGCGCCCGCGCTGGGGTCCACGGAGTGGACCACCGGGTCGTTCAGGTACGTGCGGACGAGGCGGTCGACGTTGCGGTCGAGCGTGGCCGAGAACAGCATCCGCTGACCGCCGGGACGCACCTGGTCGAGCAGCGCGGTGACCTGGGGCATGAAGCCCATGTCGGCCATCTGGTCGGCCTCGTCCAGGACGGTGATGTCGACCTGGTCCAGGCGGCAGTCGCCGCGGTCTATGAGGTCCTTGAGGCGGCCCGGGGTCGCGATGACGACCTCGGCACCACCGCGCAGCGCGCCCGCCTGCCGGCCGATCGACATGCCGCCGACGACCGTGGCCAGACGCAGCTTCACCGAGCGGGCGTACGGCGTGAGCGCGTCGGTGACCTGCTGGGCCAGCTCGCGCGTGGGGACGAGGACCAGAGCCAGCGGCTGACGCGGCTGTGCGCGCCGGCCGGCGGTGCGGGACAGCAGGGCGAGGCCGAAGGCGAGGGTCTTGCCCGAGCCGGTGCGGCCGCGGCCCAGGACGTCACGGCCGGCGATGCCGTTCGGCAGCGTGGCCGCCTGGATCGGGAACGGCTCGGTCACACCCTGGGCGCCGAGCGTCGCCAGCATCTGCTCCGGCATGTCGAGGTCGGCGAACGCCTCGACGGCGGGCAGCGCGGGGGTGACGGTCACGGGCAGTGCGAACTCGCCTTGCGGCGCGGGCTTGCGGCGTCCGCTGCCGCCCCGGTTCGGCGCACCGCCGCGGCGGCCGTAGGAGCCGGAACCGGAGGACCCGTAGGAGCCCCCGCCCTTGTTGCCGGCGGAAGAGCCGCTGCGCGTGCGGCTGAAACGTTCATTTGTGCGTGCGCGGTTCAAAGGAACCTCCTTGATACGGCACGTACCAAGGAATTCCCGAAGTCAAGCGAACAGCACAGGGAATTGCGAGAACGAGCCAGGTTAAATACGTGAATGTGAAGAATTTCAGTCGACGTGCAATTCACAATGGACAGAAATTCTGACAGGCGGGGAAACCTCGCCTGAAAAAAGCAACGAGCTGGGGCCCGCACGCAAGGTGCGGGCCCCAGCTGTCAACTGCGTGAGCGTCAGGCGGTGACGATGTTCTCCGCCGTCGGGCCCTTCTGGCCCTGAGCGATGTCGAAGGACACCTTCTGGCCTTCCTGGAGCTCACGGAAGCCCTGGGCGGCGATGTTCGAGTAGTGGGCGAAGACGTCGGGGCCGCCGCCGTCCTGCTCGATGAAGCCGAAGCCCTTTTCAGCGTTGAACCACTTCACGGTACCAGTAGCCATGTCAATTCTCCTTCGGGGCAGTTCCGGATTCCGCACCGTGCGGAGCCCGTGTCGCCGCGATGATCAACCCGCCGGAAAATAAATGACCGGACATACGAAAGTGCTCCCAGTGGCCATAGAAGCCTTGGGGGCACTTGAAGTTTTCGGGAACCACAACTGCAACTGAAACCACGATAGCACGGCGGGATCGGCCATGTGCGCATGAATTGTCCATTCTCGCTGCCGCACCAGAAATCTTCCCCGCGCGTTCACGCTAATTCTGTCTCGGCCGGCACACATATGGGGGCCCGTGCGGCACGGGATCACTCCTGCGGCCCGCCCGGCGCGCGGGTCCCGGGCAGCGGTGGTCGGCTGGGACCGTGCTCACTCTGCTCCCCGAGAACGCCCGCAAGATCGGTGCCTGGAGCGTGCTCGCTCTGCTGCTCATCGCGCTCAGCGCCGTGGGCATCTGGCTGTGCGTCCACCTCAAGACCGCCGTCGTGCCCGTACTGCTCGCGCTCCTGGGCACGGCGCTGCTCGGGCCGCTGTACCGGCGGCTGGTGAAGATGAAGGTGCAGAAGTCCCTTGCCGCCGGGCTGACGTGTGCCGCCGTGGTCCTGGTGGTCGGCGGCGCCGGGTACATCGTGGTCAGTGCGCTGATCGAGACCGGGGACCAGATCATCGCCTCGCTCCGGGAGGCCGCGAAGTCCCTTGCCACGCATCTCGGTGCGGCCGGCACCTCGCTCGACGACCTCGCCGCGAACTCCAAGGACCTGCTCTCCAGGTTCGGCAGCACCGCCGCGTCCGGGGTGATCAGCGGGGTCAGCGTGGTGGGCGAGATGATCGCGATGGCCGTGCTCGCGCTGCTCCTCGTGTTCTTCTTCCTGCGCGACTCCGACCGCGCCGTCGCCGCCCTGCACTCGTTCGCCCCGCGCGGCCGGGGCGAGGCCCTGGAGACCATGGCGCGGCGGGCCTTCGAGGCCATCGAGGGGTTCATGCGCGGCACCACGCTGATCGCCCTGATCGATGCGCTCTGCATCACCGTCGGGCTGCTGATCCTCCAGGTGCCGGGGGCCGTGGGGCTCGGGGCGCTGGTGTTCGTGGGGGCGTACATCCCCTATCTCGGAGCCTTCATCTCCGGCGCCGTCGCCGTGCTCGTCGCGCTGGCCGACCGGGGGTTCATCATCGGTCTGTGGGCGCTCGGCGTCGTCCTGGCGGTGCAGGTGCTCGAAGGGCATGTGCTGCAGCCGATGATCCAGTCGCGGACCGTGCAGATGCATCCGGCGGTCGTGATGGTCGCGATCACCGCGGGTGCCTCGGTCGCGGGGATCCTGGGGATGCTGCTCGCGGTGCCGCTGACGGCGGCCGCGTTCGGCATCTACTCCGAGCTGCGGGAGCAGTACGCGCGCAAGCCGGCCTAGCGCCGGCTAGAGCTTGACCGCCTCGTAGAGCTCGAACCAGATCGACTTGCCCTGGCCCCGCGGGTCCACGCCCCACGCGTCCGCGAGCAGCTCCATCAGGACCAACCCGCGTCCTGACGAGGCGAGTTCGCCGGGGCGGCGCTTGTGCGGGAGGTCGTCGCTGGAGTCGGAGACTTCGACGCGCAGCCGGCGTCGGCCGAGCTCGCCGTGGGCCTCGGCGATCAGGAGGGCGTCGCCGTCGGTGTGGACGAGGACGTTGGTGACCATCTCGGAGACGAGGAGCACCGCGGAGTCGACCTGTTCGGGGTCGGCCCAGTCGTGCAGCAGGTCGCGCAGCTGCTGGCGGCATTCGGCGATGCGCTGCGGCTCGGGCTGGGCGACCGACAGCATGATGCGGCGCACCGGCGGGTGCACCGGCTCGTCCGCGGCTCCGTGCAGGCTCGGGCGGCCGAGCAGGACGACCGCGATGTCGTCCTCGCGGCGGTCGACGAGCGGGCCGGTGGAGTGGTGCGAGGACGGGCCGTGCACGCCCTGGACCAGGGCGTCCGCGAGCTCTTCGAGGTCGTCGCCGCGGTGCTGTTCGAGGATGGGCTGCAGCCGGGTGAAGCCGGTGTACATGTCGTGGCCGCCGGTCTCGATGAGGCCGTCGGTGCAGAGCATCAGGAGCTCGCCCGGCTCGAGGGTGATCGCCGTCGTCGGATAGTCCGCGTCGGGGTCGATGCCGAGCGGGAGCCCGCCCGCGGTGGGCCGGATCATGACCGTGCCGTCGGGGGTGCGGACCACCGGGTCCGGGTGGCCCGCGCGGGCGATCTCCAGATGGCCGGTCGCCGGGTCGGCCTCCAGGTACAGACAGGTCGCGAAGCGCGGGTCGGCGGTGCCGCCGGCGTCCGGGCCGCCGGTCGAGCCGTACGTGATCGAGTCCGTGATCCCGTAGAGGAAGCGGGAGGCGCGGGAGAGGACCGCGTCGGGGCGGTGGCCCTCGGACGCGTACGCGCGCAGGGCGATCCGCAGCTGGCCCATGAGACCTGCCGCCCGTACGTCATGGCCCTGTACGTCGCCGATGACGAGCGCGATCCGGCCGTTGGGCAGCGGGATCATGTCGTACCAGTCGCCGCCGACCTGGAGGCCGCCGCCGGTCGGCACATAGCGGGCGGCGACCGAGAGGCCGGGTATCTCGGGGCCGAGCGTCGGCAGCATCGAGCGCTGCAGGCCCTCGGTGAGTTCGCGCTCCGTCTCGGCGGCGCCCGCGCGGGACAGGGCCTGGGCGAGCATCCGGGCGACCGTGGTCAGGACCGAGCGCTCGTCGGGGGTGAACGAGACGGGGTGCGCGAAGCCCGCCATCCACGACCCCATCGTGCGGCCCGCGACGGTCAGCGGCAGGAACGCCCAGGACTTGCGGTCGAAGCGCCGCACGAAGGGCCAGGTGGCCGGGTAGCGGGAGCTGTACTCCTCCGGGCTCGAGAGGTAGATCGCGCGGCCCGTGCGGACCACGTCGGCGGCCGGGTACTGGGCGTCCAGCCTGATGTCGCGGAAGGGCTGCTCGTCGTCCTGCGTATGGCCGTGGTGGCCGATGATCGACAGGTGGTCGCCCTGGACGCCGAAGACGGCCAGACCGTTCGGCTCGAAGCCGGGCATGGACAGGCCCGCGGCGACCCGCAGCACCTCGGCGGTGGAGCGGGCTTCGGCGAGCGCCCGCCCCGCGTCGAGCAGGAAGGCCTCGCGCGAGCGGCGCCAGTCGCCGGTGACGGGGCTGCGGGCGGAGGCGCCCGGGGGCGGTTCGGTGACCTCCTGGATCGTGCCGATCAGCTTGAAGTGATCGCCCTTGACCAGGGGTTTCGTACGGCTTCGTATCGTGCGGACGATCTGGCCGCGGTCGTCCATGATCCGCAGGCGGGCCTCGGCGAGCGTGCCTTCGAGTACGGCGAGATTGACCACGCCCTTGATCTCGTTCCAGTCCACCGGATGGAAGCGGGACCGGATCGCGGCCTCCGTGACGGCTATCTGGCCCTCGATCGGGGCCTCGGGTGTGCCGAGCGCGAGCAGGCGCGCGGCCTCGGCGTCGAGGGTGACGACTCCGGTGGCCTCGTCCCACTGCCAGAGTCCGGTGGCGACGGCCTCGAGCACGTCCCCGACCGGGGGCAGGCACACGGCCCGCTCGTCGTCGGGGTCGGTTCGCATTGCCCCAGATTAAGTAGGTAAGACCGAAAGGTGCACATCGCGGGCCGGGGCCGTGAGGCCCGGGAAAACCCGGACGGCGCCCTGGACGGTGACGGGTAACCTTGAGCGCGTTGATTCCCGCTTGTCTCGCGATGAACGACGCGAACAGAATCCCCGCGGCACCGCCGACGCGCACCGTGCCCGCGAAGAACTGGATGAAGAACATGCACCGGTACCGGTCCCATTCCTGCGGCCAGCTCCGCTCCAGCGACGTCGGGCAGGACGTCCGGCTCAGCGGATGGCTGCACAATCGGCGCGACCTCGGCGGCATCCTCTTCATCGATCTGCGCGACCACTACGGCATCACCCAGCTCGTCGCCCGCCCCGGCACCCCCGCGTACGAGGCGCTCGACAAGCAGACCAAGGAATCGGTCGTACGGATCGACGGCAAGGTCGTCTCCCGCGGCGCCGACAACGTGAACCCCGAGCTGCCGACCGGTGAGGTCGAGGTCGAGGTCGCCGAGGTGGAGATCCTCGGTGCGGCCGAGCAGCTCCCGTTCCAGATCAACCAGGACGACGGGGTCGGCGAGGAGCGCCGCCTGGAGTACCGCTTCCTGGACCTGCGCCGTGAGCGCATGCACCGCAACATCATGCTGCGGTCGGCCGTGATCGCCTCCATCCGCTCCAAGATGGTGGCGCTCGGCTTCAACGAGATGGCGACGCCGATCCTGACGGCCACCTCGCCCGAGGGCGCCCGCGACTTCGTCGTGCCGTCGCGTCTGAACCCCGGCAAGTTCTACGCGCTGCCGCAGGCCCCGCAGCAGTTCAAGCAGCTGCTGATGATCTCGGGCTTCGACCGCTACTTCCAGATCGCGCCCTGCTTCCGCGACGAGGACGCCCGCGCGGACCGTTCGCCGGGCGAGTTCTACCAGCTCGACGTCGAGATGAGCTTCGTCGAGCAGGAGGACGTCTTCCAGCCGATCGAGAAGCTGATGACCGAGATCTTCACCGAGTTCGGTGGCGGTCGCGAGGTCACCTCTCCCTTCCCGCGGATCCCGTTCCGCGAGTCGATGCTGAAGTACGGCAACGACAAGCCCGACCTGCGCGCGAAGCTCGAACTGGTCGACATCACCGACGTGTTCGAGGGCTCCGAGTTCAAGGCGTTCGCCGGCAAGCACGTGCGGGCGCTGCCGGTGCCGGACACGGCCGGGCAGACCCGTAAGTTCTTCGACGGCCTCGGGGACTACGCGGTCGAGCAGGGCGCCAAGGGTCTGGCCTGGATCCGGGTCGGCGAGGACGGCTCGTTCCAGGGCCCGATCGCCAAGTTCCTCACCGAGGAGAACAACAAGGTCCTCACCGAGCGTCTCGGCCTGGTCGCCGGGCATGCCGTGTTCTTCGGCGCGGGCGAGTTCGACGAGGTCTCCAAGATCATGGGCGCGGTCCGGGTCGAGGCCGCGAAGCGTGCGGGGCACTTCGAGGAGGGCGTGTTCCGGTTCTGCTGGATCGTCGACTTCCCGATGTACGAGAAGGACGAGGAGACCGGGAAGATCGACTTCTCGCACAACCCCTTCTCGATGCCCCAGGGCGGCATGGCCGACCTGGAGGAGAAGGACCCGCTCGACATCCTTGCCTGGCAGTACGACATCGTCTGCAACGGCATCGAGCTGTCGTCCGGTGCGATCCGTAACCACGAGCCCGACATCATGTTCAAGGCGTTCGAGATCGCGGGCTATGACGCGGAGACCGTCGAGCACGAGTTCGCCGGCATGCTGCGGGCTTTCCGCTTCGGCGCCCCGCCGCACGGGGGGATCGCCCCGGGTGTGGACCGCATGGTCATGCTGCTCGCGGATGAGCCGAACATCCGGGAGACCATCGCGTTCCCGCTCAACCAGAACGCGCAGGATCTGATGATGGGGGCGCCCACGGAGCTGGACGAGTCCCGTCTGCGGGAGCTCAACATCTCGCTGCGCAAGCCGGTGGCCAAGAAGGATGCCGAGTAGGTCTTGTACGTGACGAAGGGCCCGGAACCGTTTCGGTTCCGGGCCCTTCGGCGTGCGGTCCGGTTGCCCCTGTCGCGGGTGCGGTCTCGTTGCCGGGTGCGGTCCGGTTGCCCCGGTGGGCTGCCGGCTGGTTGCCGGGTGCGGGTGGGGGGCGCCTGCGGCGGGCGACTTTTCCCCTACCCGCCCC
>NZ_JAAKZW010000151.1 GCF_011044995.1 Streptomyces mesophilus | reverse complement strand
GGGTGGGGCCGGTGCAGGAGACGGGCGCTGGGAAGAAGGCGGCCGGCGGCCGTAGAGGCAAGCGGATGCCGCGGGCCGAGCGGGAGCGGCAGATGATGGACGCCGCCGTCGCCACCTTCGGCAGGCGCGGCTACCGGTCGGCCTCCATGGACGAGATCGCCGAACTCGCCGGTGTCTCCAAGCCGTTGGTCTATCTGTATCTGAACTCGAAGGAAGACCTGTTCAGCGCCTGCATCCGGCGCGAGGCCGCCGCCCTGGTCGAGGCGGTGCGCAGCGGCATCACGCCCGGCGAGCCCGCCGACCAGCAGCTGTGGGCCGGACTGCTCGCCTTCTTCACCCACACCGCCGAGAGCCCCGACGGCTGGGCGGTCCTGCACAGCCAGGCCCGCACCCACGGCGAACCCTTCGCGCGCGAAGTGGCCGTGATGCGCGAGGAGATCGTCGCCTTCGTGACGCTCCTGATCGCCGAGGCGGCCCGCGAGGCGCACAGCAATCCGACGCTCCCCGAGGGCGAGGTCGCCCCGCTCGCCGAGGCGCTGGTCGGCGCGGCCGAGGCGCTCGCCGTCTGGGCCAACGCGACCCCCGGCGTCACCGCACGCGAAGCCGCCACCACCCTGATGAACTTCGCCTGGTCGGGCCTGGCCAACCTCATGCACGGAAAGCCCTGGTCACCTCCCAAGTGACGAAAGCCCTGGTCACCTCCCAAGTGACGCGGGGCTCACCCGCGCTGGGACACCTGTCCCGACAGATGCAACCGCCCGTCCCCGCCCCGCAGTTCGAAGGCGCCGGCCTCCGCCCCGTACGCCACGGTGCTCGGCAGCAGTACGGGCGCCTTGAAGTCCACCCGTACATCCACCGGCCCCTCGAAGGGCTGCTCCGCCAGACATCGCGCCGCCGTCCACATCCCGTGGGCGATCTGCCGCGGGAAGCCGAAGGCCCTGGCCGTCAGCGGGTGCAGATGGATGGGGTTGCGGTCGCCGGAGACGGCCCCGTAGCGCCGGCCGAGTGAGGCCGGAAGGCGCCAAGTCGCCTGTACGGGAAGGGGTTTGTCCGCAGGGCGGTCCGGCGCCTGCCCGGGCTTCCCGTGCCGCGCCAGATACGTCGACCGCGACATCCACACCGTCCCGGCCCGGCCCGCACACCGCACCCGCGTCACCACGGTCGCCTCCGTGCCGCGCCGATGGGGCGCCAACTTCTCGGCGTGTACGAAGAGTTCGAGCCGGTCCTCGACCCGCAGCGGCGCCGCCTCCTGCCGGATCTCGATCGACGTGTGGACCAGACCGAGCAGCGGCAGCGGGAAGTCCCGCGCCGCCATCAGCTTCATCGCCAGCGGAAAGCCGAGCACATGCGGATACGTGACGGGCAGCCGCCCGTCCGCCGGGAACCCGCACAGCTCCGCGTACGCCGTGAGCCGCCCCGGATCCACCGCGGCCTCGGCGAGCTCGACCGAGCGCTCGGGCAGGTGCGCGTCGGGGCGGGGCCGCTTCAGGGGTGAGCGCACGGCGCCCGCGAACAGCACGGGGGCGAGGCGAGGGGGGTGCCCCAGGCGTACGACGGTCATCGGCGGGCTCCCGGGCTACGGATGGTTGATCGGGCTACGGATGGTTGATTCTCGAATGATCTTCGGATGCGCAAGCTACTCGACGGTCGGGGTCCAGGTCGATGCCCTGAACAGGGCCGATGCCCCGACATCGGCCGGCTGCGCCACCGGGTACCCGGCCACCTGCGCGATCAGGCCGAAATGCCCGGAAAGCGCCCCCCACCTATCGTGGCCCAAGGGGCACCCCCAGCGAAGGGCTGCCGATGCACATACGCGCGATCGCCTCAGTAGCCGCCCTGACCCTGCTCGGGAGCGGCGCCGTCCAGGCCCGGTCCGCCGACGAGGACCGGCAGCCGGATCTGCGCAGCTTCTACAGCCAGCAGATCAAGTGGGGCGCGTGCAAGGGGCTCGCGCATGCGCCGAAGGGCCTGGAGTGCGGCACGGTCAAGGTGCCGCTGGACTACGCCGACCCCGGCAAGGAGACCCTGAAGCTGGCGATGGCCCGTTTCAAGGCCTCGGCGAAGAAGCCGCGCGGCTCCGTGGTGCTCAACTTCGGCGGCCCCGGCGGCCCCGGTGTGCCCGCCCTCGCGGGCGGCGAGAAGGTCTTCGGCGAACTGACCAACGCGTACGACGTGGTGAGCTTCGATCCCCGCGGTGTGGGCCGCAGCGCGCCCGTGACCTGCGGTGACGGTTCGGATATGCCGGAGCTCGAGCCGCCGGGCGAGGGCGGGGACGAGGCGGTCCTCGCGCTGGACATGCTCAAGGCGCAGTACGAGGTGTGCCGCAAGCACTCCGGTCCTGTCCTCGCGCACATGGGGACCGTGGACGTCTCGCGCGACCTCGATGTGATCCGCGCGGCGCTCGGCGACAAGAAGCTCAACTACCTCGGCTTCTCCTACGGGACGCGGCTCGGCGCCGTGTACACCGCGCAGTTCCCGAAGAAGGTCGGCCGGATGGTGCTCGACGGCGTGGACACCCTGACCGAACCGCTCGCCGAACAGGCGCTTGTGGGCGCCAAGGGCCAGCAGACCGCCCTGGACAACTTCGTCACCTGGTGCGCCGGGAACACCGGCTGCGCGCTCGGACCCAATTCGCGCGAGGCCAAGGAGAACATCGTCAAGCTGGTGAAACAGCTCGACTCCGACCCGGTGCAGAGCGTGTTCGGCCAGTTCACCGGCGAGGATCTGGTCGCCGCCATGGGGCACGCGCTCTACCAGCGCGACCTGTGGCCGTACCTCTCCCAGGGCCTCCTCTCCCTGCTCACCGACGGCGATCCGCGGACCCTGCTGCGGATCTCCGGCGCCCTGGTGCTGCCGGCACCGGACGGGGTGCCGCCCGTGCAGCGGCGTGACATCGGCCCGTACGGGCGTGATATCGGCCCGTACGAGGAGGACGTCCCCTTCGACAACTCCACCGCCGCCCTGATCGCCGTCAACTGCGCCGACGATCCGGACCGGTTGACCGCGGCCGACCTCAAGGACGAGGAAAGCATCAAGCAGTTGGAGAGAGACTTCACCCGGGCCTCGCCGGTGTTCGGACCGGCCCGGCTCTACGAGGTGCTGCTGTGCGCCGGCCGCCCCAAGGGCACCGACTACATCCGCGAGATCGAGGACGTCGACAGCCCGAAGTTCCTGATGGTCGGCACCCGCGGTGACCCGGCCACCCCGTACCAGTGGACGACCGAGACCGCCCGCCGGCTCGGCGACTCGGCCGTGGTCCTCGACAACAAGGGCGAGGGGCACACCGGTTACGCCTCGTCGAAGTGCGTGAAGGGCAAGGTCAACGCCTTCCTGCTGTACGGCTCGCTGCCGAGCGACGGGTCGTCCTGCGGTCCGGAGCTGCACTGAAGCGGGGCCCGGCAACAATCCGGGCCCCGCTCCCCGCCGCGTCCGCCCCCGTCAGCAGTTGCCGGACGTCGGCTTCCCCGCGAACCGGTCCGCGAGCCAGTTCTGCACCCGCGTCACCTCGGTGATCACGCCGGACACATGCTCCCCGACCACGATCGTCCGCCAGTCCACGGCCGCCCCGCGCGCGCACCAGTCCTTGCGCAGCCCCGCCCCCAGCGAGTACGGGATGAGCTCATCGGCGAGCGCGTGGTACAGGTACACCGGGTGATCCGGCTTGTGCGTGCCGAGATCCGACTCGTTGAGCCGCTTCTGCCACTCGGGCGTCGCCAGCGGATCCCTGGTCGTCAGATCCGAGATCCGCTTGAAGGATCCGACCGTCGAGTCGATGGCCACGCAGTTGTTGCGGAAGAACCCGATCAGCGCCTTGCCCGCCGTATTGAGATACGAGTCGAGCTTCAGCTCCGGATACGCGGCGTCCTGGCCCGCGGCCGCCATGAAGAGCAGCCCCGACCCGTAGGACCCGTTGTGCACCGGCACCAGCTTCTCCAGATGCGCCGGTACGCCGCCGGTCGCCGTGCCCTTGACGTTCAGCTCGGGCGCGTACGAATCCTTCAACTCCGCGGCCCAGGACGAGGCTTGACCGCCCTGCGAGTAGCCGACGATCCCGATCGGGCTCTGTGCGGTGATCCCCGAGGACGCCGCGGCCGGAATGCGCTGGGCGGCGCGCGCCGCGTCCAGCATGGCGTGCCCGGCCGAGGGTCCTGCCGTGTACGTGTGCTCGCCCGGGGTGCCGAGTCCTTCGTAGTCGGTGACGACCACGGCCCAGCCGCGCCACAGGTACTGCTGGATCAGACTGGCCTCCATCGTGGTGCCCTTGGGGAAGCCCGCGCTGGGCGCGCAGGAGTCCCCGAGGCCGACGGTGCCCACGGCGTAGGTGATCAGGGGGCGTGGTCCGCTCTTGCCGTCCTTGGGGACGATCACGGTGCCGGTGACGGTGTTGGCCTGCCCGGTCGCCGAGGTCGACCGGTAACTGATCTTCCAGGCCTTGGTGTTGGTGGGTTGCAGCGGAAGCGGGTGGAACGACGAATCGGCGACGCTGAGGACGTCTCCGGGCTGCTCCGCGGCCTGGGGCGCCGCGGAGGCGGTGGCCGGCAGTACGGCCACGGCCAGGGCGGCGGTGCACAGTCCCGAGAGGAGCGATCTGGGGATACGCATGCGGCTCTCCCAACTGTCCTGTGGGGATGGGTCAGTTGAGGTGAAGGTAGTGACTGGCGAGTAAGTTACGGGCTGACCGGGCAGCTCAGCTTTGCTGACTCCGCGTCTCATGAGCGGTCGCGGCCGGTGCCATGTGAGCCGCCGTGGCCAGCCGGTACGCCCCCGGTGTCGTCCCCGTCCACCGCCGGAACGCCCGGTGGAAGGCCGTGTCCTCGGAGAACCCGAGCCGCGCCGCCAGCTCCGCGATCGGCTCGCTGCCCTCGGCGAGCCCCGCGATCGCCGCGTCCCTGCGCACGGTGTCCTTCAGTTCCTTGTACGAGGTGCTCTCCGCCGCGAGCCGCCGTCGCAGCGTCGCCGGACTCACCGCAAGCCGCGCCGCGATCTCGCCGAGCGCGGGCAGCCGCGGGGAGTCCCCGAGCGCCCGCACGAGCGCCCGCCGCACCTGCTCGGCGACCGTCGTCCCGTATTCGCGCCGGCTGAGCAGTTCGAACGGCGCCCGCCGCAGCATCTGCGCCAGCTCGCCCTCGTCGCGTACGAGGGGTGCGGCGAGGTACTGCGCGGCGAAGGCGGCGCCCGTACGCGGGGCCCCGAAGTGCACCGGGCAGCCGAAGAGTTGAGGGAACTCGTCCTTGTACGGGGGCGGGGGAGAGGTGAAGGAGGCCCAGCTCAGCGGGATGCGCCGGCCGATCAGCCAGCTGCAGAGCCGGTGCCAGATGATCACTACGCATTCGGCGAGGAAACGCTGTTCCTCGGACGCGAAGTCATTGCGTACGACGAGCACCGCCTCGTCGCCTTCCCGCGCGAGGGCCAGATCCGGACCGCCGGGAAAGAGCCCGTAGAACGTCACGCCGCGCTCGATCGCCGCACCCAGATCCCGGCTGCCGAGCGAGGCGTGGCACATCATCGCGAAGGTGCCGGGCCGGCTCGGCGCGGTGCTGAGCCCGAGGAACTCGTCGCCCGTCAGCTCGTACAACTCCCGGAAGAGCCGCACGAACTGCGCCGGTGTGACCCGCGCCCGCTCGTCACCGAGCAGCAGCGGAGGTATCTGCGCCCGTTGCAGCAGCGGAACGGTGTCGACGCCTCGGCGCTGGACGCCGCTCAGCAGCGCCCGCACCTGGTGCACGGTGATCGTCCGCCTCGCCATGGTCATGACGGTAGCGGGACTGAGCTCCAAGGTCAGTGGTGCTGACGTCCCCAGTCATCCCTTCTCGTCGCTCAGCGTCCCTAGCGTCATACGCACCGTGGATCCGGGAGGCGCCGTGCAGCAGTCCGAAGACCCCAACACCGCCGTGCAGCAGACCGAACACCCCAAGAACCTGGCCCTGTTGGCCGACTGGGCGGGCGAGCGCTACGGCGGGCGCCCGGCCCTGCGCTTCAAGGCGTCCGAGGGCCCGCGCTCCCTCACGTACACCCAACTGCGCACCACCGTCCGGCAGGTGGCCGCCGGTCTGATGGGGCTCGGGGTGTGCGCCGGTGACCGGGTGGCGATCCTCGCGGAGACCCGGCCGGAGTGGACATACGCGCATCTCGGTGCGTTCGCGGCGGGCGCCGTGGTGGTGCCGGTGTATCCGACGGCCGGGGACGAGGAGGTCGTCTGGGTCCTCACCGACTCCGGTTCCTCGGTGGTGATCTGCGAGAACGCCGCGCAGGCCGCCAAGATCGACCGGCTGCGCGAGCGGCTGCCCGGGGTGCGCGACGTGGTCCTGATGAGCGAGGCGGGCGAGAAGGACCTCGCCCTGCTCCGGCTGCCGGACCTCGCCACCGACGAGGCGCTCGACGCCCGCGCGGACGCCCGTACCGACGACGACGTGGCCACGATCATCTACACCTCGGGCACCACCGGCATGCCCAAGGGCTGCCTGCTCACCCACGGCAACTTCGCGGCGGTACGCGACGGAACGCTCGATCTGATCCCGGAGACCGAGGGCGACTCCACGTATCTCTATCTGCCGCTCGCGCACGCGATGGCGCAGCTGGTGCAGCTCAAGACGCTGCTCAAGGGTACGGAGCTGATCTACTTCGGCGGCCGGATCGAGGACATCGTCGGCGAACTGGCCGAGGCCCGGCCGACTCATCTGCCGTCCGTACCGCGCCTGTTCGAGAAGATCCACTCGGTGGTGCTCTCGCTCGCCGAGTCCCAGGAGGGCGGCGCGGAACGCTTCGAGGAGGCGCTCCGGGTCGGCGTCGAGGTCGCCGACCTGCGCGAACGCGGCGAGGAGCCGTCGCCCGAACTCCTCGCGGCCTGGCAGTCGGCGGACGAGAAGCTCTTCTCCCTCGTACGAGGAGCCTTCGGCGGCCGTCTCACGTGGGCGCTCACCGGAGCGGCCCCGATCGCCCCGGCCACCCTCAACTTCCTGCGCGCCTGCGGTATTTCGCTCTTCGAGGGATACGGGATGACCGAATCGGGGGGCGTCATCTCGCTCAACCACCCGGCCGCCTGTCGCTACGGCTCGGTGGGCCGCCCGATGCCCGGCTGCGAGGTGCGGATCGCCGAGGACGGCGAGGTCCTCACCCGCGGCCCGCATGTCTTCCCCGGCTACCACGCCGACCCGGCCGCGACCGCCGAGGCACTGGACGCCGACGGCTGGCTGCACACCGGCGACCTCGGCCGGCTCGATGAGGACGGCTATCTCTTCATCACCGGCCGCAAGAAGGACCTGATCATCACGTCGGGCGGCAAGAACCTGACCCCCTCGCTCACCGAATTCGCGCTCCAGGAATCGCGGTTCATCTCGCGCGCGGTGATGGTCGGCGACCACCGCCCGTACCCGGTCGCCCTGATCACCCTGGACGAGGAGGAGGTCAACGGCTGGGCGTCCCGCTCGGGGATCACGCTCACCTCGCTCGAGGACCCGCAGGTGCACGCCTTGATCGAGAAGGCCGTCGAAACCGCCAACGCCCAGCTCGCCCGCCCCGCCCGCATCCGCGCCTTCGCGCTCCTGGACGAGGACTTCGACGTCGAGGGCGGACTGCTCACACCGAGCATGAAGGTGCGCCGCAAGGCGGTCATCGAGCGGTACGCGACGCAGATCGACGAACTGTACGAGCAGAGCTAGCGGTTCGCGTCCGCGTACAGCCGGGCGGTCAGCTCGCCGAGCACGATGCTGTACGAGGTGTCGTCGGTCTCGCCGCCGCCCTCGTACCCGCCGAGCACCCCCACGAGCCGGCCGTCCCCGGTCACCCAGGGGCTGCCGCTGGTGCCGGTCGTGAAGTCGGGGCAGTCGACGCGCTGCTGGGTGCCGGACACTTCGACGGCCTCGACCGTGCAGGTCAGCGGGTGGTCGAGGTCGCTGGGATAGCCGGTCACGGTGACTTTTTCGCCGGTGCTGCCACCGGAATCGAGGGTGTTCGCCCCCGTGACGTCCTCGATCTGCCGGCCGCCCTGGGGCGCGAGCGTCGCGAAAGCGATATCCGCGTCCTCGTCCTCGTCGTCCAGCCAGGACGCGTCCTCGTGGATTTTCTCGAGGGTCCAGATCCCATAAGGAGCCTGGCCGTTGTGATATCCGGGCGCGAACACCTTTCCGTCCGCGTCACCGAGACAGTGCGCCGCGGTGGCGATGAGATTGCGGCCCTTGCTGTGCACGACCGAGGCGGTGCAGAAATGACCGCCGTCGAGATCATTGCTGAAGAGCGCGCCCACGTACGACGGGATTTCCGGATCGGGCTCCGGGGCGTCCCGCACATCCGAGAGCGCGACGATGGAGACGAGCGCGCCCGCGGAGGCGAGCGCCCGTAGTTTCCACACCCATCGCCGCCGGATGACGCACTCCTTGCTCGCGAGCTACTTGATGTTCTCGTCCACGAGCTTGGTGAACTGCTCGGGCGAAATGGACTCGATCCCCTTGCCCGAGTTTACCTGGATCTTTTTGCCGTCGATCAGGACCGTCGGCGTCCCGTTGATGTCCTGCTCGTAGAACTGCTGCGAGACCTTCTCGACCCACGGCATATACGTGAGTTCCTTCACGGCCTTGTTGAATGCGGGCGTCCGCAGTCCGTCGACCTTGTCCGCGAGTTCGAGCAATGTTGCGGTCGAGCCGAACTTGTCGTCCGACTCCTTCTCGGGGTGGTTCGCGTACAGGACATTCAGGTATTCCATGAATTTCCCGGGGCTCTCGTTCACCGCGGCACCCAGCGCGTTCAGCGCCCGCTTGGAACCCTTGCCGCCGAGCGACCCGTCGAGGAAGGTCGCGAAGTGGTATTCGATCCGGTACTCACCGTCATCGGCCTGCTGCTTCATCGTCTCGCCGAGCCCTGTTTCGGCGCCCGCGCAGTACGGGCAGCGCATATCGAGCCAGACGGTGAGCACATGCTCGTTGTCGGCCTTCCCGTACGGGACGACCACCCCGTCCCTGCCGGTGGTGTGGGCCGGCCGCACCAGCGGTCCCTCGGCCGCCTCGGCGTCCGCGGTCGGCTGGGTGACGTACCAGGCGACACCGCCGACGAGGGCGAGCGAGGAGACGATCGCGGCGGACACGAGCACGCGCCCGCGCACCTTCGCCTTGCGTGCCGCGGCCGCCCGCTCCGCCTGCAGCCGTTCCCGGGCCGCCCGCTGCCGGTCCTTCTTGCTGCCGCTGTTGCCGCTCATGCGTGTGCCGGTCCCTTTCGCGATGCAGTACGCGTTCACCGTAGGAAGGGAACCGGCCCGCGCGGCAGGGCAGTTCGGCCCGCAGAGGAGGGGCCTTTGACCAGGACGTACGCTGACGGCAGCAACGGTGGGGGCCGTGGCACACCAGGACATCCGGGGGATGGGCATGACTATCGGCGAGAGCGTGCCGCTCGGGAGCTTCGGCCCCAGGACGCGCTGGACCTGGCTGAGCATTCTGCGGCACGGGCTGCTCTTCGTGACGGGGATCGTGCTGTACGGCGTGATCTACGCGGCCGTGTCCGGGGAGCTGCCGATGGTGGCCGAGCTGCTGTTCGTGCTGGGGCTCGCCACCGTGTGGGTCGGCGTACCGTCGGCCGCCGTGCTCGCCCTGATCGCGGGCCGCCGCGCCGCCGTGCGGCCCCGGGTCTTCCGGGCCGTGACGGCCGCACTCCTGTTGCTCACGCTCGCGCCGGTCGCCGCCGCCTTCTGGGATGTGGAGCCCGCCGTGCCGCTCGCCTTCGCCGGCGGTCAGCTCGCCTATGCGCTGCTGCTCCTGCCCGTACCGAAGAAGTAGACGGGCAGGCACGGGAAAAGGCAGGAGCCCCACAGCCCCGCCGAGGCGGGGAGGGGGCTCCTTGGGTACTGCAATCCGTTGCCCGGCCAGGGCAGGCCGGGCGGGATCAAGCGAATGTCGCCCGAACTAGACCGGGGTGACGTTCTCCGCCTGCGGGCCCTTCGGGCCCTGCGTGACGTCGAAGTTCACGGCCTGGTTCTCCTCGAGGGAGCGGAAGCCGGACGCGTTGATCGCGGAGTAGTGGACGAAGACATCCGGGCCGCCGCCTTCCTGGGCGATGAAGCCGAAGCCCTTTTCAGCGTTGAACCACTTCACGGTTCCGGTAGCCATAAAGCCCTCCTATGGGCCAAAGGGTGTCCCTGCTCCCAGAACCCGCGAGTGTCACCACTACTGCAAAAGTCTGAAAACGACGAGAGCCCGCGGTTACATGCTCCGCAGGCTCTGTACTGCAAGGGAAACCAAACTGCAACTTGCGGCGAGCGTAGCACGCAGTCTGTGGGAAGCGATAGAGGGCAAGATCACGTCACTCGTATGTTTGACAGGCGCCTCGCACGCGTTGACGAAACTGTTACGTAGCGGATGAAAATGGACAAGCTCGACGGTCGGGGCCGACCCGGGCTCCGTGCCGGGCGGCGCCGGGGCTAGCCTCGCGATGTGGACAATTCTCCCCGCAGCCGGCCACGAGTCGGTCACATCCAGTTCCTGAACTGTCTGCCGCTGTACTGGGGCCTTGCCAGGACCGGCACCCTGCTCGACCTCGAGCTCACGAAGGACACCCCGGAGAAGCTCAGCGAGCAGCTCGTACGCGGCGATCTGGACATCGGTCCGATCACCTTGGTGGAGTTCCTGAAGAACGCCGACCAGCTGGTCGCCCTGCCCGATATCGCGGTGGGCTGCGACGGTCCTGTGATGTCCTGCGTGATCGTCTCGCAGCTGCCGCTCGACCGGCTCGACGGGGCGCGGGTGGCGCTCGGCTCCACCTCGCGCACCTCCGTACGCCTGGCGCAGCTGCTGCTCGCCGAGCACATCGGCGTACGGCCCGACTACTACACGTGCCCGCCCGACCTCGGCGTGATGATGCAGGAGGCCGACGCGGCCGTCCTGATCGGGGACGCGGCGCTGCGCGCGAACCTGCACGACGCACCGCGGCTCGGTCTGCAGGTGCACGACCTCGGCGCGATGTGGAAGGAGTGGACCGGGCTCCCCTTCGTCTTCGCGGTCTGGGCGGCCCGGCGCGACTACCTGGAGCGCGAGCCCCATGTCGTACGCCAGGTGCACGAGGCGTTCCTGGCCTCGCGCGACGTGTCCCTCGAAGAGGTCGCGAAGGTCGCCGAGCAGGCGGCGCGCTGGGAGTCCTTCGACGCCGGCGTCCTGGAGCGCTACTTCACGACCCTCGACTTCCGCTTCGGCCCCGACCAACTGGCGGGCGTCACCGAGTTCGCCCGCCGGGTCGGCCCGACGACGGGCTTCCCGGCGGACGTGAAGGTCGACCTGCTGGGCGGCTAGCCGGCCACAGGCCCCGGGACGTGCCGGCTGATCTTGTCCAGGGGGCCCTGGAAGAGGGCGGCGCCGTACTTGTAACCGTCGTGGCCGGCGTTCGGGATCATGTGCAGGTCGATGGCGATCGGGCCCTTGTTGTACATGGCCATGAAGCCCTTGATCCGCTCGAGGTCCTTCGCGGGCTCCTTGTCGCCCATCAGCATCGTGATGCGCACCTTGGTGGGGCCGCCCTTCTTGATCAGGTCGGCGGCCAGCTGCTCCGGGTTGTTGGCCTGCTTCTCCTTCTCGTGGCCCTTCCAGAGCGGCGAGTCGGGGAAGGTGTCGGGGCCGCCGGCGATCGCGAAGCTGAACTTGTCCGGGTGCTGCAGGGCCATCTTGATGCCGATGTAGCCGCCCGAGGACGAGCCGAAGAAGCCCCAGCCCTCGGGGGACTTGTACGTACGGAAGTTCTCCTTGACGAGGTTCGGCACGTCCTCGGACATCCAGGTGCCCATCTTCGGCTGGCCCGGGATGTCGGCGCCGTCGTAGTAGTTGTCCCGGTTCGGGTTCTGGACGGGCATCACGATGATGTACGGCTTGCTCTTCCCCTGGGCCGCGGCCTGCGCGACCTTCTCCTGGAGTGAGAAGTCCTTGCCCCACCAGTAGTTGTTCGGGAAGCCGTACGCGCCGGGCAGCGCGATGAGGACCGGGAAGGCGCTGTTGGCGTACTTCGGGTCCTTGTACTCCTTGGGCGCCCACACCCAGACCTTGCCGTCGAAGCCCGACTTCGCGCCGTGCAGGGTCGTGACGCCGATCGTCGTGCCGTCGGCGAGCGTGCGCTGGGTCTCCCAGTCGCGCGGGTTCGTCGGCAGCTGTACGTCGGAGGCCGGGTTGGCCTTGGCCTGCTGCGTCGACTGTGCCTGTCGCGTATCGCCGAATCTGACCTCGTCCTTCCCGCTGCCCGGGCGCAGGACGGCGACGAGGGCGGCGGCGATGGCGAGGGTGGTGATCACCGCCGTGATGTACGGACGCTTCAGGCGCTTCATGGTCTTCTCCGGCAGGGCAAGGGCGGGGGGCAGGGGGCGTTGATTTTCCGGACAGAAAGAGGCAAATGGGATACATCGGGTTGCCTGCGACGGAAGGTGATCCGGGCCACTGCACCCACACCCTTCGGGCCTACGCTGCTGGGTAGCGCATCGCGGCGGGGAAGGGTGGTGCGTGGAAGGTCAGTGACATCCGGGGGAGGCCGACATCATGCAGCCGCTCGAAGCGGGCGAACCCGCCACCATCGGCCCGTACCGGCTGCTCGGACGTCTGGGCGCGGGCGGGATGGGGCGCGTCTATCTGGGCCGCAGCGCCGGCGGGCGGACCGTGGCCGTCAAGGTCGTGCATCCGCACTTCGCCCTGGACGAGGAGTTCCGCGCCCGCTTCCGGCGCGAGGTCGACGCCGCCCGCAGGGTCGGCGCCGCCTGGACCGCCCCCGTGCTCGACGCGGACGCGGAGGCCTCCGTGCCGTGGGTCGCGACCGGCTATGTCGCCGGGCCCTCGCTGTCGGACGCGGTCGGCGAGCGGGGAGCGCTGCGGTCGCTGCCGGACCATTCCGTACGGGTGCTCGGCGCCGGACTCGGCGAGGCACTCGCGGCCGTGCACGCGCTCGGCCTGGTCCACCGGGACGTCAAGCCGTCCAATGTGCTGCTCGCGCTCGACGGCCCGCGCCTGATCGACTTCGGCATCGCCCGCGCCACAGACGGCACGGCCTCGCTCACCTCCACCGGTGTCTCGATCGGGTCGCCCGGCTATATGGCACCCGAGCAGATCCTCGGCAAGGGCGTCACCGGCGCATCGGACGTCTTCTCGCTCGGCGCGGTCCTCGCGTACGCGGCGACCGGCAGCGCACCCTTCACCGGTGACTCCTCGGCGGCGCTCCTCTACCAGGTCGTGCACACCGAGCCCGAAGTCGCCCTGCCCGGCGGCGACCTGCGCGAGGTGATCCTCGACTGTCTGGCCAAGGAGCCCTCGGCCCGCCCGGCCCCGGCGGAGGTCGCCCGGCGGCTCGCCCCCGCGGGCGCGGCCGATCTCGCGGCGGCGGGCTGGCTCCCGGGGCCCCTGGTGGAACAGGTCAGCCGAAGCGCCGTACGTCTGCTCGACCTGGAGCCCTCGTCGGATGCCTCGGGCCCGGTGGCGTTCAGCAAGCCCGGCGTTTTCGGGCCGCCGGACCCTACGTATGCAGCGCCGGTCGTGCCGCCGGCCCAGGCTCCCGAGGACCGGCAGTCCGCGCCGGCCGACGCCGCACCGCCGCCCGGCAAGGTCTCCGTCTCGATGACGGCGGCGAGTACGCAGGGGGACAACGGGCGCGGGCGCAAGGTCAGTTGCACCCTGGCCCTTGCGGTCGCGAGCGCGGTCGCGGCGGTCACTCTGGGCGGGGTGTTCGTCTTCAACATGCTGCCGGACAACGGCAAGGACACCGGGGCAGGCGGCGGCACCGACAACGAGAGCAGCCCGCCGGCGGCCTCGCAGTCGGCCGAGCCCGGTGACAACGGCGGCGGCTCCAGCGACCCCGGGCCGGGGCTCGACGAGATCCCCGAGCGCTATGTGGGCGCCTGGCAGGGCAAGGCGCAGATACTCGAGGGCCTGCCGGCGGGAACGGTCAAGGTGACCGTGAAACAGGTGAAACCGGGTGCGGAGCTGGGCAGCGCGAGCATGACGGACGAGCTCGGCCTCAGCACCTGCACCGACATCCTGATCCTGAAGTCCGTCACGGACAAAGAGCTGATCGCGACGGGCAAGGCGAAGAACAAGAACGACTCGCGCTGCACGCAGAACGACCACACGGTGCGTCTGACACCGGTCGGCGACGACCTCCAGTACTCCTCGGAGAATCCCGAGGGAGGGAACGCGCAGGCCCGGCTTTCGAAGACCGGCTAGCCGGGGCCCGGCCCCCGGAAAGGTCCGGACCCCCCTGGCGTACGCTGGATCGGTCCGCTCTCCACGTCCGAAAGGGACCAGCCGGTGACCGAGAAGGCCGCACTCCAGTCGATTCTCGACCGCGCCGCCGAGGGCGGTCGGATCACGCCGGAAGAGGCCCTCGACCTCTACCGGCACGCGCCGCTGCACGCGCTCGGCGCGGCCGCCGACGCCGTACGCCGCCGCCGCTACGCCGGTACGGAGCACATCGCGACGTACATCATCGAGCGGAACATCAACTACACCAACGTCTGCGTCACGGCCTGCAAGTTCTGCGCCTTCTACGCGCCGCCGAAGGACACGGACAAGGGCTGGACCCGCGATCTCGACGACATCCTGCGCCGCTGCGCGGAGACCGTGGAGCTCGGCGGTACGCAGATCATGTTCCAGGGCGGGCACCACCCGGACTTCGGCGTCGAGTACTACGAAGAGCACTTCTCGGCGATCAAGAAGGCCTATCCGCAGCTGGTCATCCACTCCCTCGGGGCGTCCGAGGTCGAGCACATGGCCCGTATCTCCGGGGTCTCCGCCGAAGAAGCCATCCGCCGGATCCACGCGGCCGGCCTCGACTCCTTCGCGGGCGCCGGCGCCGAGCTGCTTCCCGAGCGGCCGCGCAAGGCGATCGCCCCGCTCAAGGAGTCGGGCGAGCGCTGGCTCGAGATCATGGAGATCGCCCACAACCTGGGCGTCGAGTCCACCTCGACCATGCTCATGGGCACCGGTGAGACCAACGCCGAGCGCATCGAGCACCTGCGCATGATCCGTGACGTACAGGACCGTACGGGCGGCTTCCGCGCCTTCATCCCGTACACGTACCAGCCGCAGAACAACAAGCTGAAGGGCCAGACGCAGGCCACGCTCTTCGAGTACCTGCGGATGATCGCGATCGCCCGGCTCTTCCTCGACAACGTCGCGCACATCCAGGGCTCCTGGCTCACCACCGGCAAGGAGGTCGGCCAGCTCACGCTGCACTACGGGGCGGACGACCTCGGCTCGGTGATGCTGGAGGAGAACGTGGTCTCGTCGGCGGGCGCCAAGCACCGCTCGAACCTGCACGAGATCATCGAGATGATCCGCACCGCCGACCGCGTCCCGGCCCAGCGCGCCACCACGTACGAGCACCTGGTCGTGCACGACGACCCGGCGAACGACCCGGTCGACCACCGCGTGGCCTCGCACATCTCGTCCACGGCGATCGAGGGCGGCACGGCTCATCCCGAGCTCAAGCTGCTCCCGGCCAACTGAGCGCGCTTTGCTGACCCTTCACGCCACGGACGACGGCTCGGCCCTCGTCGACGGCGACACGATCACGGCCCTCGGGCCGTTCGAGGACCTGGCCGCCGCCCACCCGTCCGCGCGGGTGCGGCGCTGGCCCGGCATCCTCACGCCCGGACTGCTCAATCCGTACGGTCCGGAGATCCTCGAGTCCACGTACCACCCGGATCCGCGCGAAGCCGGTACGTACGGCACGACGCCGATCGGTGGCGCGCGCGCCCGGGAGATCTTCCTCGCCGAGCCCGCCCGTCTCGGCCCGAGCGCCCGTCGCGGCGTCCAACGGCTGCTCGCGCACGGCACGGTGGCGATCGGGGGCGAGCTGAAGTCCAAGGCCGCGCTCGACGCGGCACGCGGAGCGGGCCTGGCCTTCGGCGGCCGCCCGCCGAAGCTCCCCGGCCCGGTCTCCCTGTCTCCGAGGCCGCTGGTCCTGCTGCCCAAGCTCGCGGTGGGCGGCCCGGCCCGCTTCGCGGTCTTCGACGTCCCGTCCCGCGAGGAGCTGGTGCAACGGGGTTCGTCGACCTGCGTGGCGACGGTGCTCGGCGGGCGGCTGGTGTACCGGGGGCGGTGACTCGGCCTGTCCGGCATTCTCAGCCCCTGCGGCGATTGAGTAGATCCGAACGAAGTTCGGACGGGGGCCCGGGGCGGAGCCCCGATGGGGAACAGGACCCCCCACCTGAGAGGATGCAGAAGTGACCCGCGCATCCCTGGACAAGCAGCCGCACGAAGTCGCCTCGATGTTCGACGACGTCGCGGAGAAGTACGACCTCACCAACGACGTGCTCTCCCTCGGTCAGGACCGGGTGTGGCGCAAGGCCGTCGCGCAGGCGGTGGACGCGCGGCCCGCGCAGAAGGTGCTCGATCTCGCGGCCGGTACCGCGACGTCGAGCCTGCCCTTCGCCCAGACCGGCGCGTACGTCGTGCCCTGCGACTTCTCGCTCGGCATGCTCCGCGTCGGCAAGCGCAACCACCCGCATCTGCCGCTGACCGCGGGCGACGCCACGAAGCTGCCGTTCAAGGACGACGTGTTCGACGCCGTCACCATCTCCTTCGGCCTGCGCAATGTCCAGGACACCGACCAGGCGCTTCGCGAGCTCTACCGCGTGACCAAGCCCGGCGGCCGGGTCGTCATCTGCGAGTTCAGCCACCCCACTTGGGCGCCGTTCCGCACCGTCTACACCGAGTACCTGATGCGCGCGCTGCCGCCGGTCGCGCGGGCCGTGTCGTCCAACCCGGACGCGTACGTCTATCTCGCCGAGTCCATCCGCGACTGGCCCGACCAGCCCGCGCTGGCCGCGAAGCTCCAGGGCGCCGGCTGGTCGAAGGTGGCCTGGCGCAATCTGTCCGGCGGCATCGTGGCGCTGCACCGGGGCTTCAAGGCCTGAGCGCGGCAAGGACCGGGAGGACCGAGCCATGCCGTTCGCACACGACGCGCCGAAGGCCGGGACGTATCTGCCCGTACTGGAGGAAATCGCCGCCGAGATCTCCGCCATGCCCGGCCGCGGCCGCTCCGCCGACTACATCCCCGCGCTCGCCTGCGTGGACCCGGACCGCTTCGGTATGGCGGTGGCGGATCTCGACGGCGGGGTGTGCGGGGTGGGGGAGTGGCGGACACCGTTCTCCACCCAGTCGATCACCAAGGTCTTCGCGCTCGCGCTCGTCCTCGCGCACGAGAGCGGCGCGCTCTGGGAGCACGTGGGCCGCGAGCCCTCCGGCAACCCGTTCAACTCCCTTGTGCAGCTGGAGTACGAGAACGGCGTACCGCGCAACCCGTTCATCAACGCGGGCGCGCTGGTCGTCACCGACCGGCTCCAGACCCTCACCGGCGACGCGAGCGCCGACCTGCTGGACTTTCTGCGGGCCGAGAGCGGGAACGCGGAGATCGGCTTCGATCTCGAAGTCGCCGCCTCGGAGGCCGCACACGGCGACCGCAATGCCGCGCTCGCGCACTTCATCGCCTCGTACGGTCACATCCGCCAGCCGGTTCCGCCGCTGCTCGACCACTACTTCCGCCAGTGCTCGATCGAGATGAACTGTGCCGATCTCGCCCTGGCCGGGGGCTTCCTGGCCCGCCACGGCGTGCGCGCGGACGGCTCGCGGCTGCTCAGCCGCAGCGAGGCCAAGCAGGTCAACGCGGTGATGATGACCTGCGGGACCTATGACGCGGCGGGCGAGTTCGCCTACCGGGTCGGGCTGCCCGGCAAGAGCGGTGTCGGCGGCGGCATCGTCGCGGTCGTGCCCGGGCGGTGCACGGTGTGCGTCTGGAGCCCGGGCCTGGACGAGCGCGGGAACTCGGTGGCGGGGGTCGCGGCGCTCGACCGTTTCACCACGCTCACGGGGCTCTCGGTCTTCTGATGCACAAGAGGTCTTCGGCAAAGGGGAGTTGACGGGAACCGCCGTAGGGGCACGCTGAGTCCGTACGGATGCGGAACACCGCTCCCGTCCCCGGATCTGACGCCAGGAGCCCGGCTTGTCCCCTCAGTGGCCACAGTGGCCTTGCCCCGCCTGCGGCACCCCCTTCACGGAGGAGGCCCGCTTCTGCATGAAGTGCGGGCGGGCGAGAGGAGAACTCCCGGCGCCTCCCGCCGACTCGGCCCCCGGCACCCCGCCGCCACCGCCGAACGCCCCCGCACCGAGCGTCCCCGCGCCGCACGCCCCGCCCCCGCCCACCGCTCTGCCCGGCGCCCCGGCCGGTCCTATGGGGCCGCCCCCGCCCGCGTACGTTCCCGCGCCCGCGGGTCCCTCGCCCGTCGGTGCCTTCCTCGGGCGTGCCTTCCGCGGCGGCTGGGCCGCGTCCGCGCAGGCCGCGCTCTGGCCCGTCGGGATGCTCCTCATCGCCTCCGCCGCGATCGCGATTCCTTCGTACGGGCAGGAGGACGAGGTCGTCGTCTCCTTCACCGACCGCCTCCGGCTGGTCCTGGCCCTGCTGCTGCAGGGGCTCGGCGGCGGATTCGAGGTGAGCGGGCCGGCCGAGGACTCCAACCCCTTTGAATCCGGCGGTGATCCGGGCCTCTTCGACGGCAGCGGAGGGGACTCCGGTACCGCCTCGCTCTCGATGGTCCCGGGGACCCTCACGGCCCTGTGGATCGTGGCCCTCCTCATCGGCGTCCGCATGCTGCGCTCCCGCCAGGCCCTCGTGCCGCGGACCTCCCGTACCGCCGGACTCGAAGCCGCCCTGCGGATCGCGCTCCTCACGTGCGCTGCGGTCCTGGTGCTCGCGCTGTTCGCGGCGCCCACCATCGACGGCGTCGAGGTGTCCTCGGCCCCGTTGCTCTCCGCGCTCGGTGCCCTCGTCCTCTCGCTCGCGACGGCCGCCGCGCTGCTGCACCGGGACGATCTGGCGGAATGGCTCGCCATGCGCCCGGGTGTGCACGCCTTCGTACGGGCCGGGGCAACTGCCCTGCGCGCCCTGGCCGTCGTCCTGGCGCTCGGCGCTCTCGTCGCGTATCTCTGTCTCGCCGCCCAGGAGGACATGGAGAAGGAGGGCCTGCTCGTCCTGCTCGCGTTCCTGCCCAATCTGGGCGCCGCGGCGGTCGGCCTCGGCTGGGGCGGAGCGCTGGAGTTCAGCGCGCGCGGCAGCAGCGGCTTCTCGGGCGGTACGGAGTCCGAGACCGTCGATCTGTCCGAGCTCGCCGATCTGACCAACGACTGGGCGCTGGTCGGCGGGCTCGCGCTCGGCGCGGTGTGCGCGCTGACGGTCGGTGTGCTCGCCGCGCGCCGCCACGCCGGGCGGGGCGAACAGGCCCTGGTGGCAGGGCTGTTCTTCGGGGCCCTGCTGGTCGTGGGCGCCGTGTCCGGTCTTGCCGTCGAGGGAACGTCCGGCCAGATCGCGGAGCTCAGCGGCGAGGGCAGCTTCGAGGCCGGCCTGAGCATCCCCGAGATGCTCCTCTTCGGGCTGCTGTGGCTGTCGGCGGCCACGTTCCTCGGGCCGTACGTGCTGCGGATGACCGGCAACAGCAGCGTGCCGCCCGCGCCTTACGCCCCGCCGACGCCGCTGTACGCACCGCCGGCCGCCGGGGCGCCCGCCGCTCACCCGGTGTACGAACTGGGGATGCTGGGAAGCCCGGCCGCCGACCAGGACGTACCCGACGCCGCGCGGCCGCCGGGACAGGACGCTCAGGCCGGTCAGGACGGACAGGCGTCCAACCCGCAAGGTGCGCCCCCGCCGGGCCCGTACACCCCCTTCGCC
>NZ_JAAKZW010000150.1 GCF_011044995.1 Streptomyces mesophilus | reverse complement strand
CCATCAACACCCTCCCCGGCGACGGCGGCCACCTCATCGGCCGTGACACCGAACTCGCCGCGCTCACCGCCCCGTCCGCCCCCGGCGCCGTCTGGGTGACGACCGTCCACGGTCCCGCGGGGGTCGGCAAGAGCGCCCTGGTCGTGCGGGCCGCGCGGGAGCTGAGCGGCCACTACCCCGACGGCTGTCTGTTCGTGGATCTGCGCGGACACAGCACCCAGCGGCGCCAGGCCCCCGAGCAGGCGCTGCAGCGGCTGCTCAGATCGCTCGGCGCCGCGAAGGGTGAACTCCCCAGCGACCTGGAGGAGTTGACCGCAGCCTGGCGCGCCGCGACGAGTGCGCTGCGACTGCTCCTCGTCCTCGATGACGCGCTCGACGCCGATCAGGTGCGGCCCCTGCTCCCGGCCGGCGCCGGCAGCCGGGTCCTGGTGGCCGGGCGCCGTCGGCTCGCGGAGCTCGACGCCGAGCGGCGGGTCGAACTGGAACCCCTCGACCGCGCGCAGGCCGTCGCGCTGCTCACGCACCTCATCGGCGAGCAGCGGGCCGCCGAGGAGTCCGCGGCGGCCGAGCGGCTCGCCCGGCTCTGCGACGGGCTGCCGCTCGCCCTGCGGATCGCCGGTTCACGGCTGCAGAACCGCACCGCATGGAGCGTGGAGTACCTGGTCGGGCGGATGGCGGGGGACGAGCGGCTGCTCGGGGAGCTGAGCGTCGGGGACCGCAGCGTGGAGGCGGCGTTCCGGCTCTCGTACGACCAGCTCGGGCCGGAACAGCAGCGCGGATTCCGGGCGTTGGGGCTCGCTCCGACGGTGGAGTTCGATGTGCGCACGGCCGCGGTGATGCTCGGCTCGCCCCCGTACGACAGCGAAGACCTTCTGGAGAGCCTGGTCGACGCGAGCCTGGTGCAGCAGCCGCGCCCCGGCCGCTACCGGCTGCACGATCTCGTACGGGTGCATGCGCGCCGGGTCGCCCGGACGGCGCCGGACGAGGCCGCCGGGGTGCGGACGCGGGCGCTGCGGCTGCATCTGGCGGCCGCGCGGAGGGCGAGCGACTGGGGGGCGGCCGGGTTTCCCAGCGGGCCTTCGGATGCAGACGAGGCCCACTCGGACACCCCTTTCGAGGACCGCGAGGCCCACGGGGACGCCCCCTTCGACGGCCGCGAGGCCCGCGGGGACGCCCCTTTCGACGGCCGCGAGGCCCACGGGGACACCCCCTTCGACGGCTGCTTCGACGACTGGCGCGAGGCCGAGAGCTGGCTGGACTCGTTCGGCGGTGAACTCCCCGATGTCGTCGGGCACGCCGTCGCGTTCGGGGAGTACGGCCTGGCGTGCTGGATCGCGGAGGCGTACACCGACTACTTCGTACGGCAAGGGCGCTATCACGAGAGCCAGACCGCGCTCGAGCTGGCGCTCCCCCACGCCGGCCGGTCCGGCGACCCGCGGATGCCGCTCGCCCTGCGCGCCTGCCTCGGCTACACCGCCATCCACCAGCGCCACTACACCGAGGCCCGGGCGCTGTGCGCGGAGGCGCTCGAACTCGCCCGCCGGCTCGGCTTCCCCGGCGAGGAGGCCCGCGCGCTGACCGGCCTCGGTGCCACCGCCCTGAGCGTCGGCGAGGGCGCCCGGGCGCTCGTCCATGTCACCGAGGCGGCGGCGCTGTGCCGGGTCCGGCAGGACCACTGGCTCGGGTCGATGGCGCTGCTGATCCAGGGCCTCTCGCACCAGTTCGAAGGGCGCGGCGAGGCGGCGCTGACGAGCTTCGCCGAGGCCCGCCGCCGCGCCGAGGCCGACGGCCGTCCGCGCATGCTCGGCCGCATCCTCAGCTCCAGCGCCGACATCCACCTGCGCCACGGCCGGTACGCCGAGGCCGCCCGGCTCCTGACGGAGGCGGTGCACTTGGTGGAACAGGGCGGCGAGGTGTTCCTGGGCGCCCGGAGCCTGACGCGGCTCGGCACGGCGGTGCACGGACAGGGCGACCCCGACGCGGCGATCCTGCTGCACCAACAGGCCCTGCTCCAGCTCCAGTTGCTCTCCCCGCTGACCGAACCGAGTTACGCCTGGCTCGAGATGGATATCCGTACCCGACTCGGCGGTGCGTTCATGGCGACGGGACGCATCGCCGAGGCCCGGCGGCAGTACGACGGGGTGGTGCGGGCGCGGGGGTGAGGGGACAGACCCCTCCCTCCCGGGGGACGAGCCCTTCCAAGGCTATCGGCACCCACTGACAACGCAGGCGCCTCGCCCGGCACGGGCCCTCGTCGGGCCCCTACGATGCCCGCTCATCCGGCGACACCCCCAGCCTGCGCGAGCGCCCGTCCGCCGGCGGCGGGGTGAAGCGGGCCCTGCGGGCGCCCTCGCGGTGCAGGGCTCGGATGATGCGGGCCGACTGAAGGGGGTCCGCGGGCAGGACGTGGGCGGCGAACCAGCGCGCGGCCGCGGGCGACGGGGACGGGTCGGTGAACTCAGGGCCCGCGTAGTCGTCCAGGGGCGGGTCGTAGAGGTAGCCCACCACGAGGCCGTGGCCGACGAGGCGGTCGACCAGGACGTCGCGGTCGCGGACCAGGAGCGGGGCGCGGAACAGCGCGACGGGACCGTCATGGGCGAGGCGGTCGCGCAGCGCCGGGGAGGCCCAGGTGGTGCCGGTCAGCTCGGTGACGCCCGCGCGGCGCCGGGCCAGGTTCCCGTCCAGGGCCGCGAGCCGCACCCCCAACTGGCCGCGCACCAGCGGTCCGTGGCGCTGCCGCCAGCTGTGCAGATCGACGCGTAACCAGGAGTCGTACGCGGGCAGGTTCGGCGCCCGGGTCCCGGAGACGGCGAGGCGGGGGGCCTCGAGCGGCATCCGGTAGCCCTCGCGCTCCAGGAGACCGAGGCGTTGCGCCGCCCGCCAGACCGGTCGCACCAGGTGCAGGGTGCGCACGGCCGAGCGGGCCAGCGGGACCAGCGCCGTCGCCACGTCCGCGCGCAGCCGCGCGGGCAGCAGCAAGTCGTCGCGCAGGCGCTCCAGTTCCCGCCGGGTGCGCGCGTCGCCGACCGCGAGGAAGCCGCCAGCCTTGCCCGCCACGTGCTTGCCGAGGCTGAACGCGCCCGCCGTACCGAAGGTGCCGATGGCCTGGCCGTCGACATGGGTGCCGATGGCATGCGCGGCGTCCTCGAAGAGCGGGATCCCCAACTGGTCGCAGCGACCCTTCAGTTCACGGACCCGGTCCGGCATCCCGTACAGGTTGGTCGTGAGCACCGCGTCGACACCGCGCCACAAGGACTCGGGCACGGCGTCGGGGTCGATGTTCCCGTCCGCCGCCGAGACCGGCGCCTGCACGGGACGCAGTCCGGCCGCGAGCACCACGAACAGGATCACGTCGTCGTTCACCGGCGACATCAGCACCCGGCCGCCCGGCCGGCACCAGCGGCGCAGCGCCAGATAGAGCGCGAGCCTGGCCGAGGGCGTGAACAGGCACTCCCGTCCGATACGCCGCGTCATCGCGGCGGCGAGTCTCGCTCCGTACGGCATGGGCCACTTCCTTCCGTACCACGTGCTGCGTATACGGGGTCGTGCAGCCGCGCCCGGGGGCAGAGGGCTCAGCTCGCGCCGCGGCCCGTCCTGAGCGAGCCCGCCGCTTTCAGGAGGCGGTCCGCCGGCTCGCGCAGCCGGGGGTGGGCGTTGACGGTGTTGCGCAGGCCGCGGACCGGGCGGCGCCAGGTCTGCAGGGCGGCGGCGACGGGGTGCGGACGGGTCGCGAAGCCTTCGGCGACACGCAGTTCGCGGGTCTTCAGCCAGTCCTTGTACGTCTTGTCGCCGCGCCCGAAGTCCATGACCTGCACCCCTTGGCGGCCGGCCGACTCGGCCATCCGCAGATGCATCATCAAGCCCGGTGAGTAGTAGTGCAGTTCGGGGTCGTACGTCGTGAACCAGGCCGCGAACACGGTGCGCGACGTCGGCCCGAAGTGCACCGCGACCGGCCGGTCCCCCGCGTAGAGGACGGACATGACCCCCGTGAAGTGCTCCTCGCGCACCGCGAAGAGGTCCTCGACGAGCGCCACGATCCAGGGTTTGGCGAACCGGTCCATCCGGCCCGTCCTGCGGTACTGGGCCGACTTCCAGTCCATCAGCTGCCGCAGCATGGCCGGATCGCGCTCGTCGTACACGAAGCGCAGGTCGCCGTGGTCGCGCGCGAGCCGCCGCTCCTTCTTCAGGGTGGTCTTGGCGAGGCCGGGGTAGGTGGCGCGCAACCACTCGGCATATGTGCCGTCGCCGGCCTTGAGGTCGACGACGGGCGAGGCGAAGGTGCCGGTGACAAAGGGGGCGAACGGCTGCTGTCCGGCGACGAGATGGTCGAACTCGAAGACGGCGAGCCCGCAGGCGCGCAGCAGTTGGCGGGTGTTCCAGGTGACGCCGGGCCGGTGGACGAGGGCCTGGCTGTCGGAGAGCCCGAGCCCGATCGCCCGGCCGACCCCCAAAGCGCCGCGCTCGTACGGCAGGAAGCCGACGGGCTCGTTCTTCTGGCGCAGCACCGCGACCCGGGCGGAGGGTCGGTGGCGGCCGACGCCGGCGGCGAACTCCGGTGCCAGGAAGGGGTTCGCATAGAGCGGCGACTCGTCCATCGCCTTGTGCCAGGCCTTGCGGAGCTCGTCGTTCAGCTCCTGCGGTCTGTGGATCGATATGTCCACGCGGTCCGCCCTCCACGGGTGAGACCGGGGGCGGGCCCATGGACATGCTGAGCAGCGGCGGCCGCCCCCCAGTTCCCCCGGCCCCTGCCGGGCTCAAACGTCGCGAAAGCGCATGCAGCCTGTCAAGGCTCTTCAACGCAATGGATTGGTCATGAGTACGCAACGCGGGGCAAAAGCGACAGGTCAGCCGTGCGCGGGGGTCAGGGCAGGCGAGTCACCCGGCGAAGTACTTGAACGAGACGAGACGAACCGTCTTGCCAAACCCCAGACGGTCCCGTACCTTCATACGCATGGGTTCCCTGTGATCACCGCCGACGCCGCCGCGTAGAGCCTCGCTCCGCGGCCGGCGTGCTGTGCCGTCATCCCACCCGCCGCGAGCAGAGGCCATGCCCCTCGCGGTCCGACCCCGAAGGGGCCCGCGCATGCGTGCACCAACAGCCCAGCTCTCCGTCCACGACATCACCCAGCGCTACGAGACCGGTACGCAGCCCGTCCTCGACCACATCACCTTCACCGTCAAGCCCGGCGAGAAGGTCGGGATCATCGGCGACAACGGCTCCGGGAAGTCCACCCTCCTGAAGCTGCTCGCCGGCGAACTCGCCCCCACCACGGGCGAGCTGACCGTCACCGCTCCCGGCGGCGTCGGCTATCTGGCGCAGAGCCTGGACCTGCCGCCCGAGGCCACCGTGCAGGACGCCGTCGACATGGCACTCGCCGACATCCGCGCCATGGAACGGGAGTTGAGGGCCGCCGAGGAAGCCCTCGAAGGGCTCCAGGGCCCGGACCTCGACACCGCACTCCACGCGTACGCCGAGATCCTCGCCCGCTTCGAGGCGCGCGACGGATACCAGGCGGACGCCCGCGTCGACCTCGCCCTGCACGGCCTCGGCCTGCCGGGACTCGCGCGCGGGCGCCGCCTCGGCACCCTGTCCGGCGGCGAACGCTCCCGGCTCGCGCTCGCCGCGACCCTCGCCGCCGAACCGGAGTTGCTGCTGCTCGACGAACCCACCAACGACCTCGACGACCGCGCCCTCACCTGGCTCGAGGACCATCTGCGCCGCCGGCGCGGCACGGTCGTCGCGGTCACCCACGACCGGGTGTTCCTGGAGAATCTGACCAGCACGATCCTGGAGGTCGACGAGGCGAAGGTGACCCGCTACGGGGACGGCTACCGCGGCTACGTCACCGCGAAGGCAGCCGAACGCCGCCGCCGTATCCAGGAGTACGAGCACTGGCGCGACGAACTCGCCCGCAACCAAAAGCTCGCCGAGTCCAACGTCGCACGCCTGGACGCCATCCCGCGCAAGGTCCCGCTCGCGGTCTTCGGACACGGCGGGTTCCGGGCGCGGGGGCGTGGGCACGGCGCGATGGTACGGATCCGCAACGCCAAGGAACGGGTGGCGCGGCTGTCGGCGGCCCCGGCTCAACTGCCGCCGGACCGACTGCGGTTGACCGCGGACATCACACGGGCGGGCGACCCGGTGAGCGAGGCAGCGGCCGAGCTGACCGACGTCCGCGTACCGGACCGTCTCGACCTGCCGTATCTCCGTCTGGGACCGGCCGAACGGCTGCTGATCACGGGGCCGAACGGGGCGGGCAAGTCCACCCTGCTCGCCGTCCTGGCCGGTGAGCTCACGCCGTCGTCCGGCACCGTCCGCGTACCCGGCCGGGTCGGTCATCTGCGCCAGCAGGAGACCCCATGGCCGGCCGGGATGCCGCTGCTGCGGGCCTTCGCGTACGGCCGCAGCGGAACGGTCGACGAGCACCGTGAACTGTTCCTGTCCCTGGGCCTGTTCAGGCCGGCCGACCTGCGGCTGCGCGTCGGCGAACTCTCGTACGGCCAGCGCCGCCGTATCGAACTGGCCCGTCTGATCACCGAGGAGGTCGACCTGCTGCTGCTCGACGAGCCCACGAACCACCTCTCCCCCGCCCTCGTCGAGGAGCTGGAGGAGGCCCTGGACTCCTACGAGGGCGCGCTGATCGTGGTCACGCACGACCGGCGGATGCGGGAGCGGTTCGTGGGCCGCCGCCTGGAGCTCGCGGACGGCAGCCCGGCGCTCAGCCGGTGAGCGGCAGGGGGGCCCGGCGCTCAGCCGGTGAACCGCTGGACGTACCGCTTCTGCCAAGGGGTCTCCACGGCGCGGCGGTCGTAGTTCCGGCGTACGAAGGCCACGGCCTCGTGCGCCGGGACGCCGTCGAGCACGGCGATGCAGGCGAGCGCGGTACCGGTCCGCCCCCGGCCGCCGCCGCAGGCGAGCTCGACGCGTTCACCGTCCGCGCGCTCCCACGCCGTACGGAGCTTCGCGGCCGCGTCCGCGGCGGGCAGCCAGAAATCCGGCCACTTCAACCAGCCGTGTTCCCAGTTGACTTGGGGCGGCGGCTTGCCGAGCAGATAGAGGCCGTACGTGGGCTCGGCCCCCTCGGGCAGGGGGTTGCGCAGGCCCCGGCCACGGATCAGCCGCCCCGAGGGCAAGGTCAGCACCCCGGGCGTACCGGGCTCCCAAGATTCCATGACGCCACGCTAAAGGCTCCCTCTTGACCTTGTCCCTGGGGCAAAGCCCAGGGTCGGGGTCACCGGGAGAAGACACTCCCGGTCACGGAGGATGGTGCCATGACGGACCTGATGGATCCGGCGGGCCCGGCGGACCGCGACGGTGGCGGTGGCGGTGGCGGCGGCGGCGGCGAGGAGTGGCTGACGATCGGGGCGTTCGCGTCCCGTTCACGCCTGTCGGCGAAGGCACTGCGCCTTTACGACCGGCTCGGCCTGCTCGCCCCCGCCCGGGTCGACGACCTCAGCGGGTACCGCTACTACCGGCCCGGGCAGGTGGAGCGGGCACGGCTTGTGGCGCTGCTGCGGCAGCTCGACATGCCGCTCGCGACGGTCAAGGAGATCCTCGCGCTCGACGAGGTGCGCGCCGCGGATGCCGTCCAGGCGTACTGGACGGCCGCCGAGGAGCGCTTCGCCGCCCAGCGGACGCTGGTGCACTTCCTCTGTGGACGGCTTTCAGGGAGGAGTTCCGAGATGTACGAGAAGTTCGAGATCCGCACGGCCGAGGTACCGGAGCAGTTGGTGCTCGGCGAGAGCCGGCACCTGCTCGCAGCCGAACTGCCCACCTTCATCGGGGAGTCGTTCGCCCGGCTCGAGCAGGCCGCGCGGGAGTGCGGAGGGGTCGCGGGCGCACCGTTCGTGGTGTTCAACGCCGAGGTCAGCCAGGAGAGCGACGGTCCGGTGGAGAGCTGCGTCCCGGTCACGGACGCGGCGGCCGCGCGCGAATGGGCCGGGCGGCAGGGCCCGTCGGTGACGGCCCGCGTCGAGTCGGCCCGGCGCCTCGCGTACACCCGTATCACCAAGGCGCAGGTGGCGTACCCGCAGATCCTCGCGGCCTACGAGGCAGTCGAGCACTGGACCAAGGAGCAGGGCCTGACGCCCGCCGGCTCACCGCGCGAGGTCTACTTCGTGGACTGGGACGACCTGGGCCCGGACGACGAGGCGTGCGACGTCGCTTATCCCGTGCGCTAGCCCTCAGCCCCTGCGGCGTTTGAGCAGATCCGAACGAAGTTCGGATGCCGGGGTCCGGGGCGGAGCCCCGGTTTCGGGAAGGGGCGGGGCGGGGAGAGAAATCCCCGCCCCGCACCACTCAGAGAATCCGCGTCAGCTTCGCGCCGAAGCTGGGCTCCTTCAGGTCGGACTGGAGGGCGACCGGGACGGTCACCGCCTCGCCCTTGCCGTCGCCGACCGTGAGGACGCCGACCTGGGTCCCCGCCTTCGCCGTGTTCGGAATCTTCTTGCCCTTGTCCTCGACGAAGGCGAGCTTGACCGTGAGTCCGGGCCAGCCGACCGCCTTGACGTCCTTGGTCGCCACGACCGGGGTCGTCCCGCCGAAGCCGTCGTCCACCTGCCCGACGACATCGCCCTTCTTGACGACCGTCTTCGAGATCAGCGCGGCCTCGGCGGCCTCCATCAGCTTGCGGCTGTTGGCGTTCACCTCATCGATGTTCGCCCCCGTGTGCTTGGCGAACTGCGCGAGCGCCGCGCCGATCACGATCTGCTCCTTGCCGTCGACCGTCTTCCTCGAGGAGAAGAGCAGATTGCCGCCGGCCGCCGTGGTGGTGCCCGTCTTGATGCCGACGGCGACGGTCGGGACCAGGCTGTTGAAGTTGTACCAAGTCGTGCCGTCACGGCCGTTGCTCGTGTCTCCCCGGCCGTTGGCCGGCTTGTACGAGGGCTGCCCGACGATCTCCTTGAACACCGGGATCTCCATCGCGGCCCGGCCCAGCTTCACCAGGTCCGCGGCGGTCGACACGGTCGTCTTGTCGAGACCGGACGCGTCGGTGAACGTGGTGTTCTTCATGCCGAGGTCCTTGGCGGTGTCGTTCATCTTCTGCACGAACGCCTTCTCGTCGCCGTCGGAGTCCCAGCGCGCGAGCAACTTTGCGACGTTGTTCGCGGACGGCAACATCAAGGACTGGATGGCCTCGTACTCAGAGAGCTTCTCGCCCTCCTTGACGTCGACCACGGACTCGTTCTCGGCCTGCCCGGAGACCCAGTGCTCCTCGGCCTTCTTGTCGACGGGGATGCTGACACCGTCGCCGTCACCCTTGATCGGGTGCTCCTTCAGGATCACGTACGCCGTCATGACCTTGGCGATCGACGCGATCGGCACCGGCTTCTGCTCGCCGGACGTACCGAAGGAACCGATGCCCTCTACGTCGAGAGCGGCCTGGCCCTGGTCCGGCCACGGGATCTGCGGCTTGTCGCCCTCGAACGTGACCGTCTCCTGTGCGGTGAGGGTCAACTCGGGAGTGGGCAGCGGACGTACGGCCTGTGCGACCGCAAAGGCGACCGCGAGCAGAAGGACCAGCGGGGTCCAGATCTTGATCCGTCGCCCGACCGTGCGCATCGGGGTCTCCGGCGGCGGCGGACGGTTGGTCAGCTCGGCGAGCAGGTCGAGCGGCGCCTTGGGCGGCAGCGGCTGCTGCGCGGTCCGCTCGGGCCCGGCGTTCACCGCGGAGGGCGCGCTCGCGGAGGGTGCGCTCGCGGCGGCGGGCGCCGGGGCGGGCCCGGGCTCCGGCGTGCGGGTCGGGTCGGCCTTGGGGGCGGCGGGCTGTTCGGGCTTGCGGGCGGGCCCGTCGAGCGGCTTCAGCGCGATGAACTTGCTGGTGCGCTCGGCGGGGGATTCGGCCCGGACGCCCTTGCCGGACCCGGCGTCCGCCTCGGCCTTCGCGTCCGCCTCGGCCTCGGGCTTCGCGTCCGTCTTCGCGTCGGCGGGCTCGGGCTTCGCGTCCGCCGGCTTCGACACGGGCTTCGCGTCGGCCGGGGCGGGCTTGGCGTCGGCGGGTGCGTCGCTCTTGGCGTCCGGCTCGGCGTCCGGCCGTACGGTCCGGAACATCGCCGTCGGCTGGTCGACCGGCGGCGGCAGTGCCTTGAACACGGCGGTGGCCTGGTCGAGCGGCGGCTCGGCGTCCGCACGCGAGTCCTCGGCGTCGGCGTCGCGCTTGCCGTCGGCGTCGGCCGCGGGCTCGGGTTCGGCTGCGGGCTTGGGCTCGGCGTCGGCGTCGGCGGCGGTTTCCGGCTCGGCGTCGGCGGAAGCTTCCGGCTCGGACTCAGGCTCGGTCGCGGCTTCGGGCTCGGTCGCGGCTTCGGGCTCGGCTTCAGTGTCGGCGGCGGCTTCCGGCTCGGGCTCGGCCTCCGGCTCGGGCTCGGGCTCGTCGGCCTCGTCCTGCTCAGCCCCGGCTACGTCACCGTCCGCGACCTCGTCCTCGACCTCGGCGTCCTCGGAACCCTCCGCCGAATCGCCCTCTCCCCCGGACTCCCCGGACTCCCCGGACTCCTCAGGCTCCGTGGACTCCCCAGCCACCCAAGCCGCCACAGCAGCCCGCAGCCGCGCGTCCTCCGCGCCACCGCCGGCCTCGCCGCCGACCTCGTCGCCGGTCTCGTCGCCGGTCTCGCCACCCTCGGCGTCACCCGGCACGTCCTGGCCACCCTCGGCGTCCCTCGACGCCACCTGACCGCCCTCAGCGCCCCCCGACGCCTCCTGACCGCCCTCGGCCTCCTCGGCCGTACCAGCCTCAGACTCAGGCTCACGCCCAGGCCCAGGCGCACTCTCCGGCTCGCTCTCCGCCCGAGCCTCGCTCTCCCGCTCCGGCTCCGGCTCCGACCCGGCAGCCCCCAGCCCCAGCCCCAGCCCCGCCGTCGAGAACACCGCGGTCGCCTGGTCCACCCGCGGTTCGAGCGGTTCGCTCTCCCGGGACACGGCAAGGCGCGGATCCACCGCACGTTCTCCCGACGCGGCCGAACCGCTCGCGTCCGAAGAATTCCGTTGCTGCGCCCTGTCCGGGGTCTCGCCCGCCACCGATGTCTCCCTTAGCTCCGACCTGAACGACCCGTACAGCCTGATGGGTCCGTACGACTCACCGCTTCGCATGCCCGTCAGGGCACCCCGCCGTCCGGACCCCGGTGTCCGAACCATGTACCAGTGTCCTGTCTGCGGGGTTGGCCCCCTGGCTAGACGAGAACGACATACCTACTGGTTCCCGTACAAAGCCCCCACGCGCTCTCGACAGATGAATGTGAGAGGGGTCACCCTGTCATTCATCCACGCGGGGAGGCATGGATGGGCAGGAGCCGCAGAACTATTCCGGAGGAGCTTCTGCTGCTCGCTCTGGACCCGGCCACGGGTACCACAGCGCAGCCGCAGTCGCTCGACCTAGGTCTCGCCGGAGCACAGCTAGTAGAGCTGGCGCTGGCCGGACGGATAGCCCCAGACGGGGATCGTATCGCCGTGGTGTCCCCACGGCCGACCGGAGATCCGACACTGGATTGCGCACTGGAGTTGCTGCGAAGGCGTGGCGCTCCGGTCCGTGCGGTCCACTGGATCGGCGGGCCCCGACTGGGGCTGCGCCAGACGTATCTCTCGCATCTCGAACGATGCGGCATGGTGCATGCCGTGGCGGGACAGATGTGCGGGGTGCTGCCGACGACGCGCTACCAAGCGACCGAGACGGCGATCAGCCGGGAGATCAGGGCCCGACTGGATTCGGCGATCCGCACCGGCGTACCGCCGGACCCGCGGACCGCGGCGCTTGCCGCACTGGCCCACGCGGTCGGACTCGGCAAGCACCTGTATCCGGGGAACGAGGGGCGTTCATCGCGCTCCCGGCTCCGCGACCTGATCAGGCATGACCCGATGGGCGGCCTCGTGGCACACGCCGTGATGGACGTCCAGAACGGGGTGGCGGCGCAACCTCGCCGCTCTCCGGCACCGGGCCGGCCACAGCAGCAACAGCAGCAGCCGCAGTTCAGGTCCACCACCGACGGAGGACGCATGCCGTCACAGCCGCGCCGCGGTTCCATGGCGCGCGTCGTGGCGCACTAGTTCCCTCCGCACCACGCGTCACGGGCAATACCGTCAGCACCACCCGCACCACCGCCGCACCGAAGTCCCCAAGACCCGGTTCGGGAGCCGCAGTCGATCGCGCGGGGTGGTGGCCGAGATCCGTCGGCCACCACCCCGCGCGGTCGTGTTTGGCCTGGTTGCGGCGGGGTCCGGGGCCTTTGAGATGGTCCATTTCCCAGCGCGGGACACCCTGTTGGTGGCAATCTGCTGAACAAGCAGATACGGAGCGGATATACGCACGATCGGAGCGGGTATCCGTTCGAACAGACCGCTTGCCGGAGAGGTGGCACATTCCGTGGCGTCCAACGTCAATCCCACAGTCAGGCGACGCCGCTTGGGCCAGGAGCTGCGCCGGCTGCGCGAGCTCAAGGGCATGACGGCCGAGGAGGTCGCCGAGCGCCTGCTCGTCTCGCAGTCGAAGATCTCGCGGCTCGAGAACGGCCGCCGTTCCATCTCCCAGCGCGACGTCCGTGACCTGTGCGGGGTCTACGAGGTGGAGGACCACCGGATCGTCGACTCCCTGATGCAGATGGCCAAGGACAGCCGCCAGCAAGGCTGGTGGCATGCGTTCGGCGACATCCCGTACTCCGTGTACATCGGGCTCGAGACGGACGCGGCCTCCCTCAGGGTGTACGACCCCCAGGTGGTGCCCGGTCTGCTGCAGACCCGCGGTTACGCGGAGGCGCTGATCACCGGGGCGCTGCCGGAGACCCAGCAGAGCGACATCGACAAGCGCGTCCAGGTGCGCGTGCGCCGCCAGGAGCGGATCCAGGCCGCGGACAATCCGCTGCGGCTGTGGACCGTGCTCGACGAGGCGGCCCTGAAGCGGATCGTCGGCAACAAGCAGCTCATGATCGAGCAGCTGGAACATCTCGTGGAAATGTCCCATCTGCCGCATGTCACCGTGCAGGTGATCCCTTTCGAGATGGGTGCGCACCCGGGCGTGAACGGGCAGTACGCGATTCTGGAATTCCCGGACACGGCCGATTCCAGCGTGGTCTACATCGAGGGCGTCACCAGTGATCTTTACCTGGAGAAGGCGAATGACGTCCACAAATACAGCGTGATGTACGAACATCTCCGGGCACAGGCGCTGAATGTGGAACAGACCCGGCAATTCATCACAGAGATCGCCAAGGAGTACGCCCGCTAGGCACGCCGGACACCGTACGCCCCTTGGCGCACAAGGGTCCCGGAGCGCATGAAATCGGCCACCGCGGGAAGGCGACGGCAAGGTACACCCTCGCCACGTCGGCCGTGAAGAGTCGAATGGAATATGCCATCCGGTTGAGTGAATGGCCGCGTCATATACCGATGTTGGCGAGTAGCGTCGATCACGTCGAGGACTTGGTCCCGGCACCGACCGTCACCGGCCCCAGGGGCTTGGGACGGTGACACTGCACTCACCAACAGCAAAGCGGAGCGAAAATGGCAATCCAGCAAGGCGCCACGAATGCGTGGACCAAGTCTTCGTATTCCACCGGAAACGGCGCGTGCGTCGAGGTCAGGTCCCCCGCCCTGCGCGAAGTCGCGGTGCGCGACTCCAAGGTCACCGAAGGACCCGCCATCGCGTTCGGGCCCGACACCTGGACGGCGTTCGTCGGCCAGGTCAGCCGAGGGGCCTTCGACCTCGGTTGAGCACAGGTGTGAGGAACGACAACTGCACACGCACCACCGAAGAGCCCTCTCGACTGGCCCGCCGTCCTAGCCGAGGGGGCTCGGCTTTTCCCTCTCACACAGTTGACCCATGCGGACCGCCTCAGTCCCGCAGCTGATCCACGTACGTGTCCGTCCCCGGCACCGTCGGGATGAACGGGGCCACCAACTCCACCCGTCCGAGCCCTGATTCGGCGACCTCCTCGTCGCGCCGGGCGAAGTGACCCTCCCAGCGCTCACGGGGATCCGTACCGAGGAACCACAGCAGGGTCAGCCTCGTGTCGACCCCCTCGACCTGCTTCACGTACGTCATCTTGTCGCCGGGCAGCGGCGTCGGCCGGAAGATGACCACCATCGCGGCGGGCGAGTCCATCAGCTTCTTCGGCAGATGCTTCGAGCGCAGCCACTCGAGCAACTCGGCCCGCTGCTCGGGCCCTTCGGCGTCGATCACCTCGACGACGAGCCCCTGGTACGGGTGGTCGAGCGCGTGGTAGTCGCGCGGACCCGCGGCGCCGTCGCGGTAGACGGTCGCCTCGTGGTCCTGGAACGCCGTGAAGACATGCGTACGGTCCTGGTAGACCCGGCCGTCGCGGTTGAGGCGCTTGTTGATGCCGACGGTCCACTTCATGTGGTCGTCGTAGCGGCCTTCGGTGACCCAGTACGTGGAGATGTAGCAGCCGGCCGTGACGGGCTGGGCGACCGCGGACTTCTCCGGGTAGCGCAGGAGTTGCAGCTCGCGGGTCGCCACCCAGCGCTTGCCCGCGTACATCCAGGGCATCGCCATCGCGCCGGCGTAGTAGTGGTCGTCCTCGTACCAGCGGTTGTACGCGTACTCGTGGCCCGGGTGCGGCTCCACCATCGTGATCAGCGCATGCCCGGGACGCACTCCGTACGGGCCGACCGAGGCCAGCTCCGCATAGGTCTCGCTGCGGGTCTCTTCACCCATGACGTTCCCCTTCCTTCCTCCGCTGGACGGCCCTACTCTGACGCCCCGTCAGGAAATCCACCAGAGTCGTGTCGGAGGTACCCGTGCTGCTCCAGGGCAAGACCGTGATCGTCTCCGGGGTCGGCGCCGGGCTCGGCCAGCAGGTGGCCGCCGCCGTGGTGCGCGACGGGGGCAATGCCGTGCTCGGGGCGCGTACGGAGGCGAACCTCGCGAAGTCGGCGGCCGAGATCGACCCCGACGGCGAGCACACCGCGTACAAGGCGACGGACATCACCGACGAGCGGCAGTGCGAGGCGCTCGCCGCGCTCGCGGTGGAGAAGTTCGGACGGCTCGACGCCGTGATCCATGTGGCCGCCTGGGACAGCTACTTCGGCGGCCTCCAGGACGCGGACTTCGAGACCTGGATGGGCGTCATCGACACGAATCTGCTCGGCACACTGCGGATGACGCGCGCCTGCCTGCCGGCGCTCAAGGAGCGCGGCGGCTCCGTGGTCATCGTCGGGACGCAGTCGTCGATCGCCTCACCGACGCAGGTCAAGCAGGCGGCGTACGCGGCCTCCAAGGGCGCACTGACCTCGACGATGTACTCGCTCGCCCGGGAGATCGGGCCGGACCGGATCCGGGTCAACACCGTGCTCCCCGGCTGGATGTGGGGACCGCCCGTCGAGGCCTGGGTGCAGTTCACCGCCCACACCGAGGGCGCGCCCGAGGACGAGGTCAAGAAGCGGCTCACGTCGCGGATGGCGCTGCCCGATCTGGCGACGGACGGGGATGTCGCGGACGCATGCGTGTTCTTCGCCTCGGACCGGGCTCGCGCGATCACCGGACAGCAACTCCTGGTGAACGCAGGGGAGATCATGCGCTAGCAGCCTTCATCTTCGCAGGTCGTAGGCGGTACGGGAGTCGACTCCCGTACCGCCTACGTGCGTTCTGAGACCTCTTCCAGAAGGTCATGTACGTGAACGACAATCCTCAACTGGAACGATTTTACTGTCCCTTGACCTTCCATCCAGTTGTCGGGGCACCTCGCGCGAACCCACCATGAGCGGGCTGCGGCTACCGACTGACCCGACGGACCCCTGGAGGGGGACACATGAACAGTCTCGACTGGGTCGTACTCGGTGCCTACTTCTTCGTGATGGTGGGCATCGGACTCTGGTCGAAGAAGCGCGTCGAGAACATCGCCGACTTCTTCACCGCCCGCGGCCGCATCCCGTGGTGGCTCTCCGGGATCTCGCACCACATGTCCGGCTACAGCGCGATCATGTTCGTGACCTTCGCGGCCGTCGCGTACAACGACGGTGTCACGGTCTACTTCTGGTGGCCGCTGACCATCGGACTCGGCGTCGGCATCGGCTCGTTCCTGTTCGCTCCCCGCTGGAACCGGCTGCGCGCCAAGCACGGCGTGAACTCCCCGCTCGCCTATCTCGCGGTCCGCTACAACCTGCCGACGCAGCAGGTGCTCGCGTACTCCGGAGCGCTGCTCAAGGTCGTCGACATCGCCGCCAAGTGGGTCGCGATCGCCGTACTGCTTCAGGGTTTCGCGGACATCCCGCTCGGCTGGGGCATCGCGATCACCGGTGTCTGCACGATGTTCTACATGGCCTTCGGCGGTCTGTGGGCCGATGTCCTCACCGACTTCGGGCAGTTCATCATCCAGGCGGTCGCCGGCTTCGCGATGCTCTTCGCGGTCCTCGCCCACCTCGGCGGCTTCAGCTCGCTGTTCACCTTCTGGGGCGATCTGCCCGAGGGCCACTCCGACCCGGTCAACGGCTCCGTCACCACCGGTCTGGTCATCGCGTTCCTGGTCGTCAAGACCTTCGAGTACAACGGCGGCATGTGGAACCTGGCCCAGCGCTACATGGCCGCGCCCAGCGGTTCACGGGCCAAGAAGTCGGCGCTCCTGTCCAGTGCGCTGTGGATCGTCTGGCCGTTCATCCTCTTCGTGCCGATGATCGCCGCGCCGCTGATCGTGCCCGGTCTCGAAGGCGGTGAGGGCGCGTACATCGCGCTCGCCAAGGAGCTGCTTCCGACCGGCATCATCGGCCTCGTCCTCGCCGGGTTCTTCTCCCACACGATGGCGATGGTCGCGTCCGACTCCAACGTCATCACCGCGGTCATCACCCGTGACCTCGCGCCGGTGATCGTGAAGAAGGTCCGCTACTTCACGCAGGCCCAGCAGCTGCTCTTCGCCCGGATCACCACGGTCGCCTTCGTCGCCGTCTCGATGTCGATCGCGCTGACCGCGGATCCGAAGGGCTTCATCCTGACGGTCGTGGTCTCGATCGTCGCGGCCACGATGGGTCCGATCTCGATCCCGCTGATGCTGGGTCTGCTCCCCTGGTTCAAGCGCACCGGACCGACGGCGGCGCTGGTGTCGTGGGCGGGCGGTCTGGCCGTATGGGCCTGGCTGTACTGGGGAGTCGAGGACGCGAGCCAGACGGTCACCGTCTCCAGCCCGCTGGTCACCTCGCTCGTCCTGTACGTGGTGATCGGCCTGATCAAGCCGGAGGGCACCCCGGACCGCGAGGCGATCGTGGACTCCCTGGACGACGACCCGAGCGATGCGGAACGGGAGGAGCTGGAGCGGAAGTTCCTCGCCGACCCGGTCCTGATCCCGGGCCAGTCCACGGTGTCGCCGGCCTCCGCGGGCTCTGCGGCTTCCTCTTCCTCTCCCTCCTCCTCGTCCTCTTCCTCTTCCTCCTCCGACCGGTCGGGGACGCCGAGCTAGTCTGCCGTCCGCCGTCCGCCTGCATCGCGCGCCGCTCGTGGGGATCTCCCGCGGGCGGCGCGTTGCGTTGCCTCGCGACTCCTGGCAGTCGTGCACGGAGCTCGTCGACCGTCTGTGACCGCTTCTGTCGCTCAGCCGCCGCGCGGGTAGCGCGCCAGCCAGCCCGGTGAGGAGATGCCCGGTCCGTGCAGTGCCGCGGACTGGGTCATCTCCATCGCGAAGTCGTCGGAGAGCTCCAACAGGGCGGCGCGGCCTTCGAGTTCGGTCAGCCAGGCCGGGGGCAGCGCCGTCTCGCCGTGCATCGCTCCGAGCAGAGCGCCGGTCAGGGCGGCCACCGCGGACGAGTCGCCGCCGTGGTTGACGGCCAGGCGCAGGCCGTGGCGGATGTCCTCGCAGACCAGGGAGCAGTAGACGGCCGCGCCGAGCGAGGCCTCCGCCGTACGGCCGGCCGCGAGGGCGTCCACCCGGCCGGGGCTGGGCATCCCCTGCCGTACCGCACCGAGCGCCTGTTGGAGCGCGTCCGTGACCGGCTGGTGCCCGGGCCGGGCGGCGAGCAGCGCGAGGGTGCGCTGGACGGCGGCGTCCAGGGAGTCCCCTCGGGCGAGCGCGTGGACCAGGACGGCGAAGGCCCCGGCGCTCAGATACGCGGTGGGGTGGCCGTGCGTCTGGGCCGCGCATTCGACGGCCAGCTGGAGGACCAGTTGCGGCTCCCACCCGACGAGCAGCCCGAACGGCGCGGAACGGGTCGCGGCCGAAGGACCGCGCTCCGTGGGGTTCTTGGGCTCCTGGAGCGTGCCGAGCCGGTCGTCACCGAATCCCGCGAGCAGCGCACGGTCCGGATCCCGGCGCGCGTACAGCCACTCCTCGCGCGCGAGCCAGCCGTCGTCCTTGCGCCGCTCGTCCGGGCCCCATTCGTGCTGGGTGACCGCCCAGCGCCGGTACGCACGGTGCAGATCGGTCGGCGGATGCCAGGCGCCGGTGTCGCGCCGTACATGCGCCCGTATCAACCCGTCCACGGTGAACAGCGTCAGCTGCGTCGCGGCGGTCACGGCACCCCTTCTGCCGTACGCGGAGGCCAGATCCGCCAGACCGTCCACTCCATGCGCCGTACGCACCTGGTCGAGGGCGAGCGCGGAGACGGGAGCTCCGAGGGCGTCGCCGAGCGCGGCCCCGAGCAGCGTGCCGCGCACCCGGCTGCGGAAGTCCTGCTGCTCCACGCGCCCCCACACGGCAGTCACGGCACTCACCGCTGCTCTCCCCTCCCCCGCCTCCCTCACCGTCCGCAGCACTGTAATCGAACGGCCGGTTTCGGATCAGGCCCCGGACCGATGGGGATTCTCACCCTTCAACCCCCTTCCGACCGGCGTTCACCAGCCGTTTCCGCGGGGCCCGCAGCATCCGCGACATGAAGATCTCCTCCGTGCTCCCCGCCGCCGTCGCCCTGACCCTCACCGGCCTGACGGCGGCCCCCGCCGCCACCGCCCACGACCACAGCCCCCGCCGCGCCACGATCCCCTTCACGCAGGCCACCGTCACGGCCGCCGAGGACGGCTCGTACGTCATCGAGTGGAAGGCGCCGGGTGTACGACAGGTCGCCGTCGAGGCGAACGGGCGCACCGTCGCCCGCGGCGGCTCCTCGGGCAAGGTCACGGTGCGCGGCCTGCACGCGACCGACCGCCAGTGGTTCACGCTCGACGCCGACCGGGGCCGCTCCCTGCGCCTGGCCGACCGCCTGATCGCGCTGGAGGGCACGGTCAACTTCCGTGACGCGGGCGGCTATCGCACCGCTGACGGCCACTGGGTGAAGATGGGCGAGATCTACCGCTCGGACTCGCTCGACAAACTCACCGAGGACGACCTGGCGAAGCTCCGCCGCCTCGGCATCCGCACGGTCTTCGACCTGCGGATGGAGCAGGAGCGCACCGACGCCCCGGACAAGGTGCCGGCGGGCGCGACGTACACCGTGGCCGATGTGTTCGCCGGTTCCGGCTCCTTCACCTCGATGCCGAAGTCCCCGGACGAGGCCGAGCGGATGATGGTCGACGCGGAGAAGACGATGGTCTCGGGCTCCGGCGCCAAGGCCGCGTACACGAAGGTCTTCGACGGCTTCACAGACCGCTCCGGCGGCGCCGTCCTCTTCCACTGCACCGCCGGCAAGGACCGCACGGGCTGGTCGAACGCGGCCCTGCTGACCGCCCTCGGCGTCCCGCGCGACACGGTCATGGCCGACTACCTCGCCAGCAACACCTACCGCGCCGAGGCCAACGACCAGATCCTCACCCACCTCCCACCCACCCAGGCCGCCATCTACAAGCCCCTCCTCGACGTCCGCCCGGAGTACCTCAACTCGGGCTTCGACGAGATCACGAGGACGTACGGCTCGTTCGGCACGTACTTGAAGGACGCGACGGACGTGAGCAAGCAGGAACTGCGGGAGCTCAAGCGGGAGTTGCTGGTGGGCTGACCCCGCATCCCTACGCCTGTCTCTTATACACCTCT
>NZ_JAAKZW010000014.1 GCF_011044995.1 Streptomyces mesophilus | reverse complement strand
CATCCGAACTTCGTTCGGATCTGCTCAAGCGCCGCAGGGGCTGATTGGGCGGAGGGGCTGGATGAGAGTGCTAGTCGCCCGCGATGTGGCCGAAGTCGTGGTCCGAGGGAGGGGGGGTGTCGTCTGTGAGGGAGATGCCGTAGTGGTGGTAGAGCTGGAGTTCTTGTTCGGGGGAGAGGTGGCGGCCCACGCCGAAGTCGGGGGCGTCCTTGATCAGGGAGCGTTCGTACGGGACGTGCAGGGTGCCCTCGACCAGTTCGCTGGGCTCCAGGGGGACGAACGCGTCCCTGCTGAACAGTCCCGTGCGTATCGCCGCCCACTCGGGGACACCGGTCGCGTCGTCGAGATAGACCTCGTCCACGGTGCCGAGTTTGGAGCCGTTGCGGTCGAAGGCCTTGCGGCCGATCAGACTGCGGGGGTCGATGTCGGTCTGCACAGGCCCTCCAGACAAAGTCGCCCGTCAGTCGGACGTCAGTCGCAAGTCATCCGTATTGACTACGAAAGAGCACATTGCGCCCCTTGGCCACTCGGGGAATTGGGGGCTTGTAGGCGAGGAATCGACGGGTGTGCCCGCTGGTAGGCTGGCAGACGGCTGCTGACCCCGTGCGGGAGAGCTCTCCGAGCCCAGTGAACGTGCTGGCCGGGGGCGCCGAAGGAGCAAATCCTCCCCGGAATCTCTCAGGCACCCGTACCGCATGGACGAGGTCACTCTGGAAAGCAGGGCGGGCGTCGACGGCTTCCGCTCTCACCGACGGTGAAAGTCGGGCTGTGCCCCTTGTGAAACATGGAGCACGGTCCGGTGAAACTCTCAGGTTGAGATGACAGAGGGGGAGGCCGTCCGGGTACCCGCGCCGTGGTACCCCTCGCAGGTCGTATCGACCAGGAGGCCTCCGTAATGACCGCCAACCGCATCCCGCTGCACGAGCTCGAGCGCGGCATCCCCTTCGAGCACCGTCACATCGGGCCCGACGCCGAGGCGCGCGCCAAGATGCTCGCCCAGGTCGGCTACGGCTCGCTGGACGAGCTGACCGCGGCCGCGGTGCCGGATGTCATCAAGAGCGCCGAGGCGCTGGATCTGCCCGAGGGGCGCAGCGAGGCCGAAGTCCTCGCGGAGCTGCGCACGTTGGCCGACCGCAACCAGGTGCTCGCGCCGATGATCGGTCTCGGCTACTACGGCACGTTCACGCCGCCGGTGATCCTGCGCAACGTCATGGAGAACCCGTCCTGGTACACGGCGTACACCCCGTACCAGCCGGAGATCTCGCAGGGCCGCCTCGAGGCGCTGCTCAACTTCCAGACCGTTGTCGCCGATCTGACCGGTCTGCCCACTTCTGGTGCCTCGCTGCTCGACGAGGGCACGGCTGCTGCCGAGGCCATGGCGCTCGCGCGGCGGGTGGGCAAGGTGAAGCAGGGCGTCTTCCTGGTCGACGCCGATGCGCTGCCGCAGACCATCGCCGTGATCGAGACCCGTGCCGAGCCGACCGGTGTCGAGGTGGTCGTCGCCGATCTCTCGCAGGGCATCCCGGCCGAGGTCGCCGAGCGCGGTGTCTTCGGTGTGCTCCTCCAGTACCCGGGCGCCTCCGGCGCCGTGCGGGACCTCAAGCCCGTGATCGAGCAGGCGCACGAACTCGGGGCGATCGTCACCGTCGCCGCCGATCTGCTCGCCCTGACGCTGCTCACCTCGCCCGGCGATCTCGGCGCGGACATCGCGGTCGGTACGACGCAGCGCTTCGGTGTGCCGATGGGCTTCGGCGGTCCGCACGCCGGCTACATGGCGGTCCGTGAGAAGTTCGCGCGCAGCCTACCCGGCCGCCTCGTGGGTGTCTCGGTCGACGCGGACGGCAACAAGGCCTACCGCCTCGCGCTGCAGACCCGCGAGCAGCACATCCGCCGTGAGAAGGCGACCAGCAACATCTGCACCGCGCAGGTGCTGCTCGCCGTCATGGCCGGCATGTACGCCGTCTACCACGGTCCGCAGGGGCTGGCCGGCATTGCCCGTCGTACGCACCGTTACGCGACGATCCTGGCCGAAGGCCTGAAGGCCGGCGGGGTCGAGGTCGTGCACGGTTCGTTCTTCGACACCCTCACCCTGCGCGTCCCCGGCCGGGCCGCCGAGGTCGTGTCCGCCGCGCGTGAGGGCGGGGTCAACCTGCACCTCGTCGACACCGACCACGTCTCCGTGTCCTGCGACGAGACCACCACGCGTACGCAACTGGCCGCCGTCTGGGCCGCGTTCGGGGTCGAGGGCGACATCGTGGCCCTCGACGAGGTCGCCGGTGAGGCGCTGCCCAGCGGGCTGCTGCGCTCCGACGAGTACCTGACGCACCCCGTGTTCCACGAGCACCGCTCCGAGACCGCGATGCTGCGCTACCTGCGCAAGCTCTCGGACAAGGACTACGCGCTCGACCGCGGCATGATCCCGCTCGGCTCCTGCACCATGAAGCTGAACGCGACCACCGAGATGGAGCCGGTCACCTGGCCCGAGTTCGGCCAGCTGCACCCCTTCGTGCCGGCCGAGCAGGCGCAGGGCTACCTCACGCTCATCCGTGAGCTCGAGGAGCAGCTCGCCGAGGTCACCGGCTACGACAAGGTGTCGCTGCAGCCCAACGCCGGTTCGCAGGGCGAGCTCGCCGGTCTGCTCGCGGTGCGCGGCTACCACCGTGCCAACGGCGACGACCAGCGCACCATCTGCCTCATCCCGTCCTCCGCGCACGGCACCAACGCCGCGAGCGCCGTGATGGCCGGCATGAAGGTCGTCGTGGTCAAGACCGCCGACGACGGTGAGATCGACGTCGAGGACCTGCGCGCGAAGATCGAGCTGCACAAGGACCAGCTCGCGGTCCTGATGATCACGTACCCCTCGACGCACGGTGTCTTCGAGGAGCACGTCGCCGACATCTGCGCCCAGGTGCACGACGCCGGCGGCCAGGTCTACGTCGACGGCGCCAACCTCAACGCCCTGGTGGGCCTTGCCAAGCCGGGCCACTTCGGCGGCGACGTCTCGCACCTGAACCTGCACAAGACCTTCTGCATCCCGCACGGCGGCGGCGGTCCGGGCGTCGGTCCGGTCGCGGTGCGCGAGCACCTCGCGCCGCACCTGCCCAACCACCCGCTGCAGCCCGCCGCGGGTCCGGAGACCGGTGTCGGTCCGATTTCCGCCGCGCCGTTCGGCTCGGCCGGGATCCTGCCGATCTCGTGGGCGTACGTACGTCTGATGGGCGGCGAGGGCCTCAAGCGCGCGACGCAGATCGCGGTGCTCGGCGCCAACTACATCGCCAAGCGCCTGGAGCCGCACTACCCGGTGCTCTACACCGGCCCCGGCGGTCTGGTCGCGCACGAGTGCATCATCGACATCCGGCCGCTGGCCAAGGCGACCGGTGTGAGCGTGGACGACATCGCCAAGCGGCTGATCGACTACGGCTTCCACGCGCCGACGATGTCCTTCCCGGTGGCCGGCACGCTGATGATCGAGCCGACCGAGAGCGAGGACCTGGTCGAGCTCGACCGGTTCTGCGACGCGATGATCGCGATCCGCGCGGAGATCGAGAAGGTCGGCGCGGGTGAGTGGCCCGCGGAGGACAACCCGCTGCACAACGCCCCGCACACGGCCGCGACCATGGCCGGCGAGTGGGAGCACCCGTACACCCGTGAAGAGGCCGTCTTCCCGGGCGGTCTGGTGGCGGCGGAGAAGTACTGGCCGCCGGTGCGCCGGATCGACCAGGCGTACGGCGACCGCAACCTTGTCTGCTCCTGCCCGCCGCTGGACGCGTACGAGAACTGAGTCAACCGGGCAAACGTCAGGGCCGGTTCGGAGAGTGATCTCCGGGCCGGCCCTCGGTGTTGCGGGGTGGTGCCCTCAGGCCGCGCGGACCACCGAGCCGGTGCCCAGCGGCCGGTGCGGCGCGATGATCTGCCCGTCCGGCAGCAGCTCACCGGTGTCCTCGAAGAGCAGGACGCCGTTGCACAGCAGGCTCCAGCCCTGCTCAGGGTGGAAGGCCACAAGGAGTGCGGCTTCCCGGTCGGCTGAGTCGGCTGTGGGACAGGCTGGCTGGTGCTGGCACATGGAAGGGTTCTTTCGCTGGTCCGTAGTGGTGATCTGTGTCCCGCGGATGGATCGGTGTGCTGCGGTGTTCATTGCCGCCCCCGTGTGGTCGGTCCGGAACCAGTGTTGCCCTACGGGCTCGATTCCGCAGGGATTTACCGGCAGCGCTCCTCACCAGGAAGTGACGCATCACCCGTGCGGACGGTTCAGTCCAACTCGGCGGTCCCTTCGGGTGGTTAGGGGTGGCCTGAAGGGGCTAGTCCGGTCGGGCGGTGCGGGCCGGGCCCGTGTAGGGGCCAAGCGGGTGCCTTCACGGACATGCCTGTGCCCCGCGACCGGCTGGATCGCGGGGCACAGACACGGGTGCTCAGACCGCCTGGCCGAGCAGGGCGGCGGGAGCGAGCCGGTGGGTCAGGACCGGAAGCAGCTCCGCCGCGAGATGCGGTTGATGGGCGGCGATCCCGGGGGGCGCGGGAGCCAGGGGTACGAGGACATCTGTGGAGGCGAGGCGGCCCTCCGTACCGTCCGAGGTGCAGTCGTTGTGCAGCCACAACGTCAGCATGTACAGCTCGGGCACCGAGAGCAGACGTGGCTGGCAGCGCGTCTGCAGGGACTCCGCCTGGCGCAGGGCCCGTTCGGTGGAGGTGATGTACGGACCTTCGAAGAAGTGCGAGAAGGTCCAGCCGTCCGCCGTGAGCATCGTGTCGCAGGCGGCCACCGTGCGGCCCTCACTGCGCAGCAGGAAGCGCCATCCGGTGAGCCGGGTCCGGGGTGTGCCGGCCTGGTTCAGGACGTGGACGGGCAGCGGTAGTTCGGCGGTGACGGGTCCCTGGGCGTTGCGCAGGGACGGGGTGCGCGCCTCGCGTACGGCGGTGGGGGAACCAAGTGCCGCGAGGACGCTGCGCAGGGCTGGCGCGGGAGCCGGAGGGACTTGCAGCGGCATGATGGGTCGCCTCTCATGAGACAGGCTGGTGGTGCGGGGGCGTGGGTGCAGACGGCGTTGTCAGCTCTCGGGGCCAGAGGGGCGGGGGATGGCCAGGGTCCGGTCCGCGAGCGCCAACTCTCTGCCTCGTTCGCGGAGTTTATACGACGCGTGTTCTCACAATGTTTCGAGTAGCCGTCGCCAGTATTGCGAGCAAGGCGGTATTCGGTCGCCGTAGCGCGGTAATTCTCCCGATTCCGTACCGGGGTGGCGCCGCTGACCTGGGCGATGTCCGTACGGGCGGTCGGCCGATTCTCGTCGGCGTATTCCACCACTGCCCTCGCGAGCGCAACTGCACTGTGCCGCATGCCGCGTGAATGTGCCGCGGGTGAGTGTGATTGAGGGTACAGCCGGGTGGGCAGGTGCGGGGCGTTATCGATCACATTGCCTGGGCATCATCCCCGGTGACATGGCCGTGGACTGCCCAATCGAGGAGGGGACACTTCGATGGGGGAGAAGGTCGCGGCGGGAGCGTTCGACCTGTCCGATCGGCAGCGCTACCGCAGAAAGCTGCAGCAGTGCCTCGCGGGGCTCGCGCGACTGCTGGACGAGAAGCGGTTCGACAGGCCCCGGAATCTGATGGGCATGGAGATAGAGCTGAATCTCACGGGGCCCGATGGTTTGCCGAGAATGATGAATGCGGAAGTTCTCGAGCGGATCGCGAGCCGTGATTTCCAGACCGAACTCGGGATGTTCAATCTCGAAGTGAACATTGCTCCGCATGCGCTGGGCGGGCGCGTTTTCGACCAGCTCTCGGAGGAGCTTCGTACCGGACTGAACTATGCGCACCGTAAAGCGAACGAAGTGGCCGCAGGGATCGTCATGATCGGAATTCTGCCGACGCTCGGGCAGGACGATCTGGTGTCGTCGAACCTTTCGGCCGTCGATCGCTACATGTTGCTCAACGACCAGATGGTGGCTGCCCGAGGCGAGGACTTCCACCTCGAGATCGAGGGTGTCGAGCGGCTCAGCTGTACCTCCGCGTCGATCGCGCCCGAAGCCGCCTGTACCTCCGTGCAGTTGCATCTGCAGGTCACACCGGGGCGGTTCGCCGATGTGTGGAACGCGGCGCAGGCCGTCGCGGCCGCACAGATAGCCGTGGGCGCCAACGCGCCCTTCCTGTTCGGGCGCGAGCTGTGGCGTGAGTCGCGGCCGCCGCTGTTCCTGCAGGCCACCGATACGCGTCCGCCCGAGCTCCAGGCGCAGGGGGTGCGGCCGCGTACGTGGTTCGGGGAGCGCTGGATCACCAAGCCGTACGACCTCTTCGAGGAGAATCTGCGCTACTTCCCCGCGCTGCTGCCGATCTGCGATGACGAGGAACCGCTGCGCGTGATCGACGAGGGCGGTGTGCCGTCGCTGGCCGAACTCGTGCTGCACAACGGCACGGTGTACCGCTGGAACCGGCCCGTCTACGGGATCGCCGACGGCGTACCGCATCTGCGGGTGGAGAACCGGGTTCTGCCGGCCGGTCCGACCGTCACCGATGTCATCGCCAATGCGGCCTTCTACTACGGCGTCGTACGGGCGCTCGCCGAGGACAGCCGGCCGGTGTGGTCGCGGCTGCCGTTCGAGGCGGCCGCCGCCAACTTCGACGCGGCCTGCCGGTACGGCATCGAGGCCGAGCTCGACTGGCCGCGCCCCGGGCGCTTCGGGGGCGTGGCGCGGATGCCGGCCGTCGATCTCGTACGCAACGAGCTGCTGCCACTGGCCGCCGCGGGGCTCGACGCGTGGGGTGTGGCGCCTGTGGACCGGGACCACTATCTGGGGGTCATCGAGGAGCGCTGCAAGCGCCGGGTGAACGGGGCTTCGTGGCAGGTGGCCACCTATCACCGGGCGCTGGAGAGCGGCCTGGGCCGGGAGGCGGCGCTGGCCGCCACGACGCGGCGGTACTGCGAGCTCATGCACGCGGGCGAACCCGTGCACACCTGGCCGGTCGGGGCGCTGCCGGATGCGGTGGTGGCTCCCGGCTGATCCCTGTGGTGGCTCCTGGGTGAGCCCTGCGGTGGCTCCCGGACGAGCCCAGTGGGCCGGGGAGCGCGGCGGGCCGGGGGCGGACCCGGCCCGCCCTCGGCTCAGCCCGCGCTCGCCTGGGCCGCCGCCGTGATGGCCTTGAGGATCACTTCCGGCACCTGCGCCGGATCGTCGACCTGGTGGCCCGAGCCGCCGGTCGCCTTGGCCACCTGGTCGAGTTCGTCCTGGTCGCCGCCCGGTCCGACCGCGACCGCGATCAGCGGCACCGGACGGTCCGCGTCGGACAAGGTCTCCAGCTGGGAGATCAGGGCACTGCGGGTGATCGAGTTCGGGTCCTGGTTCTCGCCGTCGGTCACAATCACCACGGCGTTGAACATGTCGGGCACATGGGTCTTCTGGGCCTGCTTGAACGCGGCGAGCGTCGTGTCGTACAGACCGGTCGCACCATTGGGCACCGGCTGCAGCTTGCCGAACGCCGCCGTCAGACGCTCGCGCTGTGTGGTGCCGCCCTTGCCCGTCTGCTTGCCGAGGCGGTCCGTGGGCACCAGTTCGCGGTAGTCGCGCTTGCCGTCCAGGAGGGTGGAGAACTCCCAGAGGCCGAAGTGGTCCTCGTTGGTGAACTGGGTCAGCGCGGCGGTCAGCGCGGCCTTGGTGACATCCATACGCGGTGCGCCCCGGCCCGGCACCAGCTCGGCCATCGAGCCGGAGACGTCGACGACGACGGAGATCCGCGCGCTCTGCACGGTGATCGTCCAGACGCCCAGGGTCTCCTGGAGCTGCTTGCTGCTGAGCTCTTCGCTCGATGCGTTGGCCACCGGCTGGGTCGCGCTGCCGCCGGCCCCCTCGACCAGGCCGTCCGACGGCGCTCCGCGGTCGGTACGGAAGCCGTGCGAGGCGAGGATGCGCTCGCCCTCCTGCTCGCCGAGCAGCGTCATGAAACGCAGGGCGGCCCGGCTCTCGTCGGTGGTCTGTCCCGGCTCGTCGAGCAGTGCGTACGGGTAGTCGAGCTCGGGCGCGCCGTCCTTCGGGTAGAAGAGCTCCAGCTTGCCCGCGTCCTGGGCCGAGGCATTGTGCTTGAAGGCCGCCTGCTCGGAGACGATCAGGGCCTGGTTGCGGCGCGGATTGCCCTGCTCCGTACCGGAGTTGTCGCGGGCCAGGGTGTCGAGGGCCTGGGCGTCGCTGTCCGAGGTGCGCTGCGCCAGGATCTTCGCCGTGGCCGCGATCTGGGCCTCCGCCTCCGCGCCGCCCGCCTGCTCCGCCGACGCGCTCATCTTGGCCAGCGCGAGCAGGCCCGATGCGCTGCGCGCCGGATCCGCGGCGCCGAGCCGCAGCTGGTCGCCCTGGGTTGCGGCGCCTGCCAACTCGGCCCAGGAGTACGTCTTCTTCGGCCAGCCCAGCTTCTTGGCGGCGGCCGGCACCATGCCCATGGTCACGGGGGTCGAGGCGATATTGCCGGTGGGCGTCAACAGGCTCTCGTCGCCCTGCAGTTGCACCCGCTCCACCCACATGTCCGAGTCCGGCACCCACACCTCGTACGAACCGGGCTTTCCTTCCGTACGCAGAGAGTCGGCGAACTTGGAGGAGTCGCGCGCGGTGACCCGGACGTCCATGCAGCGGCCGTCGGAGGTGATGTCCTTGTCGCGTGCGTAGGCGGCGGTGTCGCGCAGGGCCGGGGCCATGTCGGGGGAGGCGACCACATCGATGCGTACGGCGTCGTCCGCGCACCTGTTCGCGAAAGGCAGCCAGTCGCCGCCCACCGCATAGGCGGCCGAACCTGCGACACCCAGGACCAGGACCGTCGCGATGACGACCATGCGGCGGCGCGGGCCCGGGCGCTGCGGATCCGCCGCAGTCGTCCTCGATCTGCGGTCCGGCATGTTGTGACGTCCCATGACGCTGGTGCCCCTCTTCGTACGTCTGGATGCACGACGCGCGGGGGTACATACGGTCGACACAGGTGCGTGGCGTACCGTCCCCCTGGCCTGTCGCGCACGGTCTTCGTACCTGCATTCGAGACCCTAGTGGGGCGAGCATGTGTGCGGGGCGTGATTGGTCAACTAAGGCAGGTGTGCACGTGGAGGCAGGGCTGGTGGCCGGATCTTTTCCCCATGAGCGGATTTCGCGGAGAATTCTCCGGGACGAGACGCTTCTTGTCCTCGCGCTGTCGCTCGGTGCCAGCGGAGTCTCCGCGCTGATCAGTTTCATCGGGTCGGTGACCAAGCCGGGTGGTCTCAAGGACCAGGCGGCCACGCTCAACGCGTCGGCGGCGCCCGGGCGTCCCTGGCTTGATCTCGCCTGGCAGCTTTTCGGCATCTGTACGGCTCTGGTGCCGGTCGCGCTGGTCATTCATCTGCTGGTACGGGAAGGGGCCGGAGTCCGCTCGATCGGCTTCGACCTCAGGCGGCCCGGCTTCGATCTGTCCCGCGGTGCGGTGATCGCGGCGGGGATCGGTTCGACCGGTATCGCCTTCTATCTCCTCGCGCGGGCGCTGGGCTTCAACCTCACGGTGGTTCCGGAGGCGTTGCCGGACGTGTGGTGGAAGTTCCCCGTGCTGATCCTGTCGGCGGCGCAGAACTCGATTCTCGAGGAAGTGATCGTGGTCGGGTATCTGCTGCGCAGACTCGACCAGTTGGGGTTCTCGCCGATGGGGTCGCTCGCGGCGAGTTCGGTGCTGCGCGGCTCGTACCACCTGTATCAGGGCATCGGCGGGTTCATCGGCAACATGGTGATGGGCGTCGTCTTCGTCCTGCTCTACCGGCGGTGGGGGCGGGTGGGTCCGCTGGTCGTGGCCCATACGCTGCTCGATGTCGGAGCGTTCGTGGGGTATGCGCTGCTGGCCGGGAAGGTGGGCTGGCTGCCCACCGGATGATGCGGAGGGCAGCCGGGCGCGGTGGCGGCGGGTCGGGCGGGCGGCCTCGCCGTGGAGCGGGTGTCGCCTCAGGCGTGCAGATCTCCGCGGATCGTATGCCGCCTCAGGCGTGCAGCTCGCCCTCGATGACGGTGACGGCGCGGCCGGTCAGAAGGGTGCGTTCGCCCTGGAGCGTCACGCGCACCTGGCCGGAGCGGTGTGAGGCCTGCAGGCCGGTGAGTTCGGTGCGGCCCAGACGCGCGCACCAGAACGGGGCGAGGGCGGTGTGGGCGCTGCCGGTCACCGGATCCTCGTCGATGCCCACGTTCGGGAAGAAGCCGCGCGAGACGAAGTCGTAGCCCCGGGTGGGGTCTTGGGCCGCGGCGGTGGCGATGATGCCGCGCTCCGAGTAGCGGGCGAGCGCCCGGATATCGGGGCGCAGTCCCCGGACCGTCTGCTCGTCGGCGAGCTCCACAAGGAGGTCGCCGGTGTTCTCGCCGGTGTCGTACGTGGAGAGGGCTTTGGCGCCGAGCGCCTCCTCGACACCGTCGGGGATGTCGACCGCGGTGAGCGGGGCGGTCGGGAAGTCGAGCGTGAGGGCGCCGTCGGGGTGTGCCGTGGCGGTGAGGACGCCGCTCAGGGTCGAGAAGCGGATGGTGCCGTGGGCGCGCCCGGTGCTGTGCAGCACGTGGGCGGCGGCGAGCGTGGCATGGCCGCACATCCGGACCTCGGCGGCCGGAGTGAACCAGCGCAGCGCCCAGTCGGCCGCGCCGCCTTCGGGCAGCTGGTGGGCGAATGCGGTCTCCGCGTGGTTGACCTCGAGCGCGACGTTCTGCAGCCAGCTGTCCTCGGGGAAGGAGTCGAGGAGCAGGACGCCCGCGGGGTTGCCGGCGAAGGGACGGTCGGTGAAGGCGTCGACGATCTGAATGCGCATAGGGCGACGGTGGGGCGCGCGTCGAGCGTCGGGCCAAGGCCAATCGGCGGCTGGTGGCCTGGTGCTGGGGCCTTGGGGATCCCTGAAGCCGCGTCCTGGCATCGCTGCGAGGTGGAGAGGACGCAGGCTGCGAGGTGGAGAGGACGCAGGCTGCGAGGTGGAGAGGACGCAGGCCGGTCGTGGTGGTCCGCTCAGTCGAGGTAGTCCGCGTGGCCCTCGTCGTCGAGTGAGAACGGTCCGTCGGGGATGATGCAGAACTCGTTCCCCTCCGGGTCGGCCATCACCAGGAACCCGCCCTCGGCGTACTCCTCCAGCCGGCGCCCGCCGAGTGACTCGACACGGTGCTGCTCGTCGGGCGGGTTCGGTGAGCTGATGTCGAAGTGCATGCGGTTCTTGCCCGACTTGGCCTCGCCGACTTGCTGGAAGCCCAGACCGAGACCGTTCTCGCGTTGCAGCCATACGTAAGGTCCCGTGCGGCCCGCGATGGGCCTGCCGAGCAGCTCGGACCAGAACGCGGCGAGCCGCTCGGGGTCCGCGGCGTCGACGATGAGGGCATTGATCCGCAGCGGTGAGTGCGACATGACCTGATTCTCTCGCGTCGCGGTGAAGAGGCGGAGTCCGCAGCGTGTCGCCGCGCCGTGATCGCCGATGCCGCTCCAACGTGAAACTGCTCGGCTGGGGTTGCGTCTGTGGGACCGAGCCGACATTGACGCTTGTCGCCGAACGGGGCGATGGCATGCTGGAAGCGGGAGTTGGCGAGTTGGCCCACGACCCTGGAAGGCGGCTTGTGAGCGGCGGACATGTGGGGCGGTCTGAACGTGTTGCTGTCATCGGAGTGGGCATTCTCGGAGCCAGCGTGGGGTGCAACCTGTCGCGGCAGGGGGCCGAGGTGGTCTTCATCGACGCGGGCCGGCCAGGGGAAGGGGTCACCAACTGGTCCTTCTCGTGGGTCAACGCCAGCAACAAGACCGGGCGCAGGTCCTACTTCGACCTGAACGTGGCAGGTATGGCGGCGTACCGCGAGCTTGCAGAGACCATCGGGCCGGACTCATGGTGGCATCCCAGCGGCCACCTGCGCTGGGCCGGCGACACCGCAGCGGAGGCGAAGCTCCTGGAAACAGCCGAGCTGCTGGCCGGCTGGGACTACAGGGTCGAGGTGTGCACGGGTGCAGAGGTGCGCCGGCGCCTCGAACCTGCTCTCAGGGTGCCGGCCAAGACTCCGGTCCTGTTCTACCCCGACGAAGCATGGGTGCACGGACGGCATCTCGTCGGCCGCCTGGTCGGCCGAGCTGTTGAGTCCGGCGCTGAACATCGGTTTGGCACCGCGGCCCGCAACATCGGTATCGGCCCCGATGGGAGCGTCCGGACAGTGACCCTGTCGGATGGGAGCTGTCTCGACGTCGACGTCGTCGTGAACGCGGCAGGACCCAGCGCTTCCCAGGTCGCCGGGCTCATCGCTCGGCACTTGCCGATGCGCCGGGAACCCGGCGTCGTCACCCGGCTCGGCTGTGCTCAGGTCCCGGTTCACCGGGCCATGCACGCGCCCCACATCGAGATCCGTCCTGACGGAGATGCGTCGGTGGTCCTCCACAGCCGCGAGATCGACGCAGTCATCGACACGGGTGAAGATCCAGTGGAACTCGCACGGCAGCTCCACGAAGCGGCGAAGCACGTCGTTCCTGAACTCGGAAACGCCCGCGTCGCGCAGACACGGATCGCTTACCGGCCGATCCCAGCCGACGGATTCCCCTCGGTGGGTGCGGTGCCTTCTGTGCCGGGCTACTACGAGGCTGTCTCCCACAGCGGCATCACACTCGGGCCGGTCATCGGCCGGCTGCTTGCTACGGAGATCCTCAGCGGGAAGCGGGACGAGATGCTTGCGGACTTCCGCCCGGAACGGTTCCCCCAGTGACGTGCGGAGCCGAGCCATCTGCGCAGCGAGCGTATGAAGAAGTCCGGCGCATGGCGGCGTAGATCAGGCAGAGATCGCCCAAGTCTGCGCTACCGGGGGATGGTGACCAGGATGCGGCTGCGGCCACCGCCGACATCGACGTGATCGTGGGCGGCGATGACGGCCTCGTTGGCGACGACGGCGTTGTGGAGGTCGGCGTTGTCGGACAGGGCGACCGCGATGATGCGGTCGACGCCCCGCGGCGCGTGGGCGCGGATGGCCGTGGCGGGGGCGCCGGCGGCCAACGCGACGGCGTGGGAGACGACGGCCGGGGCGATGTGGTCGAGGTCCGCGGTGCGGCGGACGGTGGCGAGCACGGTGGCGCCGGCCCTGCGGGCGAGCTGGGCGGCCGTGCCGAAGGGGCGGTAGGCCTGGGCGCCGTGCGGCAGATCGGTGCCGTCCCGGCGCCGGGAACCTGTTGGTCCGGCGCAGGTCGGCGACCTCCGCCGGACCGGCTTCGATGTCAAGGACACAGGAGCCTCCAGAAGAGGGCTTGCCATCCGATCGGTAGCGATATATCGTTGAGGCATCGCGATGGTTCATGAAAGATCGCGAGCGCTCCTTACAGCGCATCCCGAGATACGGCATACGGCGCCTATTCGAGGAGCGGATCCCACGCTGAACGACACATGAGAGAAGTGATTGATATGCGACCCCATGTACATGGACACGAGAATGGACATGAGCACGAGCACGGCCGTCAGCACCACGGCGGCTTCGGCCGGCGCGGGCCCGGCCCCGGTTTCGGCGGGCCCGGTGGGCCGCGCGGAGGCGGCGGCTTCGAGGGTCCGCGGGGCGGCGAGGGCCGGCGTGCCTTCGGGCCCTTCGGCCCCGGCGGCTTCGACCCCCGCGGCTTCGGCGGGCCCGGCCCCTGGGGCGGGCGCGGACGCGGCGGTGGCCGTGGACGGGCGCGGCGCGGTGATGTGCGCGCCTCGATCCTGGCCCTGCTGAAGGACCGGCCGATGCACGGTTACGAGATGATCCAGGAGATCGCCGAGCGCAGCGGCGGGGCGTGGAAGCCCAGCCCGGGGTCGGTGTACCCGACCCTGCAGCTGCTCGAGGACGAGGGCCTGATCACCAGTGAGTCCGAGGGCGGCAAGAAGCTGTTCTCGCTCACCGAGGCCGGCCGTACGGCCGCCGACGAGGGCCCGGATGCCCCCTGGGAGGATGCCGGCCGCGGCGTCGACTGGGACACGGTCAACGAGATCCGGCAGGCCGGCTTCGGTCTGATGGAGGCCTTCGGCCAGGTCTGGAAGACCGGCTCGGCGGAGCAGCGCGAGAAGGCGCTCGCCGTCGTCAACGACGCCCGTAAGAAGCTCTATCTGATCCTCGCCGACGAGGACTGAGTCCCGCCGACTGGTGAAAACGGCAGGCGCCCCACGCGAACGCGCGTGGGGCGCCTGCCGTTTGGGCCCTGGCTCAGACGATGAGCGCGTTCAGCTTGCGCAGCGACTCGTGGAGAGCCGCCGTCGCCGAATCCTTGAGCTTGCCCGCCATCAGCGTCACGGCCGCACCCGTGAACTCGCCGTCGATGCGCATCACCGTGGCGTTGCCGTCGGGCGTCAGGGTGTAGGCCTGCTTGAGGTTCACCCCCATCGGGCCCTTGCCGCGGATGGTGAACGAACGGCCGTCCTCGAGGGACTCCACCGTCCACACCGCATCGGCGGGGAAGCCCATGAGCTTCATGCTCTCCTCGAACGTGTCGCCCTGCTTGAGCGATTCCGGCGCCCCCTTGGGGAACCCGGTGTGCGTCACGCTCCACTCGCCGAATACGGAGAAGTCAGTGAGCTTCTCCCAGACCTTCTCGGCGGGAGCGTCGATGCGTGCTTCCGCGCTGACTTCGGCCATGCGACCACCCCTTCTCGTCAAGCGCTGCGGTGGTAGCGCAGCGGCGGTGTCGCGGAACGTAGCCTCGTAGTCGGGAAGTTACAAGACTGACGACTCGTCAGAAATTGTGGAGCTCGTGCATCGAGGTGCGCGTCAGCGGCCGATTCTGCGGATCACCGCGGCGTCGAAGAGATCCAGTGCGCGCGGGTGCGGGCCCTCATCATGGCAGTGCCACGCCTCCCAGAACAGGTCCGCGGGCAGAGCGTCCTCGGGGGCGTAGACCCGGTACACGTACTGCTTGCCGTCGATCGCCGGCAGTGCCACCAGCCAGCAGCCGCACTCCTCGGGCGGGGCGCCGCGCAGGCGCGCGGGGCGTACGGCTCGGGGCATGGCGACTCCTTTCCGCGGACGTGCGGGACGGTCAACTGGACCACGGTGCTCGGATGTTGCTCGGGTGCCCTGAGGGACGAGCACTGTGCGGCCCGTGGTTGCGCTGGGGGAGTGCGCCGGAAGCGTGCGCGCCCCCGGGTCCCGATCCTTGGCCACTCGCCGGCCATTCGTCGGACATGCATCGGAAGGGAACGGGTCCCCGTGAAGGGAGATCTCATCCGTAAGGAGGAGAACCCGTACACGCATCCCCACCTTGTGTCGGACGTGAAGATGCTTCCCGGCGGGGATGCCCCGGAGCGTCCCGGGCTGATGGGGTGGCAGGTGTGCACAGCCCCACCTGGCCGGATGCGGATCAAGGACTTCCGCACCCGCGCCTGCCACGGACCGAACCCGACGGCGAGCTCGACGCCGAGCTGCAGTCGGTGATCGCGGGCGCCCGCCGACGGGCCCTGCGCGGCGGCGACGGCCAGCTGGATACCGCCCATCTGCTGCACTCCCTGCTCGAGTCCGACCCCGCGGTGCGCGCGGTATTCGGAGACGGCGCGCGCGTGGCCCGGCTGCTCGGCCTCCTGGTGCAGCGTTCCATCGGGTACGGGCTGCGCTGGCAGGGCACGGTCGAGGATTCGGGCGCCGTTCCGGTCGTACGGGAACGAGGGGCGCGGGAACCGGCCGGCTGGTCGCCCTCCGCGCTGAGTGCGATGGAGCTGGCGCAGGCGCGCGCCCGGGAGGGCGGCCGGAGGTCCGCCGACGGGATCGATGTGCTCGCGGCCCTCGCTCTGGATGCCGAAAGCCGCGCGGTGCAGATCCTGCGTCGCTCCGGTGTGGATCCGCGGGCGCTGGTGGAGCGCATCGACGCGGGGTTCGGTGAGCCCTTGACGGGCTGACGGGGGCGCAGTGGGTGGACGTCGGGCGAACTGTGCCCGGTCGTCGCGTGGACCGCGCCCGGGCGCCGTCTCGCTTTCCGAGATGTCAGGGGTATCGGGGGTGACGCTCATGACGTCGCCTGTCATCATGGCCGCGTGTCTACGTTCAAGGGGATTCAAGGGGACCGGGGCCGCAGCGTCGGACTGACGCTGGCTCTGGTGTCGGCGCTGGCGTTCGGCGGCTCCGGCGTGGCGGCGAAGCCGCTCATCACGGCAGGGCTCGACCCGCTGCATGTGGTCTGGCTGCGGGTGGCGGGTGCGGCGCTTGTGCTGCTGCCGGTGGCCTGGCGCCATCGCGAACTGCTGGTGCGCAGGCCCGCGTTGCTCGCCGGTTTCGGCCTGTTCGCCGTCGCGGGCGTCCAGGCCTGCTACTTCGCGGCGATCTCCCGTATCCCCGTAGGCGTGGCCCTGCTCATCGAGTACCTGGGGCCGGCGCTCGTGCTCGTCTGGATCCGTTTCGTCCAGCGCCGGCACGTCACGCGGGCCGCGGCGGTCGGTGTGGTGCTCGCGGTCGGCGGGCTCGCCTGTGTGGTCGAGGTCTGGGCAGGTCTGAGCTTCGACGCGATCGGCGTGCTCCTCGGTCTTGGCGCCGCGGTGTGCCAGGCCGGCTACTTCATCCTCGGCGACCACGGCAGCGACTCGGGCGAACAGGCTCCGGATCCGCTGGGCGTCATCGCGTACGGCATGCTGATCGGCGCTCTGATCCTGACGGTGATCGCCCGCCCATGGGAGATGGACTGGTCGGTGCTCTCGGGCACTGCGGACATGGACGGCACCGCGGTGTCGGGGTGGTTGCTGCTCGGCTGGGTGGTGCTGATCGCCACGGTGCTCGCGTACGGCACGGGTCTGCTCTCCGTACGCAGGCTCTCGCCGCAGGTGGCCGGAGTCGTCGCCTACCTCGAGGCGGTCGTCGCGACCGTACTGGCCTGGTTCCTGCTCGGCGAGCATCTGTCCGCGCCCCAGATCATCGGCGGTGCGGTCGTTCTGATCGGCGCGTTCATCGCCCAGTCCGCCACTCCTGTGAAGGCGGCGCCCGAGCCCGTCGCGAGCGGCGGTCCACAGGACGAAACGGCATTGTCCGTGAGCCGGGCCGAAGCGTAGGGTGGCGATCATGCACGCACGAGCGCTTGTCCTTCCGCCTCCTGCCGCCTAGCGCGGGCGGTCGGAGTCAACCACCGAAATCTGCCCGGGAGTTCCCGGGCCGGTGACGGCTGCCCGCAGACGACAGTCCCTTTCGTCTGTCCTTTGCGGAGAGCCTCGTGTCGAATGCTGTTTCCACCCAGGGTGCCGTCGTCGCCCCTGGTTCCCCCGCCCTGTCCGTCGGACGCGGCCTGCTCTATCTGATCGTCGCCGGTGTCGCCTGGGGTACCGCGGGAGCCGCCGCGCTCCTGGTGTTCCAGTCCAGCGAACTGCGGCCCATCGCCCTGTCGTTCTGGCGCTGCGCCGGCGGCCTCGTGCTGCTGCTCGTGGCCGGGCTGCTGCGGCGCCGCGGCGGTCGGGCGCGTGCCAAGGTGCGGCCGGGGCGGATGATCGCGCTCGGTGTCGCCCTCGCCGTCTTCCAGACCGCGTACTTCGCCGCCGTATCGGCCACCGGTCTGGCCGTCGGCACGGTGGTCACGCTCGGTGCGGGCCCCGTCCTGATCGCGCTGGGGGCCAGGCTGCTGCTCGGTGAACGCCTCGGAATCGGCGGCGTACTGGCCGTCGCCGGTGCACTCGCGGGCCTGGTCGTGCTCGTCTTCGGCGAGGGTGGCGGCGGTCCGGGCGAGGTCGATCCGGCCGGCGTCCTGCTCGCGATCGGGTCCGCTGCCGGGTACGCCGTGATGACTCTGCTCACCCGCTGGTGGGGCAGGGACGGTTCGGGCGCCGACACCCACACCACGACCGTGTGGACCTTCGCGATCGCCGCACTGTGCCTGCTGCCGTTCGCGGCGGTCGAAGGGCTGCTGCCCCACACCGATCAACTCGGCCGGATCCTCGGCCTGATGCTGTACGTCGCGGCCGTGCCGACCGCGCTGGCCTACGCCCTGTACTTCGCGGGGGCGGCCGCGGTCCGCTCGGCCACCGTCTCCGTGATCATGCTGCTCGAACCGGTCAGTGCGGCCATCCTCGCGGTGCTCGCGTTCGGTGAGCATCTGACCGCGGCGACGGTGGTGGGCACCTTGCTGATGCTGCTCGCGCTGGCGGGGCTCGCGGTGGCGGAGACGCGGACCGCTGCTCGTACATCACTGAGCGCTGTCCGTACATAGCGAAACGGCCGCCCTCGATACATAGCGAAAGGGCCGCCCTCGACGAGAGGGCGGCCCTTGCTTCACGTTCGGGTGATGCGTCCGCTCACAAACCGCGCAGATACTCCGGCAGTTCGACCCCCGGCTCCAGGTCATCGGACGGAATCGGCGCGCCGTACGTGCGGGCCACCGGCACCACGCCCGCCCAGTGGGGGAGCTCCATGTCCTTGGGCTCGTCGTTGGGGCCGCCGGTGCGGATCTTCGCGGAGACCTCGGCCAGGTCGACGCGGAGCACCGCGGTGGCGGCCAGCTCCTTGGCGTCGGCCGGGCGGGAGTCCGCGGCCCGGCCGGCCACGACCTGGTCGACGATGGCGTCCAGGGCCAGTCGCTTCTCCTGCGGATCGGTGACCTGGTGGGCGGTGCCGTGCACCACGACGGAGCGGTAGTTGATCGAGTGGTGGAACGCCGAGCGGGCGAGCACGAGGCCGTCCACATGCGTCACCGTCAGACAGACGGACAGGCCCGGGTCGGCCTGGCCCGCCATCCGCAGCGGGCGCGAGCCGGTCGACCCGTGCACGTAGAGCCGCTCGCCGACCCGCGCGTACAGCGTCGGCAGCACCACCGGGGCGCCGTCGCGGACGAAGCCCATGTGGCAGAGGTAGGTCTCGTCGAGTATCGAATGCACCAATTCCCGGTCGTAGTGCGCGCGCTCCTTGGAGCGGGTGGGGACGGTGCGCTCCGTCGGTGCATACGAGTCCGGGGTGGTGGTCGGCTCCGTGGTGTCCGGCGCAACGCTCATTGCGATCTCCATTGCATTAGTGCATACTCATGTTTGTGCTAGGAGGATATCGGATCGAAGGCCGACGCGCAGCAGAGATTGCGGCCAGCGTCGAGGGCGCGGTGGGCAGGGGAGACCTGGAGCCCGGGCAAGTGCTGCCGCCCATGCGGGAGTTGGCCCTGGAGCTGGGGGTCAATCCGAATACGGTCGCGTCGGCGTATCGCACCCTGCGTGAGCGGGGAGTGATCGAGACGGCGGGCAGGCGCGGCAGCCGGGTCCGTTCGCGGCCCGCGAGCACCGCGCGCGACGCGATCCGGGTCGAAGCGCCCGAAGGCGTACGGGATGTCTCGCTCGGCAATCCCGATCCCGCGCTGCTGCCTTCCCTCACCGGGGCGTTCGCCGCGGCGGCCGCGCGCAGCGACCGGCAGCCGGTCATGTACGCCGAGGCCGCGGTGGACCCGGACCTGGGCGCGCTCGCCCGGGCCGCGTTCGACGCCGACGGGATTCCGGGCGGGCCTGTCGCCGTCACGTCGGGCTCGCTCGACGCCATCGAGCGGATCCTGGCCGCGCACCTGCGGCCGGGTGACGCGGTCGCGGTGGAGGATCCGGGCTGGGGTGCGCTGCTCGATCTGATCCCGGCGCTCGGGCTGCGCGCCGTCGCCATCGCCGTGGACGACGAAGGGCCCGAGCCGGCCGCGGTCGACCGGGCGTTGAGCGAAGGTGCCCGTGCCGTGATCGTCACGGACCGGGCGCAGAACCCCACGGGCGCCGCGGTCACCGCCTCGCGTGCGCGGGCGCTGCGGGCGGTCCTCAGGAAGCACCCATCGGTGCTGCTGATCGAGGACGACCACGGGCACGGCATCGTCGACCTGCCGTTGCATCCTCTGGCCACCGGCAAGGGGAGTTGGGCGCTGGTGCGCTCGGTGGCCAAGGCGTACGGGCCCGATCTGCGGCTCGCCGTCCTGACCGGCGACGCGGTCACCGTGGACCGGGTGCAGGGCCGGCAGCGGCTCGGACCGGGCTGGGTGAGCCGGATCGTGCAGCGCGCGGTCGTCGAACTGTGGGCTTCCGGTGCGGTGGTGCCCGTGGACGTGGCGCGTACCTATGCGCGTCGCCGCGACGCCCTGATCGCCGCGCTGGGGCGGCGGGGTGTCGCGGCGACGGGGCGCAGCGGCCTGAACGTATGGGTGCCGGTCCCGGACGAAACCGGCGCGGTGTCCCGGCTGTTGCACGCCGGGTGGGCGGTGGCGCCCGGGGCGAGGTTCCGGATCGGGGCGGCGCCCGGGATGCGGATCACGGTGTCGCCGCTGGCCGAGTCCGACATCGAGCCGCTGGCCGACGCCGTCGCGTATGCCGTGCTGGGCGGGCGGGGCGGAGCGGGCCGGACCCTGGCGACCTAGACCGGCTGTCTCCGGTGACCTAGACCGGTCGTCCCCAGCCCGGCGGCAGCAAGTCCCATGAGTCGCGGGGCAGCCACTCGTCGAAGGTCACGGGCCGTGCGCCGCCGGCGTGGTCGAGGGAGAGCGGGAGGATCAGGTCGCAGGTGGCCCGGCCGTCCCACCACATCGTGCCGGCGAGAGGGCCGGTGATCGCCAGGAGAGTCGCGAAGCCACAGCCGTGCTCCTGCGCGATCACCGCTCCGGCCGTCTTGCGGTCCTCGAACTCCTCGCACTCGGCGTCCCAGGCTCTCCACGCCCGGTCGAACGCCGCCGCGTCGGCATACTCCTCGGCTCGGGGTTCGCACCGGTCGAGCGCGTCATCAGCCGCCGCGTAGTCGTCCGGATGTGGGAAGGGCACTCGCAACAGGTCACGTCGCGGCCACCTGTGGTCGCCCGCCCACCACCAGCCGTCCGCCGACTTCCGGAGCTCGCACACTGCACCGCCGGCGCTCACCTGCAGCAAGTAGCGGCGGTACGCGGCAGGGAAGCGGACATCGAGCTCGGCCTCGGCTTCGGCAACCTCCGCCGTGGTCAGCGGGGGCGGCCCGGAAGGCAGGCTCCGGGAGGCCCGGCTGCGTCGGAAGCCTCTCATCGGCCCGCACTCGGTACTGCCGGGAACCCGTCGACGTCGAACATGCTGCCCCCTTGCCCCGTTGCGCGCTGCTCGCCTCTCGACCCTCGAAAGCGCGGCCATCTTAATGGTCTGCGCCGATGCCCCTGAGGCGGCTAGGCCGCCTTGGCCCGCGACTGGGTCAGAGCCGCGCCCGCCAGGACGATCGCCGCACCCACCGGTGTCGACCACGACAGGGATTCGCCGAGCAGGGCCACGCCCGCGGCGGTGGCGATGACCGGGATGAAGTACGTGACCATCTGCGCGGTCGTGGGGCCGATCTCCGCCACGAGGCCGTACTGGAGAAGCACCGCGAGGCCGGTTCCGAGGGCGCCGAGCGCGATGACGGCGAGCAGTGGCAGGACCGGGAAGCCGGTCGGCATGGAGGTGAACAGCGGGGTGACGAAGGCCAGTTGCGCGGTGGCGAGCAACAGCTGTGCACCCATGAGGGACAGATGCGACTCGGTGCTGCCCGCGAGTGTGCGCCGCACGTAGATCCAGCCGATCGGATAGCTCAGGGAAGCGGCGAGCGCCATGGCCGTGCCCGCCGCGTCGATGCCCTGGAAGCCCTGCCAGGCGCCAAGCACCGTCAGGACGCCGAGGAAGCCGAGACCCAGGCCCGCCACGCGCCGGCGGGTCGGCCGGTCCTCGGAGAGCGCGACCATCGACAGGGCCATGCCCCACAGCGGCGAGGTCGCGTTGCAGATGCCGGCGAGCGTCGACGGGATCGTGAGTTCCGAGTAGGCGAAGAGCGAGAACGGCAGGGCGTTGAGGAAGAACGCCGCCACCGTCAGATGTCCCCAGGTGCGCCACCCGCGCGGCAGCCCCTCGCGCCGCACCAGCATCGCCGCGGCGAGGACCAGGGTGCCGAACAGGAGCCGTCCGAAGGTCACTTGGAAGGGTGCGTAGCCATGCGTACCCACCTTGATGAGCAGAAAGCTGAAGCCCCAGATCAAGGAGAGCACCGCGAAGCGGAGCCGCCAGTCGAGCGTGCGCCGAGGCGTGGACGCGGGCGCGGTGGTGGAGGTGCGGATACGGGTGCGGGAGGCGGAGGCAGTGGCCATGACCTCTACGATCGTCCCCGCGATCTCGTAGCACAAGCGAGATTTGTTACGAGGGATGGATTAGCATCGCTTACATGTTGACGGGCGAGCCAATGGAGCGGACATGCTGAACCTCGAGCGTCTGCGCACCCTCGACGCCCTCGCCCGGCACGGCTCGGTGAGCGGGGCGGCCGCGGGGCTGCATGTCACGACCTCCGCCGTGTCGCAGCAACTGACCAAGCTGGAGCGCGAGATCGGCCAGCAGCTCATCGCCAAGAACGGGCGCGGTGTGCGCCTCACCGACGCCGGTGTGCTGCTCGCCGAGCACGCGGCGCGGATCATCTCGCAGGTCGAGTACGCGCAGTCGGACCTGGAGGCGCACCGCGGCCAGGTGGTCGGCGAGCTGCGTATCGGAGCCTTCCCGACCGCGGCCCGCGGCCTGTTCCCGCTCACCTTCCTCGCGCTGCGCAAGGCGCACCCCGGCCTGGTGGTGCGCTCGCAGGAGCTCGAACCGGCCTTCGGCGTACGGGCGGTGGTACGCGGCGATCTCGATGTGGCCGTCGTCCTCGACTGGTACAACAAGCCCCTCCCCATGCCCGAGGGCCTGGCCAAGGCCTCCCTGCTCGACGACCGGGCCGATGTGGTGCTGCCGGCGGGCCACCGGTACGCCGACCGCGCCGAGCTGTCCCTCGAAGAGCTCGCCGACGACGAGTGGATCTGCTGGCCCGAAGGCGCGTTCTGCCAGGACTGGCTGCTCTACACCCTGCGTTCCAAGGGCGTGGAGCCGCGCATCGGGCACCAGGCCGAGGAGCACTCGACCCAACTGGCCCTGGTGGGAGCGGGGTTGGGGGTGTGCGTCACCCCGCGCCTGGGGCGCGGCCAGGCGCCGGACGGCGTGCGCGTGGTGCCGTTGCGTCAGAAGATCGCCCGCCATGTGTACGCGGTGTGGCGCACGGACGCCGACCGCCGACCCTCGATCAGGGCGGCGGTCGACGCGCTGCGGGAGGCGGGGGAGGTGGCGGAGGCGTGAAGCCTCGGCCGCCTGGTGCCGTGAGCGTGGGCCTCAGTGCAGTTCCGTCAGCTTCCGGAAGTCCCACGAGGCGATGGTGTCCGGTGTGAGCCGCACCCACGCATGCCGTCCGTCGTGCGGCATCTGGTCCATGCCGAAGTTCTTGCGGGCGAACTGCTTCTCGATCTCGTCGAGTTCGGGACACGGCTCCCCGACCCGCGGCTCCTCACCGACGAACTCCACCGAACCGGCCAGCTCCACTCCGCGCAACTCGCCGTAGTCCTCGCCGGCGTCCACCACGACCGCGATGCGCCGGTCCGCGCGCAGATCTGCCCAGCGCTTGCTGCGGGTGATCGAGTACAGCCACAGCGAGCCACCGTCCCAGGCGAACCAGAGGGTGCTGGCGTGCGGTGCGCCGTCCGCGGAGACGGTGGCCACCCGGCAGGTGCGCTGTTCGGCGAGGAAGGCGTCCAGTTCCTCCCGCGTCATCATGATCCGCCGGCCCCTGCGTTGTGTCACGCTCATCCGTGTTCCCCTCCGTGCCTTCGGCTCCATGGTCCGTGCACAGAGGCATTCCTGACTCTGCGTCAGAAAATCATGGGGTCTCTTCCGCCGGTACGCAATGGGGGTTACCCTCGCGCCGACTTCACACGGTCCGCGCGCCGTGTGCCGGCCGACGCTGCGTCAGGAGGGCCAGATGGCCAGGGAAACGCTCGCCGAGCTGCTCGATCCCGCCACCACCGTACTGCTCACCAGCGAGTGCCAGCAGGGCGTCGTGGGCGAGGAGAGCGCCCTGCCCGAACTGGCCGAACAGGCCCGCTCCTCGGGCGCGCTCACCAACATCGCCCGCCTCGTCGCCGCGGCCCATTACGCCTCGGTCCAGGTCCTGCACGCGGTGGCCGAACGCCGCCCCGACGGACGCGGCTCCAACCACAACGCCCGGCTCTTCCACGCCGTTTCGCGCCTTCCCGTGCTGCAGATATCCGGCACCAAAGCGGTCCGGATCGCCCCGCCGATCGAGGTCGCCGAAGAGGATCTGGTCGTCCGCCGACTGCACGGTCTGTCGCCGATGGCCGGCACGGACGTGGACGCGCTGCTGCGCAACCTCGGCTGCCGCACGCTGATCGTCACAGGGGTGTCGGCCAATGTCGCCATCCCCAACACCGTGTTCGACGCCGTCAACCTGGGCTATCGCGTGGTGGTGCCCGCGGACGCCATCGCGGGCGTGCCCGCCGACTACACCCCGCTGATGATCCGTAACACCCTCGCGCTGATCTCGTCGGTCACCACGACCGACGAGATCCTCGCCGCTTGGAAGGGCTAGCACCACTCGTGGGCCGGTGGCCGCCGGCCGTGCGGAGTCGCTAGGGTCGAACCATGTCCAGTCCCGGAGACGTGCCGCCGGAGATCCTGGATCGGCTGCGGTCGATCTGCCGGCACCTGCCCGAGTCGTACGAGGAGCCGGCCTGGATCGGCATGCGCTGGCGGATCCGTACGCGGACGTTCGCCCACCTCTACGCGCCGGATCCGGATCGCCACCCCGTCTACGCCCCGTATGCGACCGCGGACCAGGAACTCGTCGTGGTGACCTTCCGGGTGCCCGCCGACGATCTGCTCGGCCTGACCATCGACGGATTCCCGTTCCTCCGCGCCGGCTGGGGCCACAACGTGGTCGCCGCCGTCCTCGGTGAGCACACCGACTGGACCGAGCTCACCGAACTGATCACCGACAGCTACTGCGGGATGGCCCCGAAGTTCCTCGCCGCCCAGGTCGCTCTCCCGCCGCCGATCGGCTGACCGGCGGCGGGCGGCGTGGCCCGGGGTCGCTTCGAGGCCCCGGAACGTTGCTCAGCCGAGCTTGATCGAGTCGCCGTCCACCGTGATCTGCGCGGCGGGCAGCGGCTTCGGGGCCGGTCCGCCCTTCACGCTGCCGTCCTCGATGCTGAACTTGGAGCCGTGGCACACACAGTTGATGGTGCCGCCCGAGACGTCCTTGACCCCGCAGCCGGCGTGTGTGCACTTCGAGGAGTACGCCTTGAAGTCGCCGGCCGACGGCTGCACGACGACCACGCCCTGGTCCTTGAAGACCGTGCCGCCGCCCTCCGGGATGTCCGCGGTCTTGGCGAGCTCCTCGCCGCCGCCCCCGCCGCCCTCGGTCGGCTGGTCGGAGGCCTCGCCCGCCGGCTCCTGTGCCTCGTCCGAACCGCCGCCGTCATCGGAACCTCCGCAGGCGGTGAGCGCAACGGCAAGGCCCGCGACACCCACCGCCGAGACGACGGTGCGCCGTGACGGGCACCCGCACCACTGCGTCCCCGCCTCCGGCTCCGCCGACTCGACGGGGTGCTGGGGCTGCTGCGTAACGGTCATCCTGATGACTCCCCTTGGCGGTCCTGCGCCGGTCGTCGGCGCATGGGCCGGAGCTCGGCCCGTATCGGAATCCTGTCCTCTCGTACGGCCGCAGTCGGGAAGTTGTTCAAACCGCACCGAAATCTTCGCCCGGCCGGGTGCCTACTGGAGGCGGCCCCGCAGGCGCTCAGGCGGAGGGCTCGTCGGGCTTCGGCTGCTCGGACTGGGCGCCCTCCGGGCCGGCTTCCTCGCCCGAGTCCGTGCCAGAGTCACCGGGGCCGGGTGCCGCGTCGTCCTCGGAGGACGTGCCCGGCTCGTGAAGGTCCCAGGGGTCGCCCTCGCGTGCCTGCTGGTCGGGCAGGTCACGCGGCACGGCCTCGGCTCGCTCGCCGGGTCCCTGCGGCAACTCGCCGCCGGGGACCGGGTGTTCGGGTCCGTCGGTGTCGTCCCCTCCCTGGCCGAGGCCCGTTTCCAGGTTGTCGTCCGGTACGGCCTCGGGGGTTTCGTCCTGCTCGCCCACCGTCTCGTCCTGTCCGCTCACCGTGCTCTCCTCTCGTGCGCCCGAGGGGCTTTCGTTCAGCTGGTCTTCTCGTACGCGCAAAGGGCTCTCGTCCAGCCGGTCCAGCAGGTCCGCCGTGTCCTGGTACACGACCGCCGCGCCCGCCTCTTCCAGTTCAGCACGCGGGATGCCCCCCGAGAGCAGGGCCACGCACGGGATACCCGCCTGCCCGGCGGCCCGGACGTCCCAGACGGAGTCGCCGACGAACACGGATCCTTCCGCCGGGGCACCGACCAGCCCCAGCGCCTTGTGCACCGGGTCGGGCGCGGGTTTGCCCTCGTCCACGTCGTCCGCGGACGCGGTCTGCGCGATCACGTCGTCGGCGTCGATCGCGCGCCGCAGCGCCTCGAGCTCCTCACCCGAGGCCGAGGTGACCAGGACGATCACCCAACCCTTTCCCGCGAGGGTGCGCAGCAACCGAGCCGCGTCATGGAAGGCGTGCAGGCGCTCGAAGTACGGAGCGTAGAGCGCCTTGTGCGCGGCGCTGAGCTGCGTCTTCGTTTCGTCGTCGGGCGTCTTGCCCGTGAGGTGCTCGATCAGATCGACCGAGGGCAGGCCGATCGCCCGGTGGACGGCCGCCATCGGGATGTGATGGCCGCACTGACGCAGCGCCTCCGCCCACGCCGTCGTGTGCAGATAGTTGGTGTCGACGAGGGTGCCGTCCACGTCGAAGAGTGCGGCTCGCTTCATGGTGTGCTCGTTTCTCACTGGCTGCGCAGGGGTCTCGGAAGCCTGCGGCCGGCCGTCCCAGGTGCCGGTCGGGGCGTGCGGATCAGGAGCCGTCCTGCGAGTCCTCGCCGGATTCCTGGGCCTGTTGCTGCGCGCGCTGATTCGGCGTGAGAGTGTCGCCGGCCTCGCCTTCGCGGCCCCACTTGCGCCGGCCGCCCGAGGGGGAGCCCGTCTCTGCCTCCTCGAGTTCGATCAGGGCCTGGTCGACGGCCGAGTCACCGCGGGGAACGTTGGGCCGGCCATGCTGTTCGGCCTCGGGTTCGTCCGTTTTCTTCCTGTTTTCGTCGGTCATCCGCGCCGGGTACCCCGCGATGCGCCCGGAACGCCCCGCCGCCGTCGACCGCAGGCCGTGGGGCACGCCTGTGATCGCCCGGTCCGAACGCCGGATAGCTTGGGCGCATGCTCACGGAAGTCTCAGCGACCCGCTACGTCACCCCGCTGCGTGAAGGCGGATCGCTCCCCGGACTTGTCGAGGCCGACGATCTCGGCCTCTACGTCATGAAGTTCACCGGCGCGGGACAGGGCCGCAAGACGCTCGTCGCCGAGGTGATCTGCGGCCGGCTCGCGGACCGGCTCGGCCTGCGGATTCCGGGTCTCGCGCAGATCCGGCTCGACCCGGTGATCGGTCTGGGGGAGCCCGATCCGGAGGTCCAGGGGCTGCTCAAGTCGAGCGGTGGCCTCAACCTGGGCATGGAGTTCCTGTCCGGCGCCATCGGATTCGACCCGCTCGCCCACGAGGTGTCGGCCGAGGAGGCCGGGCGCGTGGTGTGGTTCGACGCCCTGATCAACAATGTCGACCGCTCCTGGCGCAACCCCAACATGCTCCTGTGGCAGGGCGACCTGTGGGTGATCGACCACGGAGCCTCGATGATCTGGCACCACAACTGGCGCGGCGCGGCGACCTCGGCCGCCAAGCCGTACGACGCCTCGGACCACGCGCTCGCTGTCTTCGGACCGGACGTGGCGGGCGCGGCTTCGGCGCTCGCGCCCCAGGTCAGCGAGGAGCTGCTGCTCGAGTGCGCCGCCGACGTACCGGATGTGTGGCTGGCCGACGAGCCCGGCTTCGCCGACCCGGACGAGGTGCGACGCGCGTACGCGACCACGCTGCTCACCCGCGCGCAGGGGCTCGAGCAGCGCATCACACTCGGTACGCCGGCCGACCTGCCGAAAGCGCCGGCCGACCGGTCGGCAGCGCAGGCCGAGCCGTCGAAGTCGAGCGGACGGGCGGGACAGTCCGCGCCGGCCGGGTGGAGGGAGTCGCGGTGAGCGAGCGGGACGTCTTCGAATACGCGCTGGTGCGCGTGGTGCCGCGGGTCGAGCGCGGCGAGCTGATCAATGCCGGGGTCGTGGTCTACTGCCGCGCCAAGTCCTACGTGGCGGCGCGCACCCACCTCGACGAGCACAAGCTGCGGACCCTGGACCCCGCGGCCGATGTCGAGGGCGTACGGGCCGCGCTGCGGGCGGTCGAAGGGGTCTGCGACGCCGCAGGTCAGGCCGCCGGGGACAACCCCGGACAGCGCTTCCGCTGGCTGATCGCACCCCGCTCGACGGTGGTGCAGCCGGGACCCGTGCACACCGGTCTGACCGCTGATCCCGAGGCCGAGGTGGAGCGATTGCTCGACCTTTTGGTGCGCTGAGCGGTGCGTCGAACGGCGTGCTGAACCGCCGCGAGCAGATGTGATGTGAAGCCCTGGCACCCGATGGGCCGTTGACACCGGGTGCCAGGGCTTCTAGCGTCACGTCTGCTGAAGGTACTAAGCGGTCGCTCATTCAACCGCGCGGTCCACGGCAACCGCAGGAGCCGCACCCCCGAGGGCGAGGAGAACCCAGCATGTCCAGCACCGAGCAGCGCGTCGCCGTAGTCACCGGCGCCGCACGAGGCATTGGCGCGGCGACCGCCGTACGCCTGGCGGCCGAGGGCCGCGCTGTGGCCGTGATCGACCTCGACGAGGCGGCCTGCAAGGACACCGTCGAGGCCATCACCTCGGCAGGCGGCAAGGCCATCGCGGTCGGCTGCGACGTCGCCGACGAGGCGCAGGTCGAGGCCGCCGTCGCGCGGATCGCCGACGAGCTGGGCGCGCCGACGATCCTCGTCAACAACGCCGGCGTCCTGCGCGACAACCTGCTCTTCAAGATGAGCGCGCTCGACTGGGACACCGTCATGAACGTGCACCTGCGCGGTGCCTTCCTGATGACCAAGGCCTGCCAGAAGCACATGGTCGACGCGGGCTTCGGCCGCGTCGTGAACCTGTCGAGCTCCTCCGCGCTCGGCAACCGCGGCCAGGCCAACTACTCGGCCGCCAAGGCCGGTCTGCAGGGCTTCACCAAGACGCTCGCCAAGGAGCTCGGCAAGTTCGGCATCACCGCCAACGCCGTGGCCCCCGGCTTCATCGTCACCGAGATGACCAAGTCCACCGCCGACCGCGTCGGCATGGGCTTCGAGGACTTCCAGAACGCGGCCGCCACGATGATCCCGGTGCAGCGCGTCGGCAACCCCGACGACATCGCCAACACCATCGCCTTCTTCACCGGCGAGGCGGCCGGATTTGTCTCGGGCCAGGTCCTGTACGTGGCCGGCGGACCGCTCGACTAGCGCTGAGGAAGAGAGACATGACAGTGCAGGACAGCGGAAAGGCCGCGCTCGTCACGGGCGGGAGCCGCGGTATCGGTTACGGCGTCGCCGAGGCGCTCATCGCCCGCGGCGACCGGGTGTGCATCACCGGCCGCAACGAGGATGCCCTCAAGGAAGCCGTCGACAAGCTCGGCGCGGACCGTGCCATGTACGTCGCGGGCAAGGCGCACGACGAGGCCCACCAGGCCGTCGCCGTCGAGCGGGTCATGGAGGCGTACGGGCGGGTCGACTTCCTGGTCAACAACGCCGGTACGAACCCGGTGTTCGGCCCGATGGCCGACCTCGACCTCAATGTCGCGCGCAAGGTGTACGAGACCAACGTCATCTCGGCGCTCGGCTTCGCCCAGCAGACCTGGAAGGCCTGGCAGTCCGAGCACGGCGGCGCGATCGTCAACATCGCCTCCGTCGCGGGTGTCGCGCCTTCGCCGTTCATCGGCGCGTACGGCATGAGCAAGGCCGCCATGATCAATCTGACGGTGCAGCTCGCGCACGAGTTCTCGCCGAAGGTGCGGGTCAACGCGATCGCGCCCGCGGTCATCAAGACCAAGTTCGCCGAGGCCCTCTACGAGGGGCGCGAGGAGGAGGCCGCGGCGGCGTACCCGCTGGGCCGGCTCGGAGTGCCCTCGGACATCGGCGGCGCGGCCGCGTTCCTGACCTCCGACCAGTCGGACTGGGTCACCGGTCAGACGCTCGTGGTCGATGGCGGAATCTTCCTCAATGCGGGCGTCGGCTGACGAACCCGTCGCGAGGCCGCGTAAGTGACGTACGCGGATAACCGGAATCGTGCTCAAGTGCCCTGTCGTTCCTGCGGGTTGGAACGGCGGGGCACTGCGATATGGTCGCCCGACTCTGGCATGTCCGAGCGAGGAGCGTGCACGTGTTCAACCGGGCCCCAAGACGGCTTACGAGCCTGCGTACGGCCGCGGCCATGGCGTCCATATCCCTGGTGGCGGGGTGCGGACTGGTTTCCTCGGGGGAGTCCGAGGAGAAGAAGGCGATCGTCGTGGGTACGACGAGCGCGCCGTCCACGCTGGACCCGGCGGCAGCCTGGGACGGCTCGTGGGAGCTGTTCCGGAACGTCTACCAGACCCTGGTCAGCTTCCCCAGCGGCAGCGCGGCCCCCGAACCGGACGCGGCCGAAACCTGCCGTTTCACGGACAGCGAGAACAAGACGTACCGCTGTGAACTGCGGGACGGCATGAAGTTCTCCGACGGCGACGCGATGGACGCCGCGTCCGTGAAGCACTCCATCGACCGCATCCGCACGATCGCGGTCAAGGGCGGACCCGAACCCCTGCTCGACAGCCTCGACCGGGTGGAGACCCGCGGCGACAAAGAGGTGATCTTCCACCTCAAGAAGTCCGACGCCACCTTCCCGTTCGTGCTCGCCACCCCCGCCATGTCGATCGTCGACCCGGACGACTACCCGGCCGACAAGCTGCGCGACGCACGGACGATCACCGGCTCAGGACCGTATCTGATCCAGTCGTACAAGGTCGCCGCCAAGGGGCGGCCGGTGGAGGCCGTGCTGGCCGAGAACCCGCACTACGAGGGCCCGGCGGAGCGCAAGAACAGCGCGGTCACCATCCGGTACTACCAGGACTCGGCGGCCATGGTGGGCGCGCTCAAGGCCAAGAAGATCGACGTGACCTTCCGCGGTCTCGCCCCCACCGACATCGTCGATCTGGACGCGCAGCAGGCCGCGAACGGGCTGCAGTTGGTGGAGGGCGCGGGCATGGAGATCCGCTACCTCGTCTTCACGCAGAAGGACAAGTGGACCCGTAACCCCGCTGTCCGCAAGGCCGTCGCGCAGCTGATCGACCGGGCCGCGATCAGCCATGAGGTGTACGAGGGCACGGTCGAGCCGCTGTACTCGATGGTGCCGAAGGGCGTCACGGGCCACAACGCGGGCTTCTTCAACTCGTTCGGCAAGCCGGACGCCACGAAGGCGAAGGCTCTGCTCACCGAGGCGGGGATCTTCGAGCCCGTACCGCTCACGCTCTGGTACACCACCGACCGGTACGGATCGGGCACGAAGCCGGAGTTCGACGAGATCAAGCGGCAGTTGGAGAAGCCGGGCCTGTTCAAGGTGACCCTCAAGAGCAGGCCCTGGGTGACGTACGAAGCGGGCTACCGCAAGGGCGAGTACCCAGTCTTCGGACGCGGCTGGTTCCCCGACTTCCCGGACCCGGACAACTTCATCGCGCCGTTCGTCGGCCCGAAGAACGCGCTCGGCACGCCGTATCCCTCCCCGGAGATCACCGACAAGCTGCTGCCCGAGTCGCGGCGCGAGAGCGACCGTGGCGCGGTGGACGACGCGTTCGAGCGCGCCCAGGACATCCTCGTCGACGACGCCCGGCTGCTTCCGCTGTGGCAGGGCAAGCAGTACATCGCGGCCAGCGAGGAGATCGCGGGCGGCGAGCAGGCGCTCGACCCTTCGACGATCATGATGATGTGGGCGCTGGAGCGGAAGACGAGCTGGTAGAAGCTCTGATGGGGGTGGGCGGCGCAGGCGTTGTCAGTGGCCGCCGGTAGGTTCTTGGGTCTACGCAAGTGACCGCACACCGGAGGTTGTTGACGTGACGGACCAGGCCTACGCCGCCATGCTCCCCGAATCCTGGCAGGGCGTGCTCGGTGAGGAGCTCGAGCAGCCCTACTTCAAGGAGCTCGTCGAGTTCGTGGAGGACGAGCGCGCGAAGGGGCCGGTGTACCCGCCGCGCGAGCAGGTCTTCGCGGCGCTGGACGCGACGCCGTACGACCAGGTCAAGGTGCTGGTCCTCGGTCAGGACCCGTACCACGGCGAGGGCCAGGGGCACGGCCTGTGCTTCTCGGTGCGTCCCGGGGTGAGGACCCCGCCGTCGCTGCGCAACATCTACAAGGAGATGCAGGCCGAGCTCGGCACCCCGATCCCGGACAACGGCTATCTGATGCCGTGGGCCGAGCAGGGCGTACTGCTGCTCAACGCGGTGCTGACGGTGCGCTCCGGCGAGGCGAACTCGCACAAGGGCAAGGGCTGGGAGAAGTTCACGGACGCGGTGATCCGAGCCGTGGACGCGCGGCCCGACCCGGCGGTCTTCGTGCTGTGGGGCAACTATGCGCAGAAGAAGCTGCCGCTGATCGACGAGTCGCGCCATATCGTCGTCAAGGGCGCGCACCCCTCGCCGCTTTCGGCGAAGAAGTTCTTCGGCTCGCAGCCGTTCACGCAGATCAACGAGGCGATCGCGGCCCAGGGCCATACGGCGATCGACTGGACGATCCCCAGCCTGGGCTGAAGCGCGGCGGCGGTGGCGGTGGCCCTGCGCCGCCACCGCTCGCGAAGGCTTCCGGCGAGCCGCGCCCTCGTGAGACCTGGATTGTCAGTGGCGGCGGATAGCGTCATCGGCAATTGATCGTCATACGAGCGTTGTCGTACGAGCACGGAGGACCACGTGGCCGACCACCAGGAGCAAACGACGGCCGACCCGGTCATGGCACGCGCCGGCCAGGCCGTCATGCTGCACCACGGCGGTGACCGCGAGGAGGCCCGCAAGCGCCTCCTCGACCTGTGGCTCGAGGTCGGTGAGGACGGCGACGCGCTGCACCGCTGCACCATCGCGCACTACATGGCGGACACCCAGGACGATCCGGCCGACGAGCTGGCCTGGGACCTGCGGGCGTTGACCGCCGCGGACAGCCTCACGGACGAGCGGGTGGACAACCACCACGCGGGCCTGGCCGTCCGCGGCTTCTATCCCTCGCTCCACCTCAACCTGGCCGCGGACTACCAGAAGCTCGGCCGTGACGACGAGGCCCGCGGGCATCTGCTCTCGGCCCAGAAGTCACTGGGCGCCCTCGGCGACGACCCGTACGGGGACGGGATCCGGGCGGCGGTGCGACGGCTGGGAGATGAGCTGGGGCTCTAGAGCTCCTCGCGGCGTCGGCTCAACCTCCGTAGGTGTTCCGGCAGATCTGCGCCTGCGGGCTGTCGGACGGCCAGCCGCCGTACTGCTCGCCGAGCGCGCATACATCCACCGACGGCTGCGCCGGAGGTTCCTGTGCCTGCGGCCGTACGGAGCCGGTGTCCTTACGGGGCTCGGCACCCGGTGCTCGTACGGCATCCGTCCCTGATCCCCGTACGGCAGCACGCGTCGATTCGCGTACGGCATCGGGCCGCACGGCCGGAGTCCGTACGGTCCCGGGGCGCTGCTGCCGCTGCTCCTCGGCGTGGATGCGCTGGAGCGCCTCGTGGGCCGGGGCCTGCACGATCCGGTGCTCGGCGCCGTCCTTCGCCGCGGGCGCCGAAGCCGGGCCCGGTGGGGTGGCGGTCGGTGCGGCGGGCGACCGGACGGCGACGCAGCCGGAGACGGCCGTGACCGTGAGGGAGACGAGCAGCGCGGCTCGGGTGGTTCGATGCACGCGCGCAACTCTGCTGGTTCCGTGCACTTTTGGGGAGCTGACGAGCGCAGGTTGCCCCACATGGGTGAGGGCGCTCAGCGGTGGTCGAGCATTCCGGCCAGCAATTCGTTCATGCCGAGCGTGAGCTCCTCGTGCGTGGGCGCCGAGGCGTGGAACGAGCCCGCGGCGCAGGAGAACATGACGCCCTCGCACCAGGCGACGAGCGAGAGGGTGTGACGCTCGGGATCGGCCGAGCCCGCCGCGCGCAACAGTGCCGTGATCGGCTCACGGAAGCGCCGGCCCGCCTCGTCGTAGAAGGCCCGCAGCTCGGGGCGCCGCGTCGCCTCGAGCGCCAACTCGTAGCGGGCGACCATCAGCTGCGGCTGCCGGGTCAGATAGCGGTGCAGGGCCAGAGCGAGCCCGGCGGCGACCACGTCCGTGCCCGGTGCCGGCATCTCCTCCGGCGTGAGCACCTGCGCCTCGCGCTCGGCGAGCCGCTGTACCGCCGCTTCGAGCAGGGCGAGCCGGGTGCGCGCATGGTTCGAGGTCGACCCCTGCGGCAGGCCGGCCGCCTCGTCGACGGCCCGGTGCGTCAGCCCGCGCATCCCCCGCTCGGCGAGCAGGTCAAGTGCGGTGTCGGCGATGAGTGCGGCGCGCGGGGCGCCGGTCTTTGGTGCTGCCATGACGGCCACCCTACCCGTTTCCACTACATGTGTAGTACGGTCATGGTGTACGGACTACAGCTGTAGTGCCGGGAGGTGCGTCCTGCCCACCGGCTCCGGCGGACCCGAGGAGTTCCCATGTCCCGTGCCCTTGTCATCGGTGGCGGCATCGGCGGCCTGACCGCCGCGATCGCCCTGCATCAGCGCGGCTGGACCGTCACGGTCCTGGAGCGCGCCGCATCGCTCGAACCGGTGGGCGCCGGTATCGGGCTCTCCCCCAACTCGCAGCGGGCCCTGGACGTCATCGGCCTCGGCGACCAGGTCCGTGACCTGGGCGCCTGGCAGGGCGGACAGGGCGGAATGCGGTCGCCGAGCGGGCGCTGGCTGGCGCGTACCGATGTCGCGGAGATGGCGGACAAGTTCGACGGATCGCTGGTCGCCGTGCACCGCGCCGATCTGGTCGACGTGCTCGCTTCCGCGCTGCCGGAAGGGGTGCTGCGCACCGCGAGCGCGGCCCGCCTGAGCGCCATGGGAGGCCCGGGCCGGCCGGCGGTCGTCACCACCGAGCACGGCGAGTACGAGGCGGAGCTGGTCGTCGGCGCCGACGGAGTGCGTTCGGGCGTGCGGGGTGTGCTCTTCCCCGAGCACCCCGGACCCGTCTACTCGGGATACACGACCTGGCGGGTGGTGGTCCCCACCCCGCAGGAGGCGTTCGCGCCGCACGAGACCTGGGGCAGGGGACGGATCTGGGGCACCCAGCCGCTCAAGGGCGACCGCACCTACGCCTACGCCGCCGCCCGCGCACCCGAAGGCGAACGCGCTCCCGACGGTGAACTGGCCGCACTCCACCGCCTGTTCGCGGGCTGGCACCACCCGGTCCCGGCGATCCTCGCGGCTGCCGAGCCCGGCCAGGTGCTGCGCCACGACGTCCACCACATGGCCACGGCCCTGCCGGCCTACCACCGGGGCCGGGTCGCACTCCTGGGCGACGCCGCGCACGCGATGGTGCCCATGCTCGGGCAGGGCGGCAACCAGGCCATCGAGGACGCCATCGTGCTGGCCCACCATGCGGGCGACGCACAGGACCCGAAGCTGGACCTGGACGCGTACACACGCGACAGGCTGCCGCGCACCATGGGGATCCTGCGACAGGCGGCCAGGACCGCGCGGCTGGAAATGGTCAGCAGCGTCCCGCTCGTCGCGGCCCGCAACGCGCTGATCGCCACGGCCTCGCGGCTCGGCCCGAACCTGATGCTCAAGAGCTTCGAGTCCATCGCGGACTGGCAGCCGCCGCAGGCCACGTATGCTGCAAAAAGTCGCTGAGCAGGCCGGCGTCGTGCGGGTCAGTGCAGGTCAGTGCAGGTAGAGGTAGGCCATCAATGCAGGTCGAGGCAGGGAGAGTCATCGTGAAGGTCGGTTGCATCGGTCTGGGAGACATTGCCCAGAAGGCCTATCTGCCGGTGCTGACCACCCTGCCCGACACCGAGCTGCACCTGCAGACCCGCAGCCCCCAGACCCTTGAGCGGGTCGGAGCCACCCACCGCATCCCCTCCGAGCAGCTGCACGCCGACCTCGACTCGCTGCTCGCGGTGGGTCTGGACGCGGCCTTCGTGCACGCGCCGACCGCCGTGCATCCCGAGATCGTGACGCGGCTCCTCGAAGCGGGCGTGGCCACGTATGTCGACAAGCCGCTCGCCTATGAACTGGCCGACTCCGAGCGGCTCGTGGAGCTCGCCGAGGAGCGCGGTGTCTCGCTCGCGGTCGGGTTCAACCGGCGCTACGCACCTGGCTACGCGCAGTGCGCCGAGCACCCGCGCGAGCTGATCGTGCTGCAGAAGAACCGGGTCGGGCTGCCCGAGGACATCCGCACCATGGTGCTCGACGACTTCATCCACGTGGTCGACACCCTGCGCTTCCTGGTCCCCGGGCCGGTCGACGACGTCACGGTGCGCGCCCGTGTCGAGGACGGTCTGATGCACCATGTGGTGCTCCAGCTGGCGGGCGACGGCTTCACCGCGCTCGGCATCATGAACCGCCTGAGCGGTTCGACCGAGGAGATCCTCGAGGTCTCCGGACAGGACACCAAGCGCGAGGTCCGCAACCTGGCCGAGGTCATCGACCACAAGGGGCAGCCGAGCGTGCGGCGGCGCGGCGACTGGGTGCCGGTGGCGCGCCAGCGCGGTATCGAGCAGGTGGTGCTCGCGTTCGTCGACGCGGTCCGCGCCGGCAAGCCGCTCAGCGCCCGGGATGCGCTGGCGACTCATGAGCTGTGCGAGCGGATCGTGCGGAGCGTGTCGGAACAGGCTGCCTGAAGGCCCGGGCGCCTTCGAAGGCGAGCAGGAGCGCGAGGACGGTCAGGGCCGCGTACACGGCCCAGTCCCCGAGGCGTACGAACGGGGTCGTGCCCGAGGTCAGCCTGATGTCGTACACCCCGGCGGCGCGTTCGTCGGTGCCGAGTGCTTCGCCGATACGGGAACCGTCGGCGGCGTACACCGAGGAGACGCCGGTCAAAGTGGCGTGCACCATGGGGCGGCCGTTCTCGGCGGCGCGCATCGCCGCGAGCGAGGCGTGCTGTCCGGGTGCCCAGCTGGCCTGGAACGTCGACGTGGCCGACTGGGCGAGCAGCAACTGGGCACCGCGGCGGGTCAGTTGGCGGCTCATGTCGGGGAACGCGGACTCGAAGCAGACCAGCGGGCCGACCGTCCAGCCTTCGCCGATCGGCATCACCACGGGCGCGGTGCCGCGCCTGCGGTCCTCCCCGGCGGCCTCGCCGACCGAGGTGGCCCAGCCGAGCAGGGACCGGGCCGGCACGTACTCACCGAACGGTACGAGGCGCATCTTGTCGTAGCGGTCGCCGGTCGGTCCGTCCGGCCCGATCAGGACCGAGGACTTGAAGATGCCGGGCTTGTCGGAGCGGCGTGCGTCCACGTTCACGAGGATCTCGGCGCCGAGCTCGCGGGACAGGCGCGCGAGCCGGTCGGCGAGGTCCGCTCGGGTGGCGAGGTCATGGCCGACGCTGCTCTCACCCCAGACGACCAGGTCCACATCACGGCCCACGAGGGTGCGGGTCAGTGCCTCCTCGCGGTCGAACCGGTTACCGCTCGCGCCCAGTCCGTTCACGATGCCGGGCTGGACGAGGGCGACCCGTATGCGGCCGGCCTCCTGGGGGCGCGGCGCCCAGGTCCAGGCGGCGGTCGTGACGACGGCGACGAGCGCGATGCCGGTGATCGCCGGGACACGCGCGGGCGGGTGGGCGAGCAGGAGCACCACTCCCGTGTTCACGGCGACGATCGCCAGCGTGACCAGCCAGACGCCGCCCACGGAAGCGAGCCGCAGGGCCGGTTCGAGCTGCCACTGGCTGGATCCGAGCAGCCCCCAAGGGCCGCCCAACCCCTCCCAGGACCGGACGAGTTCGACGACCAGCCAGGCCGAAGGGAGCACGGCGAGCGCGGCCGCGGACCTTCTGCGGGACGGTGCGCCGCCGAGCAGGTGCCGTACGAGCCGGCCCCAGGGCAGCCACAGCAACCCGAGCAGCGCGGCGATGACCACGGTGAACACATGGAGGTTCGGGGCGAGCCAGTGATGCATCGCGAGCATGAACCCGGTCCCGCCCAGCCAGCCGTCGAGACCGGCCCGCCGGCCGCTCGGCGCGGAGCGGACCAGGAGCATCCACGGTACGAGCGCGACCCAGGCGAACCACCACCAGTTCGGCTCGGGGAACGCGAGCGCGGGCAGCGCCCCCGCCGCCACGGCGGCGAGAGCGCGCCACCAAGGGGAGCGAAGCCGCCGCGCGAAGCCCTCCCGCGCACCCGCAGAGCCGGCCATACCGCGCCTCCCTCGCCCCCGGACGCCGGTCGATGGGTCCAGTGTGCGTGTTCGGGACGATCTCGGACAGAGTGCGTGAGGCCTGGTCTGTCCGGCATCCGGCAGATCACCCCGCCGCCTTGCCGTGCTTACCGGAAGCTGTGGACGAGTTCGTACGTCGCCTCCCATAGAGCGCGCTGGACTTCTTCGCTTCGCCCGGGCTCGGGGCACTCCAAGGGCTGGGCGGTCCTGGCAGCGAAGTAGCCACCGGAGCTGTCGGCAAACTCGGGTGCGGTCGCGAGCTTCACGATGATGTCGGCTCCCTGCTGGGGATCGCCGATCCGCAGCGCGGTGAGGACCTTCTCCAGGGCTCCGGCGAGCGGGAGTTCACGCCCCAGGCCGGTGGCGTTGAAGCCCGGGCAGCAGCAGGTGACCGCGACGCCCGTGCCGTCGAGCTGACGGCCGAGTTCCTGGGTGAACATGATGTCCATCAGCTTGGTGCGGCCGTACAGCGGGCTCGATCCGCGGCGGGTGAAGTCCGCGATGTCGGTGAGATCGCCGCGCGGGTCGACGGTGTCGGGGCGCTTCGAAGCCCGCGAGGCGACCGTGACGATCCGTGCGGGGGCGGAGGCGATGAGCCGGTCGCGCAGGGTCTCGGTGAGTACCCAGGGTGCGAGGTAGTTCACGGCGGTCATCTCGGCATAGCCCTCGGCGGTGACCCGCTGGGAAAAGGCGTGCAGACCCGCGTTGTTGACCAGCACGTCGATCCGCGGATAGCGCGCGGCGATCTCCTCACCCGCCCGTCGCGTCTCGGCGAGCAGGGACAGGTCGGCGAGGAAGACATCGACAGGGGTTCCCGGCGCGGTCCGCTCGATCTCCTGGCGCAGCGCCTCGGCTTTCGGCTCGCTGCGGGCGATCACGCCGAGGCGGGCACCCTTGCGGGCCAGGTCCAGTGCGGCTAGCCGGCCCATGCCGTTCGTCGCTCCGGTCATGACGATGACGGGCTGCGCGCTCATGGGGGCTCCCTGCTCAAGGTAACGTTGAGGTACCTCATCAATGTAGCAGTTGGTGAGGTACCTCACGAAGTGTCTATGGAGAGCCCCCGGAGGGATCATGGCCATCAGCGACCGCGAGGTCACCGCCGTCGACGTCGGACTGCGCTACCTCTCGCTGGGGTACCGCCTGCGCAAGGCGGTCGACGACAGCATGGCGGCCGGCGGGCTGTCCCTGGCACGCACCAAGGTCTTGCAGGTGGTCGAGCGCCGAGGGGTGATCAAGCAGACGGCGCTGGCCCAGGAACTGGGACAGGCCGCCCGGTCGGTCACCCAGTCCGTCGAAGCGCTGGAACGCGAAGGGCTGGTCGAGCGGGCGGCGGACCCCGGCGACGCCCGCTCCAAGCTGGTGCGCCTGACCCCGGCAGGCGTCAAGGCGCTGGCCGCGGGCACCGCGGCAGGGGAGCGGGCACTGCGCGAAGCGTTCGGGGCGATGGGCGGCGAACAGCTGGCCGACCTGAGCCGGCTTCTCGACTCGCTGCAGGCGGGCCTGCCCTCGACCGCCGGAGACCGTTGACGGCGGCTCCCGTGGCGCAGGGCACCGCCTAGTCGAGGCCTTCCCTGGTGGGCGGCTTCATGCGGCGCCACTTCTCGTGGACGACAAGTTTCGAGATGCGCCAGCCCACGTGCGTACGCCGCAAGGTGAAGGCGTAACGGGCGCCGCATTCGAGGTCCGGCGGGCCGCCGTCGTCGCCCATCCGCATCGGGTTGTACATGTCGGCCTGGGCGGTGGCCGTGTCACCGGCGTTGCCGTCGAGCGCCTCGAAACGGATCTTCCGGTTGACGATCAGGTGCTGCCGCATCGCGAACAGCTGCAGCGTCTGCTCCAGCCAGGCGGCCATCTCCTGCGCCGTGCCCTCCTCGCCGCCGGAGGAGGTGTAGTCGGCCCGGCCGTCCTGAGTGAAGATCTCGGGATACGCGGCCCAGTCGCCGTCGTCGACGATGTTGGCGTAATCGGTGATCAGTGAGTCGATGGCCAAGCGGTCCAGCAGATTCGAGAGATCCACGCGCTGCGTCATCGGGTCAGTCTCGGGGGCGCCGGTGCCGTAGCCAAGAGGCGTGCAGGGATCAGGTGTTGGGTACGTCGGGGGCGGCGGTGTCGTTGCGCAGGGGGTCGGCGCGGCCAGGGGGAATTGCTCGGCCCGGCCGGGTGAACGATGAGCCGCCGGCCACCCGTTCACCTCGCCCCGGCCGGGTGAACGATCAGCCCGTAGCGGCCCGTTCACCGGTCGGGCGGCGGCGCAGGGCGGGGTCGGTGAGGGCCGGCGGCTGCCAGACGCCGTCGGCCCGGTAGAGATCGGTTCCGGGCGCCACGATCTCGTCGATACGGTCGAGCGCGGCGTCGTCGAGCAGCAGCTCGGCTCCCTCGAGCAGCGAAGTGAGCTGGTCCATCGTGCGCGGGCCGATGATGACCGATGTGACGGCGGGGTGGACGAGCGGGAACGCGACGGCGAGTTCGGGCAGGGTGCAGCCGATGTCCTCGGCGAGCGCGACGAGTTGCTCGACGGCCGCGAACTTCGCCGCGTTGCCCGGGACGGCCGGGTCGAAGCGGTGCGGAGTGAGCTTGGCGCGGCCGGTGGTGAGGTCCACGGGCCGGCCCGCGCGCTGCGCACCCGAGAGGAACCCGGACGCGAGCGGCGACCAGGTCAGCACGCCCATGCCGAGACGCTGTGCGGTGGGCAGCACGGCCCGTTCGATCCCGCGCGCGAGCAGGGAGTAGGGCGGCTGCTCGGTGCGCAGACGCATCAGACCACGCCGTTCGGCGACGTGGTGCGCCTCGACGAGCTCCTCGGCCGGGAAGGTGGAGCACCCGAACGTACGGATCTTGCCCGCCCGCACCAGGTCGCTCAGGACGGACAGCGTCTCCTCGACGTCGGTGCTGTGGTCGGGCCGGTGCACCTGATAGACGTCGATCCAGTCGGTGTCCAGGCGCCGCAGGCTGTCCTCGACGGCCCTGACGATCCAACGCCGCGAATTCCCGCTCCGGTTGCGTCCTTCCCCGAGCGGAAAGTGCACCTTCGTCGCGAGCACCACATCGTCGCGCCGCCCCTTGAGCGCCTTGCCGACGATCTCCTTGCTCTCGCCGGCCGAGTACATGTCGGCGGTGTCCACGAAGTTGATCCCGGCGTCGAGCGCGGCGTGGATGATCCGTGCGCTGTCCTCGTGGTCGGGATTGCCGACCGCACCGAACATCATGGTGCCGAGGCAGTGGGTGCTGACCTCGATACCGGTCTTGCCGAGCACGCGGTAGCGCATGGTGGGACTCCGTCGGGGCCGGGGCGGGTGGGGCCGTGAGTCTAGGAGTTGGAGTGCGCTCGATGGCAAGCGGTGCGGGTGGGGAGGTGCGGCGGCGCGCCAACGCCACGGAAACGTAAGGGAGTTGTGTGCCCTCTGCTGTTGCCTGCCGATATCCTGAGCTCATGATCGTTCGAATCTGGCGGGGGTGGACGACTCCCGACAACGCCGACGCGTACGAGTCCATCGTCAGCACACAGGTCCTGCCGGCGATCGCCGAACGCGAGCTCCCCGGCTACCACGGCGCCTATCTGCTGCGGCGCCCGCTCGCCGGGGGCGAGGGTGAGGGCCAGACCGAGGTCGAGGTCGAGGTCGAGTTCTCCACGATCATGTACTTCGACTCACTGGACGCCGTACGGCAGTTCGTCGGCGACGACTACGAAGTCGCCCACGTGCCGGCCCAGGCGCGAGCGGTCCTGGCCCGCTTCGACGAACGGTCCGCGCATTACGAGACGTTGCTGACACCGCAGGACACGCGTCCCCGCTGAGGGGTGGCGAGTCGGAGCCGGGATGTCGTCAGGAGCGTCTCGGGCGGGGGTGCGTCATCAGTACGCTTTGTGGCATGGATGCGGAGGAGTTGCTGGGCGTCGGCCGCTCGGCCGATGTGTACGCACTGGATGACGCCTGGGTACTGCGCCGGTACCGGGGCGGTGGTGACGCGGCGGCGGAAGCGGTCGTGATGGCGTATCTCGCCGAGCACGGGTATCCGGTGCCGAAACTTCGCCCGCTCAGCGCCGCCGGAGACCTCGCCTCGACGCGCAGTGATCTGGTGATGGAGCGCCTGTCCGGACCTTCGATGCGCGAGGCGCTGTGGCAAGGGGGGATCACCGGCAAAGCGGCCGGCGTGATGCTGGCGGCACTGCTGCGGCGGCTCCATGCGATCCCGGCCCGGCTCTCGGGCGACGTGGACCAACGGGTGCTCCACCTCGATCTGCACCCGGACAACGTGATGCTCACGCCCGGCGGGCCGATGGTGATCGACTGGGGCAATGTCGAGGAGGGGCCGCCCGGTCTCGACTGGGCCATGTCGGCCCTGATTCTGGCCCAGGTGGCCGTGACCCCCGGCGTGGAGGCCTCCGTCGCGCGGGCGGGCCTGACCGCGATGCTCGAGCGACGCGACCGTACGGTCGATCTGGGCGACGCAGGCACCGGCTTCCTGGCACAGGCCCGACTGCGCAGGGCTGCCGACCCGAACCTGACGAGCCGTGAGGTCGGGGTGCTCGACCGGGCGGTGGAGTTGGTGGTGGAGGTGACGGGAGTCGGGCGGGGGTGAGTACGGAGCGGCCTCCTCTGAGCACCTGACGTGGGGGTGAGTGCGGAGTGGCCTGCTCTGCGCACCTGACGCCGGCCTGAGAGGCTACGGACCATGAGTCGTAGCCCGCGCCGTCCGTGCCCGCATTGCGCCCGCTCGATCGCCGTCGTCGGTGGCGTGCTCGCCCGCCACGACCCTCCGACCACGCTCCGGCACGGACTCACCTCGTGCCCGGGGAGCCTGAAGGCACCGGTCGCGCCTCCACTGCCGGGACAGACGGTTCTCGACGTGGGTGGCGGGGGCGCGTCCCGGACGGCGGGGCAGTTGGGGCTCTTCGAATGTGACCAGGGGTAGGGGCGCTGCGCACCCCTTAGCCGGCGCCGTGGACAAGGCGATCAACGGCCTCGGCTGGACGGATGAGGACGGCGAGTTCGACAAGGGCAAGCTGGGAGAGAGCCTGTAGCGCGCTCTGACATTACGACGACGGCCCCGCTCCCAGGTTCCGGGGCAGGGCCGTTGTCATGCGGTGGGTTAGCCCTCCGGGTCCTCGTAGAACCCGTCCAGCTGTACGTTCAGCTCCGCCAAATCCGGGTGCTCAGCGATCTCGCGCACCTCCGCCTCGGTCAGCAACTCCGTGAGTTTGCGCATGGATCGGGCTGCGAGTCCCGCTTGCGCTGCCATCTCCAGCTCGGCCGCCCTCTTCCGGTGCAGGCCGGCCAGGATGCGGAGCTGTCGCGCCCGAAGCTCGTAGGGGTCGACGTCCTCGCTCATGCGATCTCCTTCGGTGACATGCCCGCACCGTAGTCGGGCGCAGCTACCGGATTCGGCAATCACCGCATCGCGCGCACTGAGGCCGGAGTCCTCGTCGACGTCAACTGGGCCACGCTCCGGAAGGTCTTCGGGCTGGCTCCCCGCAGCAGTACGAGACCACGGTCAACCGAGGTCGCGCAGCGGGACATCGAGGTGAACGCCACCAGCGAGAGTTCGACTTCGCGCCGCATCACCTTCGCCGACGCCCACCTCGACGGGGGCGGTTTCTCGTTTCCTCGCTGAGGGAGGTCGCCGAAGCGCCCCGTCACCCCGCCGATTCCCCCGCGTGCGGGCTCAGCACGCCCATGCCCACCAGGACGAACAGCAGGATGCCGAGGGCGACGCGGTAGTAGACGAAGGGCATGAAGGACTTGGTGGTGATGAACTTCATGAACCATGCGATGACGGCGTAACCCACGACAAAAGCGACGATCGTCGCGAAAATCGTCGGGCCCCAGGAGACGTGGCCGCCCTCGCCCGCGTCCTTGAGTTCGAAGAGGCCCGAGGCCAGGACCGCGGGGATCGCGAGGAGGAATGAGTAGCGGGCGGCCGCCTCGCGGGTGTAGCCCATGAGGAGGCCGCCGCTGATGGTGGCGCCCGAGCGGGAGACGCCCGGGATCAGGGCCATGGCCTGGCAGAAGCCGTAGATGAGGCCGTCCTTGACGCCCAGGTCGTTGAGCGTCTTGCGCACCTTGACCGCGCGGTGGCGGCCACCGGTCTCGTCGCGGGCCGCGAGGCGGTCGGCGATGCCGAGGACGATGCCCATGACGATCAGGGTCGTGGCGATCAGCCGCAGATCGCGGAAGGGGCCCTCGATCTGGTCCTTGAACGTGACGCCGAGGACGCCGATCGGGATCGAACCGACAATCACGAACCAGCCCATCTGGGCGTCATGGTCGCCGCGCAGCTCCTTGTTCGTGAGCGAGCGGAACCAGGCCGAGACGATGCGCGCGATGTCCTTGCGGAAGTAGATCAGGACGGCGGTCTCGGTGCCGATCTGCGTGATCGCCGTGAACGCCGCACCTGGGTCGTGCCAGCCGGCGAACGCGGCGGTCAGGCGCAGATGGGCGCTGGAGGAGATCGGGAGGAACTCCGTGAGTCCCTGGACGAGTCCGAGGATCAGGGATTCGAACCAAGACATGTACTACGCCGTCCAAGTACTGGTCTCGAGCCGACCGGCATAGGTGCGGGCCAGGCGCTGCGGGGGCTGTGGTCCTGGGCGGCCGATGATCCCCGTACAGCGAACGTGAGGGTTCTCGGGTGATCATGCGGTTGCCCCGTGCAGCGTAGCGTCATCGGGCGGGCGCTCCGTGCGCACCCCGGCCCGGACTCAGTGCGTACCCCGACTCGGACTCAGCGCGCACCCGGCCCGCGCTCCACCCGCACCCGGTCCGGTCAGTGGCCGCGCAGCCGGTGGCGCTTGCACCAGGCGACGATCGCCCCGGCAAGGGCCGTCACGGTGATGAAGCCCATCGCGATGAGAAACGCGGGCGAGGTGGGCGTCGACGCCTGGCTGCCGGCGATGACGTAGGCGGCGGTGTTGGGGATCGAGCCGAGCCCGGTGGCCAGGAGGAACGGGGTCCAGCGCATACGGGAGATGGCCGCGCAGTAGTTCGCCGCCCAGAAGGGGACGCCGGGGAAGAGACGGGCCGCGAGCATCGAGCGGAAGCCGTGCCGGCTGAGCTGTCCGTCGACGGCGTGGACGATGCGGCCGCGCAGCAGTGGGCGCAGGGCGTCCTGCCCCAGGAGGCGGCCCAGGCCGAAGGCGATGCCCGCACCGAGCACCGTTCCGGCGATCGCGCCCACGAGTCCCGCCTGTGCGCCGAAGAGCGCACCGGCGGCGAGATTGAGGAGCGGCCGGGGAACGAAGGCCGCCGTGCACACGCCGTACGCGACGGCGAAGAGCACCACCGCGGCCGCGCCGCCTACCTGCGGCGGCCAGCCCTCGGCGAGCAGCCGCTGGGGTTCGAGGACCAGGACGCCGGCACCCGCGGCCGCGAGCAGCAGCCCGAGCAGCCCGAGCCGTGACCACGGCGAGAGCAGCGCTCTGCCGCAGCGGACGGCAAACGCCGCATCGCCGGGGGCAGGCGCCGCGAGCGGGGAGCTCGCCGCAGGTCGCGTGACGGAGTCCAACATCCGGGGAGACTAACCGACAAACCGCACTGATCGCCGTAGTCTGCGTCTCATCCCTGTCTCAAGACTGTGCTGTCTCTGTCTCCTCACTTCATGGGGTACGTGTCATGGGTGCTCGGCGTGCCGCGGCCTTCGCGTCCGGTTCACTTCCGATTCCGGCCAGTGACCTGGCCGATCTCGTACTGGAACGACTGGTTCCGGCGTACGGGAAGAGCGCGGATACGCAGAGCGGTGAGCGGATGGCCGCGTATATGAAAGGGGTCACCCCCTTTCTCGGGATTCCGTCCCCCGAGCGCAAGGCGCTCTCCAGGACCGTGCTCGAAGGGCTGCCGCGGCCGGACGAGACGGACTGCACGGCCGTCGCGCTGCGGGCCTGGCGGCTTCCCGAGCGGGAGTACCACTATTTCGCCGTCGACTATCTGCGCCGGTACGTGAAGTCCTGCTCGTCCGGCTTCCTGCCGGTCGCCCGGCATCTGGTCTCCACCGTCCCGTGGTGGGACACGGTCGACGCGCTGGCCTCCCATGTTGTCGGCGGGCTCGTCGCGGCGGACGCGCGGCTCAAGGGCGACATGGACGAGTGGATCGAGGACGACGACCTCTGGATCGCGCGTACCGCTCTGCTGCACCAGCTGCGCTACAAGGACGCGACCGACATCGACCGCCTCTTCGGGTACTGCCTGCGGCAGAGCGGGCACCCGGACTTCTTCATCCGCAAGGCGATCGGCTGGTGTCTGCGGGAGTACGCGAAGACGGATGCGCAGGCCGTACGGGACTTCGTGACCGAGCATGAGCGACGTCTCGCGCCGCTGTCCGTGCGGGAGGCCCTCAAGAACATCGGGCGCCGGTAACAGTGGATCGGTAACGGCTCAGTAGAACTGCGACAGGCAGAACTCATGGCCCTCGGGATCGGCCATGACCAGGACCACGCCCTCGTCGTAGTCGTGCCGCTCCCCGGTGAACGTGCCGCCGAGAGCGAGGACTTGGGCCACCCCTTCGTCGATATCGTCCACCAGCACGTCCAGATGGAGCCGTACCTTGCCCTGCTGCGGCTCGGCCACCGGCTGGAAGACGAGCCGCGGCTGCGGGTCGTCCACATGGCCGAGGTAGATCCAGCCGGGCATCGACGGGCCCTTCGGGCGGTCGAGCAGGACGCTCCAGAACGCCGCCACGCGCTCCACGTCCAGACAGTCGACGGTCACTCCGACCCAGCGGTTCGGCATGCCAACTCCCCCTGAGAACACGGCTGACGATAAATCGTTGGACGCGCGTGCGCCGACGGTAGAAGATCACAGCATGTTCCGGCACGCCACCTTCGCAGCTACGCCCGCAGTCGCGGGCGCTGCTCGGGCTGCCGGTTTCCGGGCCGCTGCACTCGAGGCGGCCGTCGCAGCCGCGGGCCTGGCTGCCGGTCTTCTGGCCGACGCCTTCGACGGCGTCCGACGCTGACCCTCCCCGGACATTCTCCGGCGGACCCCAGAGGGGGAGGGTCGGTCCGAACCGAGGGGTCCCCGTCTTCCGCCGCCGTATGAGGCAAGCCGACTGACAACCGGTGCGGAAGGCCCTCAACGTCCCCTGTCCTCAGGGGAGTTCCAGAAGGACAAGCAGCCATGCCCAAGACGGCATACGTGCGCACCAAGCCGCACCTCAACATCGGCACCATGGGCCACGTCGACCACGGCAAGACCACCCTCACCGCCGCGATCACCAAGGTGCTCGCCGAGCGGGGGACCGGCACGTTCGTTCCGTTCGACCGGATCGACAAGGCCCCGGAGGAGGCCGCGCGCGGGATCACCATCAACATCGCGCACGTCGAGTACGAGACCGACACCAGGCACTACGCGCATGTCGACATGCCCGGCCACGCCGACTACATCAAGAACATGGTCACCGGCGCCGCCCAGCTCGACGGGGCCATCCTCGTCGTCTCCGCGGCCGACGGGATCATGCCGCAGACCGCCGAGCACGTGCTGCTCGCGCGGCAGGTCGGGGTGGACCACATCGTGGTCGCGCTCAACAAGGCCGACGCCGGCGACGAGGAGCTGATCGAGCTCGTGGAGCTCGAGGTCCGCGACCTGCTCGCGCAGAACGGGTACGACGGGGACGCGGTGCCGGTCATCCCGGTGTCCGGCCTCAAAGCCCTTGAGGGCGAACCGCGTTGGACGGCGTCGATCGAGGCGCTGCTCGACGCGGTGGACACGTACGTCCCGATGCCGGAGCGCTACGTCGACGCGCCGTTCCTGCTGCCCATCGAGAATACGTTGACGATCACTGGTCGCGGCACAGTTGTCACAGGTGCTGTCGAGCGCGGCACCGTCCACGTCGGCGACCGGGTGCAGGTGCTCGGTGCGGAGGTCGAGTCGGTGGTCACCGGTCTGGAGACCTTCGGCAAGCCGATGGACGAGGCGCAGGCCGGCGACAACGTGGCGCTGCTGCTTCGCGGTGTGCCGCGTGACGCGGTGCGACGCGGGCATGTGGTCGCGGCGCCCGGCAGTGTGGAGCCCGCGCGCCGGTTCCGGGCGCAGGTGTACGTGCTTTCCGGCCGTGAGGGCGGTCGTACGACGCCGCTCACGACCGGGTACCGGCCGCAGTTCTACATCCGCACCGCGGACGTGGTCGGCGACATCGACCTCGGGGACGCGGCGGTCGCGCGGCCGGGGGACACCGTCACCATGACGGTCGAGCTGGGGCGTGACGTACCGCTGGAGTCCGGCCTCGGCTTCGCGATCCGCGAGGGCGGACGCACGGTCGGCGCGGGGACCGTGATGGAGGTCCTCGGGTAGCCGCTGGGTTGCCTGCCCTGCTCTGCCCTGCCCGGCTCGCGTAACGGAATACCGCTACGCGAGCCGGGCAGCCCTCATCACCTGCGCGGACTGTGCGCGAAAATGTAAAAAAGAAAGATCCTTCGAGCATCTCTTGTCATCGAGTGTTTTCAGGCTGCAAGATTCCCATGGTCGCGCAGCCCGGAGACCCCGGCGTCGCAGTGGCCCGAGCGTCACCCCATGCCCCCACCGCACTCCCACTCGACGCAGGAGGTGAATGTGCCGACAGCTGCGTCCGCTTCGACCCGCTCGGACACGTCAACCCCTCAAGTTCCGCCCCCGACGGGGCACTCGGCGCGCAAGCCGGCACCACCCGCCCGCGGCGGGAAGCGGGCGCCGACCGTCCGCAAGCCGCTGCGTGCGCGGCTCAAGCGGGACCGCGCCCTGCTGCTCCTGTGCATCCCCGGCGTTGTGTACTTCGCCGTCTTCTTCTATCTGCCGCTGGCCGGCAACACGATCGCCTTCCAGGACTACCAGCCGTATCTCGGGTTCAAGGAGAGCCCGTTCGTCGGCTGGACGAACTTCACGGCGCTCCTGGAGCAGCCCGAGTTCTGGTCCTCCGTCTGGAACACCCTGGAGATCACCGCCGTACAGCTGCTGCTGTTCTTCCCGGCACCGATCGCGCTCGCGCTGCTGCTCAACTCCCTGATCAGCAACCGCACCCGGCGGTTCATGCAGACCATCGTGTACCTGCCGCACTTCCTGTCCTGGGTCGTGGTCGTCGCCATGTTCCAGCAGGTCTTCGGCGGCGCGGGCACCATCAGCGGCTACCTCGCCGAGCACGGCATCGGGGCCGGCAACCTGATGACCAACCCGGACACCTTCACGTTCCTGCTCACCTCGCAGATGATCTGGAAGGACGCCGGCTACGGCGCGATCATCTTCCTCGCGGCGATGGCCTCCATCGACAACGGCCTGTACGAATCGGCCGCGATGGACGGGGCCGGCTGGGCCCGCCGGATGTGGCACGTCACGCTGCCGGGCATCCGCCCCACGATCGTCCTGATGCTCATCCTGCGGCTCGGCGAGATCCTCTCCGTCGGCTTCGAGCAGATCCTGCTGCAGCGCGAGGCGGTCGGCCCCGACGCCGCCGAAGTCCTCGATACGTACGTCTACTACCACGGCGTCGTCGACGGCGACTGGGGCATGTCCACCGCCGCCGGCCTGATGAAGGGCGTCATCGGCTTCGTCCTGATCGTCGTCGCCAACAAGGTGGCCCACCGCCTCGGAGAGCAGGGGGTCTACCGATGACCACGCCCGCCATCAGCCTGTTCAAGCGCCGCACCGACACGTTCAAGGGCCGCACCGACGGGCGACCGCCCTGGATGGAGCGCCCCACCTGGTACGGGCAGGGCCTCAAGGTCCTCGTGCTCGGCGCGATCGTGGTGGCCGTCGGCTACCCCTTCCTCATCGCCCTCGGCACCAGCCTCGCGGGCAAGGAGGAGATCGCGGCCAACGGCGGGTACGTCATGTTCCCGACGGAGCCGACGCTCCAGGCGTACGAAGCGGTCCTGTCCGGGGGAGTGGTCACCCGGGCCGCCCTCGTCAGCATCGGCGTCACCCTGGTCGGCACCGCGCTGAGCCTGCTGTGCACGATCGCGCTCGCCTACGGCCTGTCCCGGCCCGGGACGGTGGCCGGCAAGCCGATCCTCTTCCTCGTCCTCGGCACGTTCCTGTTCACGCCCGGCATCATCCCCGTCTACCTGGTGGTGGACCAGCTCGGCATGATCGACAGCTATGCCTCGCTGATCGTGCCGATCATGCTCAACGCCTTCAATATCGTGATCGTCCGCGCCTTCTTCCAGGGCATCCCCGACGAACTCCACGAGGCGGCCCGCCTGGACGGGGCCGGTGAGATCACCATCCTGTGGCGGATCGTGCTGCCCCTGTCCAAGGCCGTGCTCGCGGTGGTCGGCATGTTCTACGCGGTGTCGTACTGGAACAACTTCTTCAACGCGATGCTCTACATCAACGACGGCGCGAAGCTCCCGCTCCAAATGGTGCTCCGCTCCTATGTGCTGCAGGGCGACACCATCAACGAGTCGGCCATGGGCGTCTCCAGCCTGCCGCCGTCCAGCGCCACGCAGATGGCCGTGCTGCTCCTCGCCATCGTGCCGATCATCGCCGTCTACCCCTTCCTGCAGCGGCACTTCACCAAGGGCGTCCTCACCGGCGCGGTCAAGGGCTGAGCCCCGCTCCTCACCGAGGCCCTCTCGCCTTCCTGCAAGATCTCCCCGCACCTCACAAGGAGTTCCCCACCCATGTCCTCCTCCCTCAACCGCCGCGGCTTCCTCGGCGCCGCCGGTCTCGCGGGCCTCACGGTCGCCGGCGGCTCCCTGCTCACGGCCTGCGGCTCAGGCGCCGCGTCCGGCAAGGGCGGCGCCGCCAAGTCGGCCAAGGTCAAGCTGCCCACGTACATCGCGGCGAACGTGGCCGCACCGGATCTCGCGGGCAACGCCGACGGCCTCGACCCGGCGTATCTGCGCTACCCGAAGAAGCTGGTGAAGTCCGTCGCGAAGACCCCCGGCGACGGCAAGCCGATCACGGCGCTCACCGAGACGTTCACGACCGCGCCGCCGGCCATGGGCCGCAACGCGTACTGGCAGGAGCTCAACAAGCAGCTGGGCTCCGAGTTCAGGATGACCGTCGTCAACGGCCTCGGCGACGAGGACGTCTACCGCACCAAGCTCAACGCCCTCACCGCGAGCGACGATCTGCCGGACCTCGTGTGGTTCCCGCCGAACCAGGGTCTGAAGAACGTGCCGCAGCTCCTGGAGGCCCGCTTCCACGACCTCACGTCGTATCTCTCCGGCGATGCGGTCAAGGAGTTCCCGAACCTCGCCAACATCCCCGACTTCGCCTGGAAGACCGCCGTCATCAACGGCAAGATCTGGGGCACGGCCGTGCCGTACGGCCGCTTCGGCCAGGTCTATGTCGCCAACTCGGACTTCTGGAAGCCCGTCGGCGGAGTGCGCTTCGACGACGCCGAGGACTTCCTGGCCAAGGGCAAGGACCTGCTCGACATCAAGCGCAGGAAGTACGTGCTCGAACCGGCCTATGTGAACCACGTGCACATGTTCAGCCAGTGGTACGGCGCTCCCAACTGGTGGTCCCTGAAGGACGGCAAGCTGACCGCCCGCTACGAGACCGAGGAGTACCTCGCGGCGATCGAGTTCGCCCTCAAGTGCCGGCAGGCGCAGCTGTTCTGGCCCGACCCGAACCTGCGCACCACGCTCGAGAAGATGGGCGGCGGGTACCTCGGCGCGCACGTCCAGTCCTTCCCCGGCCTGCTCAGCGACACCAAGATGTACGACTGGCCGATGGAGATCATCGTGCCCTTCGCCGCCGAGAGCGGCGCGAGCCCCAAGTACAACCTCGGCATCGGCTCCGTCGGGTTCGTCGGCATCAGCAAGAAGGCCGACAAGAGCCGCGTCAAGACGCTGCTCGCCGTCATGGACTACCTCAACGCCCCCTTCGGCAGCGAGGAGCGGCTGTTCCTCGGCAACGGCATCGAGGGCACCCACCACACCCGGACCAAGGACGGCGACGTCGCGCTCACGCCCAAGGGCGAGGGCGAGGCGCTGACCACCTTCGACCCGCTGCAGTTCCTCGGCAACACCCCGGAGACCCTCTACACCCCGGGCAAGCCGGACGTCACGCGCTCGATCCACGAGACGCAGACCGAACTCCTGAAGATCGCCCAGGCCGACCCGACCATCGGCTTCTACTCCGACACGTACGCCGCGAAGTGGCAGTCCCTGCGCTCGGAGCTCGAGGACGACATCAAGGACATCGTCGCCGGGCGCAAGCCGCTGTCCACCTACAAGGAATCGCTGAAGAAGTGGCTGCGCGACGGCGGCGACGCCATCCGCGGCGAGTTCGAGGACGCCATCGCGAAGGGGAACAAGTGATGACAGACGATCTCCGTATCGGCGTCATAGGCCTCGGCCTGCGCGCCAGCATCGCCGACGCCGCCCACCGGCCCGGTCGCGGCTCCGTGGTGGCCGCGGTCGCGGACACCGATCCGGCCGTACGCGCGGGAGTCCCGGACCGGTACGAAGGCGCGACAGCCTTCGACGATTACCACCGCCTCCTCGACGACCCGACGCTGGACGCCGTCATCGTGGCCACCCCCGACGACACCCATGAGGCCATCGCCTGCGACGCGTTGAGCGCCGGCAAGGCGGCCTTCGTGGAGAAGCCGCTCGGCATCACCACCGAGCAGTGCGACGAGATCCTGCGCACCGCGTACAAGACCGGTACCCGGCTCTACGTCGGCCACAACATGCGGCACATGGGTGTCGTGCGCACCATGCGCGAGCTGATCGCGCGCGGTGACATCGGGGAGCCGAAGACGGTCTGGGTACGGCACTTCGTGTCGTACGGCGGCGACTACTACTTCAAGGACTGGCACGCCGACCGTCGCCGCACCACCGGACTGCTGCTTCAGAAGGCCGCCCATGACATCGACGTGGTGCACTGGCTCGCCGGCGGCTACACCAGCCGGGTCAACGCACTCGGCGACCTGATGGTCTACGGAGACCTGCCCCGCCGCGCCCCGGACACCCCGCGTCCGGACGGCTGGCTGAAGGAGTTCGACTGGCCGCCGACGGCGCGCAAGGACCTGCACCATGTCGTCGACGTCGAGGACGTGTCGGTGATGAACATGCGCCTCGACAACGGGGTCATCGCCGCGTACCAGCAGTGCCACTTCAGTCCCGACTACTTCCGCAACTACACGGTCATCGGGACCGAGGGCCGTCTGGAGAACTTCGGTGACCGGCCCGGCGACGAGATCCGCGTCTGGAACACCGGGCCGAGTGCCTACCGGTCGGACGCCGACGCGGTGCACCGCGTCCCGGCGGCCGACGGCTCGCACGGCGGCGCGGACGGCCGGATCATCGAGGAGTTCTGCCGCTTCGTCCGCGAGGGGGGCGTCACCGACACCTCTCCGGTCGCGGCCCGGATGAGCGTGGCCGCGGGCGAACTCGCGACCCGTTCGCTGCGCGACGGCGGCACGCCGTACGACGTCCCGGCCTTGGACGCGGACCTCGTCCGGTACTTCGACGCCGGTCAGACGAGGGCTTGAGCGCCGGCGCGGCCTGGGAGCGTGACTCCTCCCGGGCCGGGCACCTCGCGGCGGCCGGCAGGTCGTGGCACGCCTTGCGGCAGCCGTCAGACGGTGAGGACTTCCACGCCCGCGTCGGAGAACTGGGCGGCAGCTTCCGGGGACAGGCCCGTATCGGTCACCAGGACGTCCACCTGCTGGGTCGTGCAGATGCGGGCGAAGGCGCGCTCGCCCAGCTTGGTGGAGTCGGCGGCCACGACGACGCGCGCGGCGTGTTCGCACAGCAGGCGGTTGATGCCGGCCTCGCCCTCGTCGTGGGCGCTGGCGCCGTGCTTCACGTGGAAGGCGCCCACGCCGACCACCGCGATGTCGAGCGCGATCTGGTCGAGGACGCCGTCGGCGAGCGGGCCGACCAGCTCGTAGGACTGGGGGCGGGCCACGCCGCCGGTCACCACGATCTTGAACTGGGGCCGGACGGCCAGTTCGCTCGCGATGTTGAGCGCGTTGGTGACGACGGTCAACGCCGGTGCGCCGTCCGCGAGGTCGGGCCGCAGGGTCAGGGCGCGGGCCACTTCGGTCGTGGTGGTGCCGCCGGTCAGGCCGACGACCTCGCCCGGCGTGATGAGGCCCGCCACCGCCTTGGCGATGCGTTCCTTCTCCGAGACCTTCCGCGCCGTCTTGTAGCGCAGCGGCAGCTCGTACGAGACGCCGTGGACGAGGGCGCCGCCGCGGGTGCGTACCAGCATCTGCTGCTCGGCGAGCTGGTCGAAGTCGCGGCGGATGGTCGCGGCGGACACGTCGAGCTCCTTCGCCGCGCCCTCGACGTCCAGGCGGCCGCGCTCCACGAGTAGTTCCAGGAGTGCCTGCCAGCGCGCCTCGCGTGACATCCACAGCCTCCCTGTCGGTCCGTCGGTGCGTGACACGCACCGTCCGGGACGACCTTAACGCACACCTCAATGCTTGATTATGTTTGAAACAAGGCTTTATCTTGCAGGAACAATCATTCTGATGAGCGGAGTGGGCATGAGCCACATAGAGGCGGAACTGAACAGCCAGCCCGACTGCTGGGAGCGGGCCGCCGAGGCGGCGGCCGGGCACGGGCAGGCGCTCGGCGCACCGGGGGAGCGGGTCGCTCTCGTGGGCTGCGGGACCTCGTACTTCATGGCGCAGTCCGTGGCCGCGCTGCGTGAGAGCGCGGGCCTGGGCGAGACGGACGCCTACGCCGCATCCGAATACCCGGTGGGCCGCACGTACGACCGGGTGATCGCCCTGACCCGGTCCGGCACCACCACCGAGGTGCTCGAGCTGCTCGCGCGGCTGCGCGGGAGCACCCGGACGACCGCGATCACCGCCGACCCGCATACGCCGGTGATGACGGCCGCCGATGACGTGGTGGTGCTCGACTTCGCCGACGAGGAGTCGGTGGTGCAGACCCGGTTCGCCACCACCGCGTTCACCCTGCTGCGGGCGCATCTGGGCCTGCACACCCCTCAGGCCGTGGCCGACGCGCGCGTGGCGCTGGCCGAGCCGCTGCCCGAAGGGCTCGTGGAGAGCACCCAGTTCAGCTTCCTGGGCCAGGGCTGGACCAACGGCCTCGCCCAGGAGGCCGCCCTGAAGATGCGCGAGGCGTCACTGTCCTGGACCGAGGCGTACCCGGCGATGGAGTACCGGCACGGACCGATCTCCATCTCCACCACCGGCACGGCCACCTGGATGTTCGGTGCGGCGCCGGAGGGTCTCGCCGAGCAGGTCCGTGCGACCGGGGCCCTGTGGATCGAGGGGACGCTCGACCCGCTGGCCGAGCTGGTGCGGGCCCAGCGGCTGGCCGTCGCGGTGGCGGCGGCGCGCGGTCTCGACCCGGACCGGCCGCGGCATCTGACCCGGTCCGTCGTGCTCGCCTCCGCCTGACCGGCCGGAAGGGGGACTTCGATGCCACTCGCCACCACCGGCGCACTCGTCGCCGAGGCCGCGGCCAAGCAGCAGGCCGTCGCCGCTTTCAATGTCATCACCCTTGAGCACGTCGAAGCGGTCATCGCGGGTGCGGAGGCCGCCGGATCGCCCGTGATCCTTCAGGTCAGCGAGAACGCGGTCGCCTTCCGGCAGGGGCAGTTGCTGCCATTGGCCCGGGCCGCCGTCGCCGCCGCGGAGTGCGCCTCCGTGCCGGTGTCCCTGCACCTCGACCACGTCAAGCGCGACGACCTGTTGCGGCAGGCCGCGGCTGCCGGGTTCAGCTCGGTCATGTACGACGCGGCCCATCTGCCGTACGAGCGGAACGTCGCCGCCACGCGGGCCGCCGCGGACTGGGCGCACTCCCAAGGCCTGTGGATCGAGGCCGAGTTGGGCGAGGTCGGCGGCAAGGACGGCCGGCCGCCGCTGGACCCGCACGCACCCGGCGCGCGCACCGAGCCCGGCGAGGCACGGGAGTTCGTCGCCGAGACCGGAGTCGACGCGCTGGCCGTCGCCATCGGCAGCTCGCACGCGATGACCGAGGCCACGGCGACGCTCGACCATGCGCTGCTCGCCGCGCTGCGCGAGGCGGTCAAGGTGCCGCTCGTCCTGCACGGTTCGTCGGGCGTCCCGGCCGGCGAACTCGCCCTGGCCGTGACGGGCGGCATCGCCAAGGTGAACGTGGGGACCGCGCTGAACGTCGCCATGACCCGGGCGATACGCGACCACCTCGCCGAACACGCCGCGGTGGTCGACCCCCGCAAGTATCTGGCGGCCGGGCGAGAGGCGATGGCCGCGGCGGTGGCCCGGACGATCGGGGGGGCCGGTGCGGGCGGGCACTGCCGAAGGGTGAGCTTCTGAGCGGTCGCTCTGGGGTTGGCCGGTCGGCCTTCGGGCTGACCGGCCAACCCTCGCGTATCAAGCGGGGGTTGCGATCCTTGTAGCACCCGGGTGCCTTGTATCACCCGGGTGCTGCCATCGTCCCGCCCGGATCCTGGTACACGAAGTCCAGCGAGGCGTGGGCGCCGCCGCGCGCCGCCGCGGTGAACCCGAGGGTGGAGGCCAGGACGGTGCAGCCGCCGGCGTCGGGGGCCACGACGCGTGCGGTGAGCTCGTTCTCCACCTGCGCGATGAAGTGGTCGCCGAAGTAGGCGAAGTAGCCGCCCAGGACGATGGCCCGCGGGTTGAGCACATCGGCCAGTACGGTCAGTCCCAGGCCGAGTCCGTCGGCGATCTTGTCGAGCGCGGCCCGGGTGGCGGGCTCGCCCGCGTCGGCCCGGCGTCTGAGTTCCGCGAGGCGCTGCTCCAGGTCCACGCTCGGGTCGCGTACGGGGTCGTCGGGTGCGGCCGCGTGCTCGAGCAGGGCGTTGAGGCCGACCATGGTCTCCCAGCAGCCCTGCCGGCCGCAGGCGCACGGCTTTCCGTCGGGGGCCAGGCGCATATGGCCGATCTCGCCGGCGAATCCGGCCGATCCGCGCAGCAATCGTCCGTCGGAGATGATGCCGCCGCCGACGCCGGTCTCGCCGGTCACATAGATCAGGTCGTGGATACCGGCCTGCGCGGCGACCAAGTACTCGGCCACGGCGCCGAGTTTGGCGTCGTTCTCCAGCCGGACCGGCGGGCAGCCGCGGCCGAGCCGCTCCCGTAGGCCGCCGACCACATCGACATCACGCCAGCCGATGTTCGGTGCGTAGGAGACGACTCCGCTGTCGCGCTGGATCACGCCCGGCGCGGCCACGGTCACCGCGACCGCCTGCGCTTTCCGGCCCTGCAGCGTCCGGCGGGTGGCGCGGATCGCCTCCGCCGCCCGGTCGAGGACCGCGTCCGGACCGGCGGCCCGCGCGTCGAGCGGCAGGCGGTGTTCGGCGGCGACCTCGCCGCGCAGGTCGAGGGCGATCAGATGGACGTAGTCGGCGCTGATCTCCAGGCCGATACCGCACACGGAACGGCCGTCGATCGCGAGGGTGCGGCTCGGGCGGCCGACGGCGCCGTCGCGCGCGGAGTCCCCTTCGCGTACGAGACCGCGCTCCACCAGCTCCGCGACCAGGTTGGTGATCGTGGCCTTGGGCAGGCCGGTCTCCGTCGCGATCTGCGTGCGCGGCCGTGGTCCCGCGTCCCGCAACAGACGCAGCACCAGAGCGAGATTGGTGCGGCGCAGCGACGCACGGTCGCGTGCCTTGGACGATCCATCCCCGCCCACGTTCCGTACGCCTGATCTGGGTGGATCTACGTTCACTTGGCCCCTCTTCGCGCGCTCGCCGTACTCCCGGTCAACGTACGCGAACGGTCGGTCCTCGGCGAGAGGCCCTTGATCACTGTCAGAAACTTTCCGGTTCCGGCCTGTTGACTAGGAAGTATTAATTTCAGATTCTAGTCGAACTAATCGAGCTCGGCGATGGAGACGATGGATGAAGGTGCCGTTGACGCCCCGCGGCCCGAGGGCCCGCTACCACCTGCGCTACCAGCTGCGGCCCGGCGGTGACCTGGCCGAGCGGGCCGGGCACCTGGCCAAGGTGTGCCAGGAGAACGAGGTCGCGGAAGTCGTCCTGCTGCTCGGCGCCGAAGAGGCGTACACCGGTCATCTGGCCGGAGCGGAGGAGGACACCTGGTTCGCGGCGGCGGCCCAGGCGCGCGACGTCCTGACGGGCGCGGGCGTGGAGGTCAGCCTCAACCCGTGGGTGACGGTCGGGCACGCGGACCGCGGCCGCAGGGACCGGCTCGGCTTCGCCCCCATGGTCTCGCCGAGCGGACAAGTGGCCGCCGCCCAGGCGTCGTTCGCCTGCCCGGCATGGCGCACCTGGCTGTACGCGCACTACGGGCGCTTCGCTCAGCTCGGCTTCCGGGTGCTGTGGGTCGAGGACGACTTCCGCTTCCACAACCACGCACCGCTCGACTGGGGCGGCGGCTTCGAGCCGCTCATGATGGAGCGCCTGTCCCGGCTCGTGGGGGAGGAGGTCACACGCGAGGAAGTGGTCGCCGCCGTCACCGCACCCGGACGCCCGCATCCCTGGCGCGCCCTGCTCCAGCAGGTCTGGCGCACCGCGCAGCTCGAAGTCGCGGAAGGGCTCGCGCAGTCCGTACGGGAGAACTCAGCCGGCCGCAGCCGGCTGGGCCTGATGAGCTCACTGCCGGCCATGCACTCCGTCGAGGGACGCGACTGGGACGCCCTGTTCACCGCGCTGTCGATCGGGCAACAGGCCACCCAGCGGCCGCACTTCGCCCCCTACTCCGACACTCCGGGCCGGAGTCTGACCTCGGCCGTGTGGTCCCTCGAGGCGCAACGCGCGCTGCGTCCGCCCTATGTGGCCTGCGAGCCCGAGATCGAGAACTGGCCGCACACCGCCTGGTCGAAGTCGGACACGCAGACCTGGTCCGAGATGGTGACCGCGCAGCTTTCGGGCGCCGACGCACTCCTGTTGAACGTGCACCCCAGCTCGGCCGAGCGGGCCGAACAGTTCCCGCGCATCGACCGGCTCCTGAGCCGCGCACGGCCCGCCCTCGACTGGGCCGCCCGGCTGCACCCCGAACAGTCCGCCTCCCTCGGCATCGGACTGCCGTGGAAGCCGGACACCGCCACTCACCTGCGGACCACCGGTGGGAGTTGGCAGGAACTGGAGGCCGGTCCCGCGCGGACCGCGGACTTCCTGCTCGGCTACGGGGTTCCCGTCACCGCCGAACCGGCCCCCGTCCAGGCGCTGTTCGGCCGGGCCGTCGACGCCTTCGGCGACGACGAGCTGCGCGCGATGCTGAGCGGCGGGCTGCTCTTGGACGGGGTGGCCGCGCAGCTGCTCACCGAGCGCGGCTTCGCCGACCTGCTCGGGGTGCGCGCCGGACGGCTGTACGCCCGGGAGGAACCGGCACAGCCCGGCCCTTACGCTGCCGAGCGGATCACGGCACTCGCCGGCGCGGACGAGGGCGCGTACGTGAGCGTCGACGTCCAGCCGGCGCTCGCCCTGCTCGAACCGGCCCCCGGCGCCCAGGTGATCACCGAGATCCTGACGCCGGACGACAGCCAGTGGGGCGCAGGCCGCTGCCACTACGTGAACGCTCTCGGCGGACGCGTCGCGGTCCTCGCCGCGACGGCGCCCGACCGACTGGCCCGCAGCGACCGGGGACAGCGCCTGCTCCACACGTCGGTGCGGTTCCTGGAGGGCGCTCACCCCCGGCTTCCGCTGATCGACGGCGCTCCCCATCTCATCCCGCGGCTGTCGCGGTCGGGCGACACGCTCCGGCTCGCGATCGCCAACGGCAGCGCCGACCCCGCCCATCCGCGCATCGACCTGCCCCACGCTCCCGCTCCGGACACGGTGCGCGCCACCTTGCTCGCGCCGCTGGCCGACCCGGCCCCGGCCGCCATGACGTCGGCGGCCGGCCCTCTGCACCTCGAGCCCGCTCTGCCGCACCGCGGCTGGCTGGTCCTCGAGTGGCGTACCGCCCTCGGGTGGTCGCCGGTTCGATCCCCCTCCCCCCTCTCCTGAATCGAGGAGTACCTGTGTCAACTCGTATGTCCGCTCGTACGAGAGCACGGACGGCCGGCGCGTTCGCCGCGGCGGCCGCCCTGGTGGCAGGTGCGGCGCTGTCGTCGCCGACGGCAGCCGCCGCCGAAGACGCCCCGTCGTACTCGGTGAACGTCGGGCAGATCGGCACGTGGACCAACCCCGACGACACCCCCGCCGGCACGTACATCGACAAGGACGGCACGTTCCACTACCAGTCCGCGCACGCGCTGTACGCGGCGAACGACCCGCGCAAGTGGTCGTTCTACACGGGCGGCGACTTCGACTCGGCGAAGCTGGACACCAAGCTCAGCAGCGCGGTCAACCCGGCCGACGCACGTGACCGCAACGACGACACGACCTGGCGCTGCAACAACAGCCCCACCGGCCGCGAGTCCACATACGCGCCCGACACCTCGCACTACGCGCAGAAGAACTACTGCGACCTCATGGGCGTGTGGGTCGACCCGGACACCGGTGACTGGTACGGCCTGGTGCACAACGAGTTCACGCCGAGCCCCTTCGACGACGGACTGCACTACGACGCGCTCGACTACGCCGTCTCCAAGGACCAGGGCAAGACCTGGGACATCAAGGACCACGTCCTGACCTCGCCGTACAGCACGAAGCGCGGGGACAACGAGGCCTTCCCGCACGACCTGTACCACTACGGCAACGGTGACGCGCGGCTGTTCGTCGACACCGCGTCCGGCTACTTCTACGTCTACTACAACTCCCGCGCCATCCCGAAGGGCGGCGTCTCCGGCGGCTGGACCGACGGCAGCCGCGGCCATGTGGCGCGCGCCCCGATGTCCGCGAAGATGGCGCCGGGGTCCTGGCAGAAGTGGTACGACGGCGCCTGGTCGCAGCCCGGAGTCGGCGGCAAGGAAAGCAACATGGAGCCGGTCGACGCCGACAACCCCAACGGCTACACGCCCGTCGAGCACGACTACGACCCGGCGAACGACGGGAACGTCGCCGAGCAGGTCGCGGCCGGTGAACTCCCCGCCAAGTCCGACCTGTTGACGATGAACATCGCCTACAACGCGTACCTCGGCCTGTACATCGGCACACCCGAAGCGATCGTCCAGGACAGCAGCAAGTCCCAGCGCTTCTACGCGACCGACGACCTGTCCACGCAGAAGTGGAAGCTGATCGGCGACACCGGCGCCTACAAGTCGGGGTCCTGGTACCGCTGGATGCTGGACTCGGTGAACAAGACCGGCTCCACCATCGTCGGCAAGAACTTCCGCAACTACTGCTCCTGGCAGTGCTCCGGCGGCGGCAGCGGCGAGTACTACAACACCGCGATCGAGACGGACTCGCCCGCCGCACCGGTCCAGTCGGGCGGGACGTACACCATCGCAAGCGAAGGCGGGCGCGCCCTGGCCCAGGCAGCCCGCGGCTCCGGCACCACCTCCCTGTCCGCCGCCGGCTCCGCCCGCAGCAAGTGGACCTTCACGTCCAACGGTGACGGCTCGTACCGCATCGCCAACGCCGCCACCAAGCAGCTCCTCGGCGTCGATTCGAGCCGGAACGCGGGCCGCGCCTGGGGCGCCGACCCGACCGTGACGGCGGCGCCCAAGGGCGGTCCCAGCGTCGGCCAGCAGTGGTTCGTCATCCGCACCACCACGACGGACGGCGCGCCCACCGACACGTACCGCCTGGTCAACCGCTACAGCGGCCTGGTCATCGGCATGTCGGCGGACGGGGACCGTCTCGTGGAGACGACGCCGACCCGCGCGTGGACCGACACCACGGGCAACCCGGTCGGCGGCGGACGCACCGCCGACGAGCAGACGCTCACGCTCACGCCCGACAGCTGAGCCGAGTCGCATAGGTCGCATTGCCTCGCGTGCGTGCCGTACGGCGGTACGGCACGCACGTGAGGGACGCCCGGCGGACCATCAGGGATACGACACCACCGTGGACGGCACCGTCGACGTACCCGATGTCGGGGCGCCCGTGTCGTTGATGACGTGCTCGTACTGGCCGTTGCCGCCGAGTGACACCACCAGCAGGCCGTGGAAGCGCACGCCCGGCGTGACCGGAGCCGCGAAACCGTGGTGCTGCACGATGCTCGGGTCGACGTTGTAATAGCAGTAGCTGCCCAGGCCCCAACCCTCGTGCTCCGTCACGGAGTCGGCCACCTTGTACGCCGCGTACCCCTTGATCGATCCGTTCTGGATCGCGGCCTGGTCCGGTGCGTCGTACGCCTTCTCGTTCTGGAAGAAGACGGTGCGGCCGCGCTGCCCGGACCACTGGACGTCGTACTTGTTGAAGTGCTCCACGAACAGGCCGGTGGCCAGGACATCGTCGCCGTTGACGATCAGGCCGTAGTCGCAGCGGTTGGTCTCCCAGCCGACTCCTTCGCCGTGGTCGGCGCGCCAGATCCAGGTGTGGTCGATGATCGTGTGGCGGGCGTTGACGACCATGCCGCAGGTCGCTTTCCCCGCGCCCGCGCCGCCGACCCGGATGAACACGTCCTGCACCGTGATCGGGTCCGCCGAGTGGTCGGCGGAGGCACCCTGCGGGCCCACCTCGATCAGGGTCGCGGAGTTGACGGGCCCGGCGTCGATCAGGAAACCGGCCAGGCGTACGCCGCTGACGTCGGCGACGGTCAGGGCCGTGGCGCCGCCGTCGGGAATGAGCGTCGCGTAGCCGAGCCCCAGGACTACGGTACCCGCGCGCTCCACCTGTATCGGCTGGTCGACGTGGTAGATGCCCGGGGTCAGGAGCAGGTGCAGGCCCTGGGCGAGCGCCTGGTTCAGTGTGGCGGCCGAATCGCCAGGACGCGCCACGTAGAACTGCTCCAGTGGCAGCGAGGTGCCGCGTGGCGTGCCCGATCCCCAACTGACGCCGCGGGCGGCGGTGCGCTTCTCCGGCAGGAACACGCGGTACGCGCTGCCGTCGAGATACAGGAACGGCTTCTCGCGCGAGACCGGGGTGGTGTCGAGCGTGGTGTACGGGGGGTTGGGGAAGCTCTGGGCCGGGGCACCCTCGACGCCGGAGAACACCATGTTCCAGACCGCGTTGACCCAGCCGCCGACCGCGCTGTCGCGGGTGTACCACTGCTGCTGCGAATACGGTCCGACCTGGCCGTCGATCCGGCTGTCCGCGATATAGCCGCCGCTGGCCCAGCCGTACCCGTCGGGCGCGAGGTTGAGGCTCCCGCGCACATGCATCCGGCGGAACGGCGCCGCCTGGGACACCGCCCAGCGGTTGGTGCCGTTGACCGGGACGAGGGCCAGGTTCTCCGCGGAGCGCCAGAAGTTCTGGGTGGCGTTGCCGTTGAACCAGCCCGCGTCGACGGTCACATCGCCGTTGATGGTGGTGTCGTCGGGGGACAGGCCGAGGCCCGCTATCGAGGTGTAGAAGCCGAGTTGGGCGTTGAGGCCGTTGTACGTTCCGGGCTTGAACAGCAGGGCGTAGCGGCCGGTGCCGAACTGGGCCGACTCCTGCGCGCGGAAGATCTCGTCCAGCCGCGACTGGATGCCGGGCGTCGACGGGTCGAAGACGATCACGTTCGGCCCGAGGTCGCCGCCGCCGGGCAGGTCGCGCAGGGGCTTCGCCGCTTGTGAGGACGCGGACGCGGATGCGTCGGCGGGTGCCGCAGAGGCACGGCCGACGGTGGCCGACAGGACCGCGGCCGTGGCGGCGGCGCCCAGGACGGTGCGTCGGCCGACCGATGAACCGTGCGACGGCTCTTGGGGGTTGTGGGGGGATGTTGAGGACATGGGCGGCTCTCCTGGTTCATGTAATGAACGGGCAGGGGTGGGGGAGCGCTCTCCGAACGTGCATGCTTCAGGTGCGGTGAGCCCGCGTCAAGAGGTGTCGCACCATGTTCCGGAGCCACAGCAGCCTCCTCCTCAACACATCAGGGAATGAAGGCAGTTGCGGTCCCCGCTGATCCTTCCGTTCGAACTCTTGACAGTCCTACGCGGCCACCTCAACACTCCCGCAGTGGGAGAGCGCTCTCCCGCTTTCCCCGTGAAGGCGCAATCCGGGTGAGAGCCCGACCCCCACCGTCCTTCCATCGACCAGGAGGTCTCCATGCCACGGAGATCGAAAGTCCTCTCAGGGAGTCTGATCGCCGGCGCCCTGCTGCTCACCACGCTCGGGATAGGCGGTGTCGCCTCCAGCGTCGACGGCCCGCCCACGAGCGGTGCGGCGCCGGCCGCCGCCCCCATGGCGCAGGCCGCCCACGCCGGTCACCAGATGGCCGCCTCGACGCGCGCCGCGGCGGACGACCCCGACGGCGACGGCTACATACCGGCCGAACCGCCGGTCACCGGCGTCGAGCCGTCAACCAAGGAGCCGCCGCACCGTTACTTCCACGAGTTCCAGGCCAACTGCTCGGTCAGCCACACCCGTCCGGACGACCCGATCGTCTATCCGCAGCAGCCCGGCAAGTCCCACGACCACACGTTCATGGGCAACACCACGACCGACGCGGCCAGCACCACGGCCTCGCTCTCCGCGGCCGGCACCAAGTGCCGGGCGCCCGGCGACAAGTCGGCGTACTGGATGCCCACGCTGCTCGACGGCGACCGGCCGGTCCTGCCGATCGGACCGCAGGTCATCTACTACAAGGCGGGCGTCACCGACTACACCAGCGTGCGGCCCTTCCCCAAGGGGCTGCGCTACGTCGTGGGCAGCCCGCTGCAGAGCCGGGAGGAGTTCCGCGCCCACAAGGGGTTCGTGGAGGGCTGGGAGTGCGGTGACAGCTTCTTCAACACCGACTTCCCGACCAACTGCCCCGAACGCGAGGACGTCCAGGTCAACATCCGCTTCCAGGCGCCCAGTTGCTGGGACGGCAAGTACCTCGACACCCCGAACCACCAGAGCCACATGGCGTATCCGGTGGTGAACCCCGGGACGAACAACAACATCTGCCCCGCCTCGCATCCGGTCGCGCTGCCGATGATCGAGTTCAAGATGGCCTTCCCCGTGAACGGCGATCTGTCGAACGTGCGGCTCTCGTCCGGTGAGGCCTGGTCGTTCCACTACGACTTCTTCAACGCCTGGGACGACCGCACCCTCGAGGCCCTCGTCGACCACTGCGTCGTCGGCGCGCTGCAGTGCGACGCACGCGGCTACGACCAGAACCACCCCGAAGCCGGGGCCGCCCTGAACGAGAACTACGAGTTGCCCTGAACCGGGCCGGCCCGGGCACCACGCCCCCCGCTGAGCCCGGGCCGGCTCCCGCGGCACCCCCAGCACCCGCATCCGTACCGGAGAGGCAACGATGATCCGACCCCGAACCCGCGCGCGCCGTGCAGCGGCGCCGCTGATCGCCGGCGTGCTCGCCGCCGGCGCACTCGTCCTGCCCGCCCAGAGCGCCCAGGCCGCCCCGAGCGTGGTGAAGGTGACCGGCGGCCAGGGCAACTGGCAGCTGACCGTCGACGGCAGTCCGTACCAGGTGAAGGGCCTCACCTGGGGGCCCTCGGTCGCCGACGCCGACCGCTATATGCCCGACCTCAGATCGATGGGCGTCAATACCGTCCGCACCTGGGGCACCGACGCCTCCAGCAAGCCCCTGTTCGACTCGGCGGCCGCCCACGGCATCAAGGTGATCGCCGGCTTCTGGCTCCAGCCCGGCGGCGGGCCGGGCAGCGGAGGCTGCGTCAACTACCTGACGGACACCGCGTACAAGAACCAGATGCTCGACGAATTCCCCAAGTGGGTCCAGGAGTACAAGGACCACCCGGGCGTCCTGATGTGGAACGTCGGGAACGAGTCGGTGCTCGGCCTGCAGAACTGCTACAGCGGCGACGAACTGGAAGCCCAGCGCAACGCTTACACGGCCTTCGTCAACGACGTCACCAAGAAGATCCACGCCGTGGACCCGAACCACCCCGTGACCTCCACCGACGCCTGGGTCGGCGCCTGGCCCTACTACAAGCGCAACGCACCCGACCTGGACCTGTACGCGGTGAACTCCTACGACGCCGTATGCGACGTCAAGTCCGCCTGGGAGCAGGGCGGGTACAGCAAGCCGTACATCGTCACCGAGGGCGGACCCGCGGGCGAGTGGGAGGTGCCCGACGACATCAACGGCGTGCCCGAGGAGCCCACCGACCGCGCCAAGGCCGAGGGCTACACACGTGCCTGGAACTGCATCAAGGACCATCAGGGCGTCGCGCTCGGCGCCACGCTCTTCCACTACGGCCTCGAGTACGACTTCGGCGGCATCTGGTTCAACCTGCTGCCCGCCGGCGAGAAGCGGCTCTCGTACTACGCACTGAAGCGCGCGTACGGAGGCGACACCTCGGGCGACAACACCCCGCCCGTCATCGGCCGGTTCGACGTCGAAGGAGATGCCACGAAGGTCGGGGCCGGGCGCGATCTCACCCTCGCCACGCAGGTCACCGACCCCGACGGCGACGCGCTGACGCACGAGGTGCAGGTCGGCAGCAACTACATCGACCAGAACAAGTACCTCACGACCGTGCCCCACACCGACCTCGGCGGCGGACGCCTCAAGGTCACCGCACCCGACAAGCCCGGCGTCTGGAAGGTGTACGTCAAGGTCAAGGACGGCAGGGGCAACGTGGGCGTCGAGACACGGTCGGTCAAGGTCGTGCCGCCCACCCCGGGCGGCACCAATGTGGCGCTCGGCAAGCCGGCCACCGCGTCCTCCTTCCAGCAGAGCTACGGCGACTGCCCGTGCCCGGCCTCGAACGCCGTCGACGGAGGTGCGACGAGCCGCTGGGCCAGCGACTGGGCCGACCCGCAGTGGCTGAGCGTCGACCTCGGTTCGCGCACGACGTTCCGGCACGTCCAGCTCGTCTGGGAGGCCTCGTACGCGAAGGCGTACACGATCCAGACCTCGGACGACGGGCAGAACTGGCAGACCGTGCGCGAGGTGACCGACGGCAACGGCGGCGTCGACTCCTTCGACATCTCCGGGACCGCCCGCCATGTCCGCGTGCACGGCACCGCCCGCGGGACCGGCTGGGGCTACTCGCTGTACGAGTTCGGCGTCTACAGCTGATCCGTACACCGCCGACCGGTACACCTCACGAAGGGAGGTCCGAGTGAACGACGAGGAACTCGACCGGCTGCTCGAGAAACTGACCCCGGCCGCCAGGGTCCGGCTGCTCACCGGGGCCACCACCTGGCGCACGCACGCCGAACCTGCCGTGCAGCTGCGGGAGTCGGTGCTCTCCGACGGTCCCGCGGGCGTCCGCGGCCAGACCTGGGACGAACGGAGCACCTCGGTGCTGCTGCCCTCGGCCTCGGCGCTCGCGGCGGCCTGGGACGACGAGCTGGTCGAGTCCCTCGGCGGGCTGCTCGCCGCCGAAGCCCGGCGCAAGGGGGTGGACGTGGTGCTCGCGCCCAACCTCAATCTGCACCGCAGCCCGCTCGGCGGACGGCACTTCGAGTGCTTCTCCGAGGACCCCGAACTCACCGGGCGAACCGGGGCGGCACTGGTCCGCGGGATCCAGGCGCAGGGCGTCGCCGCCGCGGCCAAGCACTACGTGGCCAACGACGCGGAGACCGACCGGCTCACCGTCGACGTCCGCGTCGCCGAGCGGGTGCTGCGCGAGGTGTACCTGGCGCCTTTCGAAGCGGCCGTGGGCGCCGGAGTACGCCTCGTCATGGCGGGCTACAACAGCGTCAACGGCGCCACGATGAGCGCCAACGCGCTCCTGACGGATCCGCTCAAGAGCGAGTGGGGCTTCGACGGGGTCGTGGTGTCGGACTGGGGTGCCGTACGCACCACCGCCGACACCGCGGCCGCCGGCCTCGATCTGGTCATGCCCGGGCCCGAAGGGCCGTGGGGCGAGGCCTTGTTGCGCGCCGTCGAGAACGGCGAGGTGCCCCAGGAGGCCGTGGACGAAAAGGTGCGTCGGCTGTTGCGGCTGGCCGCTTGGCTGCAGCGCGGTGAGCACTCTGCCGTACGGGCCGCAGGGCACCTGGCCGCGTCGCCGCGTTCCACCGCGAGCCGGCGGCTGGTGCGGCGCGCAGCCGTGTCGGGGATGGTGCTGCTCACCAATCGGGGGGTGCTGCCGCTGGACCCGCATGCACTGAAGACGGTGGCCGTCATCGGCGCACCGGCCGCGCGCACCCGCACCCAGGGCGGCGGCAGCGCGGGTGTCTTCCCGCACGCGGAGATGCCGTTCCTGGCCGGTATCCGGGCCGCACTGCGCGGTCGCGCCCGTGTCGTGCACGTGCCGGGCCCCGCACCGCGGTGTCCCGCGCCGCCGCTGGACCCCGACCTGTGCACCGACCCGGTGACCGGGCAGCCGGGACTGCGGCTCCGCGTCCTCGACGCGAACGGCCGCCCGCTGTACTCCGGACACCGCCGGTCCGGGCGGCAGTTGGAGCCGCCCGTGGCCCCCGGAGCGCACACGGTCGAGCTCAGGGCCCGGCTGCAGCCACGTGTGTCCGGGACTTGGCGGCTGGGCCTCGCGGGGTTCGGGCGGATGCGGATCACCGTGGACGAACTCCTCGTCCTCGACGGGGACTTCCCCCGCGCGACGGACGATCCCGCGGTCGTGCACGTGAACCCGCCCGCCGCGGAGGCGGAGGTGGAGCTGACCGCGGGATGCGAGGTGCTGGTCGTGGCCACCCGGCAGCTCGCGCCGGACACCGGCCGCGCGACGGTCCTGAGCGCGGCGCCCCCGTCCGAGGACCTCGACACCACACTGCGCCAGGCGGCCGCCGCGGCCCATGGCGCCGATGCGGTCATCGTGGCCGTGGGCACCACCGAGCACACCGAGTGCGAAGGCAGCGACCGCACCTCGCTCGCCCTCGGGCAGGAACAGGACGCGCTGGTACGGGCGGTCGCGGCGGCCAACCCGCGGACCGTCGCCGTCGTCAACAGCGGCGGCCCGGTCGAACTGCCCTGGCGCGACGAAGTCGGCGCGCTGCTCCTGTCCTGGTTCCCCGGACAGGAAGCGGGCGGTGCGCTCGCCGACGTGCTCTTCGGGCGCGTGGAGCCGGGCGGCAGACTGCCCACCACGTGGCCCGTGCGTCTGGCCGACGCCCCGGTCACGCGGACGCGGCCGGCCGCGGGCCGGCTGCACTACGCGGAAGGTCTGCACATCGGTTACCGGGCCTGGGCGCGACGCGGCAGGCGGGCACCCGCGTACTGGTTCGGGCACGGTCTCGGATACACGACCTGGGCGTACGAGGAGGCCGCCGGGCCGCCCGTCGTCCGTCCCGGCGAGGACGTCACGGTGGCGGTACGCATCCGCAACACCGGTCCCAGGGAAGGCCGCGAAGTCGTCCAGGTGTATCTGACCCGGCCGGGTGCGGCGGTGGAGTACCCGGAGCGCCGCCTCGTGGGCTATGCCGGGGTGCGCGCCGGACCGGGGCAGGCGGTGACGGCCGAAGTACGCGTACCGGCCCGGCTGTTGACGTACTGGTCGGTGGATGAGCGAGGGTGGCGTGTGGAGCCCGGCCGCTGCCGCTTCCTCGTCGGCCGCTCGGCAGGGGATCCACGGCTGGCCGTGGAGGTGCGGCTGGCCGGCGACGAGTGAGCGGTGGAGGGGCCTCGGACCTGGGGCCCCGTACGCGGCCTCGTCCTCCAACGATCATGGGAGAGCGCTCTATTCAGCCGACCGGCCGCACGGTTAAGGTGCGGGGCATGAACCGACAGGCCCCGACCCTGGAGGATGTCGCCAGGGAAGCCGGAGTGTCCAGGGCGACCGTGTCCCGGGTCATCAACGGCGTGCGCAACGTGGACCCGAGCATCCAGGATCTGGTCCGGCGGGCGATCGAACGCACCGGCTACACGCCCAACCGTGCCGCAAGATCCCTGGTCACCCGGCGCAGCGGCACGATCGCCCTTGTGGTCTCCGGCGCCGGTGACGCCACGGCGGGCGGTGCCTCGGCGCAGGACCAGAACGCCTTCACCGCGCGGGTCTTCGCCGACCCCTTCTTCGGGCGTGTGGTCAGCGGAGTGATCGGTCATCTGCGGCCGCGCCGCATGCATCCCGTCCTGATGTTCGCCGAGAGCGCGGAGGCGCGCGCCGAGGTCCTGTCGTATCTGCGCCAAGGCAGCGCGGACGGCGCGCTCGTGGTGTCCACGCACCCGGAGGATCCGCTGCCCGCGCAACTCGCCGCCGAGGGGCTGCCCGCGGTGCTCTTCGCGCGTCCGGCCCGCCCGGTCGCCCTGAGCTATGTCGACCTGGACCACCGCGACGGCGGACGTCAGGCGGCCGACCATCTGCTCGCCCGGGGCTGCCGCAGGATCGTCACGGTGGCGGGGCCGCTCGACGTGCGCGCCAGCCAGGAACGGCTCGACGGGTTCCGGGACGCGATGGCCCGCCAGGGCCGTCCGTACGTGCCGATAGCCGAGGGCGGGTTCACGCTGGCCAGCGGCATGGCCGCGATGGCCGGCCTCCTTGCCGAACACCCGGATCTGGACGGGGTGTTCGCCGCGAACGACTTGATGGCCCAGGGCATCTGCCAGGTGCTCCGTGAGCACGGCCGGCGGATTCCCGAGGACGTGGCGGTGGTCGGCTTCGACGACTCCACCATCGCCGTCACCTGCAGCCCGCAACTCACCACGGTGCGCCAGCCGGTCGAGGACATGGCCGCCGAGATGGCCCGGCTGCTCGAGGAGCACATCCACGGCAAGCGTGACGAACCCACGTCGGTGGTCTTCGATCCGGAGCTGATCGTGCGGGACTCGGCCTGAGCGGGGCGCTGCGCGGCGGTCAGTCCGGCCGTGTCAGCAGCCTCGCCCCCGCGCACAGTCCGTGCAGCAGGTCCGAGCCCGAGCTGTGGCCCACGGCGAGGAGGGCGGCGAGCGGGCCGGGCGGGACCTCGTCCGAAGCCGCCGTGGCGCTCAGCAGGTCATGGACCTGGGGAATGCAGTGGCCGGTGGCGGCGTGGGCGAGGAGGGAGGCGGAGACGAGGGTGGTGTGTTCATGGGCTTCGATGAGGGCGTCGGCCAGCGAGGCTTTCCAACTCGGCGTGACGGAAGCTGCATTGGCCGCCAGGAGAAGACCGCAGAGGTAGTCGTCGCCGGACGGAGTAAGGCCCGGGCCTCGGCCCAGGAGAGCGAGGGCGGGTGCGCGGAGAGGGTG